>NZ_JBWKPU010000033.1:0-35227 GCF_059418405.1 Pseudomonas sp. GW821-FHT09A09
GTGCCGGCGATGAGGCCCTCAGATTTGCATCGTTCTTGAGGCCGTCATCGCCGGCAAGCCGGCTCCTACAGTGGGGTTTAAAACATCTGCGTCAAATCAGAACTCGTGTTTCATCGATGTGGTCCTATAGGCTATGCAGCCTAGGCGCACACCCGTGCGCAGTGCATTCAGGGAGCTTCACACATGAAACGTTTTGCCTTGGCGATCATCTGCGGTGTTCTGGCCACCTCGGCCGTGGCCGCTCCAAAAGATTGTGAAGAGCTCAGGAAAGAGATCGAGGTCAAGATCCAGGCCAATGCCGTGCCGTCCTACACCTTGGAGGTTGTCAGCAAGGAAGAAGCTGACAAGCACGACGTGGCCATGGTCGTCGGCAGCTGTGAGAACGGCACTAAGGCAATCATCTACCAGAAAAACAACGACTGATCAGAGGCAGTTCACACTGCGTTCTTCGGCCAGCAACTTGCCAGCAGCGTCATACAGCCGGATGTTGGGCGTGAATGCCAGCGAGCGTCCTTCCAGTTGATAGTGCTGCCCCGCCCGGAAGTTGTCGTATTGCAGGGTCATGAAGCAGGTGCGGTCGCGCGTCTGGTCCAGCCCGCCGATCCCCGTGCCGGTGTTCACCTCGAAATCGAAGCGCACCATCAGCTCATGGCTGCCCGGTGGCACCTGGAAGAAACGCCCATCGTTGAGGTTCTTGCCGTCCAGGCGCTGGGCCATTACCAGCTTGGCACCGGGTGTCGGGGTGATGAAGTCGACCCAGGCCTGGTGCGGGTCCGCCGGCGGGATCGGGGTTGTCGCGCACGCTGTGAGAAGCACGGCGGCGAGGGGAAGCAAGAGCTGGCGCATGGCAGGCACTCAACGGTTGGAAAGAATTGAGCCTGGCGCGGATGGCAGCAGACTCCCTGTGAGTATAAACACGCCACGCCATGGAAAAATTCCGTGCAGGCAGGATAGTCTGGCGAGCCAATAACCCAGGAGTGCTCAGGGCATGGTCAGGCGTTTTCTTCCAGGGTTGCTGGCGGTGCTGCTCAGCGGCTGTTCCAGCGTCAGTTATTACAGCCAGTTGGCCAGCGGCCAATGGCAGTTGCTGCGTGCGCGTGAGCCGGTTGCCGAGGTGATCGCCGACCCTTCCCGCCCCCAGGCGTTGCGTGAGCACCTGGTGCAATCGCAGAAAGCGCGCGCCTTTGCCAGCGAACACCTGCATTTGCCCGACAACCAGAGTTACAGGTTGTACGCCGACATTGGCCGGCCTTACGTGGTCTGGAATGTCTTCGCCACGCAGGAGTTTTCCCTTTCACCTGAAACCCATTGCTTCCCCATTGCCGGTTGCGTGGCCTATCGCGGTTATTACAACCAGGGCGCGGCGCGTGGCGAGGCGGCGCTGTTGCAGCAACGGGGCATGGACGTGTCGATTGGCGGGGTGGAGGCTTATTCGACCTTGGGTTGGTTCAACGACCCGATCATGAGTTCGATGATGAACTGGGGTGATGAGCGCCTGGCCACGCTGATATTCCATGAGTTGGCGCACCAGCGTTTTTATGTGAAGGACGACACCGAGTTCAACGAGTCCTACGCCAACTTCGTCGAGCAGGAAGGCACCCGTCAATGGCGTGCGGCACGCGGCCTGGCGCCAGTCAGCGACGCGGCATTGAAGCAGCGCGACCAGTTTATCCGGCTGGTACTCGACACCCGCAAGCGCCTGGAAACGCTGTATGCCCAGCCGTTGGCCACCGATGTGATGCGCCAGGCCAAGGCCGCAGAGTTCGAGCGCTTGCGCCGTGATTATCGGCAGATGCGCGACAGCCAGTGGGCCGGGGATAAACGCTATGACGTGTGGATTAACCAGCCGATGAACAACGCGCGACTGTTGCCGTTCGGGCTGTATGACCAGTGGGTACCGGCGTTTGCGGCGTTGTTTCGGCAGGTGGATGGGGATTGGGTGCGGTTTTTTGCGGCGGTGGAGAAGATGGGTGGGTTGCCGGTGGCGCAGCGTAAGGCGGCGTTGAAACAGTTGGAGGGTGGAGGGCCTTAGGGCCTCATCGCAGGCAAGCCAGCTCCCACAGTTGACTCCATTTCAAATGTGGAACCCGGTCAAATGTGGGAGCTGGCTTGCCTGCGATGGCAATCTCAAGGCTGCTGCAAAAACGCCTGATGCATCTGCGCCAACGTCTCAAAATGCCAAGTCGGCGCCTCGGCATTCAACTCCTCGAAGCTGCCAAACCCATACCCCACCGCCGCCGAATCCAGGCCATTGCTGCGCGCGCCGATCAGGTCGTGCTTGCGATCACCAATCATCAAGGTGGTGGCCGGGTCCAGGCCTTCTTCGCTGATCAAGTGCGCGATCAACTCGACCTTGTTGGTACGCGTGCCGTCCAACTCGCTGCCGTAGATCACCTTGAAATACTTGGCGAAATCGAAATGCCGGGCGATTTCGCGGGCGAACACCCAGGGCTTGGAGGTGGCCACGTAGAGCTGGCGGCCTTGGCTGCTCAGGTCTTCCAGTAACGGCATCACGCCCTCGAACACGCGGTTCTCATACAGGCCGGTGACCTTGAAGCGCTCGCGATAAAAATTCACCGCCTCCCACGCCTTGGCCTCATCGAAGCCGTAGAACTGCATGAAGGCTTGCAGCAGCGGCGGCCCGATGAAGTGTTCCAGCTTCGTCAGGTCCGGCTCGTCGATGCCCAGCTTGCCGAGGGCGTACTGGATCGAACGGGTGATCCCTTCGCGCGGGTCGGTGAGGGTGCCATCCAGGTCGAACAGCACGGTGGGGTAATTCAGGGTCATTGATCGAATCCTTCGGCCAGGTGCAGGTCTTTGAGCTTCACGTAGTTCGCCGCGCTGTAGGTGAAAAAGGCACGCTCCTTGTCAGTCAGCGGGCGGATTTGTTTAACCGGGCTGCCCACGTACAAAAAGCCGCTGTCGAGTTTCTTGCCCGGTGGCACCAGGCTGCCGGCGCCGATGATCACGTCATCCTCGACCACGGCGCCGTCCATCACGATGCTGCCCATGCCGATCAAAATGCGATTGCCGACGGTGCAGCCGTGCAGCATGACCTTGTGGGCGATGGTCACGTCGTCACCGATCAGCAGCGGGAAGCCGTCCGGGTTGAACGGGCCGGCATGGGTGATGTGCAGCACGCAGCCGTCCTGCACGCTGGTGCGGGCACCGATGCGGATGCGGTGCATGTCGCCACGGATCACCGTGAGTGGCCAGACCGAGCTGTCGGTGCCGATTTCGACATCGCCGATCACCACCGCCGAAATATCGACAAAAGCCCCGGCGCCCAGGGTTGGCGTGTGGTTCTGATAGGTGCGAAGGGTCACGATAGCTTCTCTCTCTTCTGCTGATAGCTGCGGTGGGCATTGATTGTAATTAAGATGGCCCCATCTTTGTTCTTACATGTTTCTTCAGCCAAGGTACCCACCGTGAGCGCGAACAACCCACTTCTGCAGTCCTACGACCTGCCCCCGTTCTCGGCGATCCGTGCCGAGCACGTCCAGCCGGCCATCGAACAGATCCTCGCCGACAACCGCGTCGCCATCGAAGGCATCCTGCAAAGCCAGGGCAAAAACCCTACGTGGGCTGGCCTGGTGCTGGCCATGGACGAGCTGAATGATCGCCTGGGCGCTGCCTGGAGCCCGGTCAGTCACCTCAACGCCGTGTGCAACAGCGCCGAATTGCGTGAGGCGTACGAAAGCTGCCTGCCGGCGTTGAGCGCCTACTCCACCGAGATGGGTCAGAACCGTGCGCTGTTCCAGGCCTTCGAAGCCTTGGCCAACAGCCCGGAAGCCGCCGGTTTCGACGTGGCGCAGAAAACCATCCTGGAACACTCCCTGCGTGACTTCCGCCTGTCGGGTATCGATTTGCCGCTCGAGCAGCAAAAACGCTACGCCGAAGTGCAGAGCAAACTGTCTGAGCTGGGCAGCAAGTTCTCCAACCAGTTGCTGGATGCCACCCAGGCCTGGACCAAACACGTTACCGATGAAGCCATCCTCGCCGGCCTGACCGACTCGGCCAAGGCGCAGATGGCCGCCGCTGCCCAGGCCAAGGGCCTCGACGGCTGGCTGATCACCCTGGAGTTCCCGAGCTATTACGCGGTGATGACCTACGCCCAGGACCGCGCACTGCGTGAGGAAGTTTACGCAGCCTACTGCACCCGTGCGTCGGACCAAGGCCCGAATGCCGGTCAGAACGATAACGGCCCGGTGATGGAGCAGATCCTCGACCTGCGCCAGGAACTGGCTCAGTTGCTGGGCTACGCGTCCTTCTCCGAGCTGAGCCTGGCCACCAAGATGGCCGAGTCCAGCGACCAGGTGCTGAGCTTCCTGCGCGACCTGGCCAAGCGCAGCAAGCCGTTTGCCGCTCAAGACCTGCAACAGCTCAAGGCTTACGCCGCAGAACAAGGCTGCGCCGACCTGCAAAGCTGGGACAGCGGTTTCTACGGCGAAAAACTGCGCGAGCAGCGCTACAGCGTGTCCCAGGAAGCCCTGCGTGCCTACTTCCCCATCGACAAAGTACTGGGCGGCCTGTTTGCCATCGTGCAACGCCTGTACGGCATCGAGATCGCCGAGCAAAAAGGCTTCGACACCTGGCACCCGGACGTCCGCCTGTTTGAAATCAAAGAAAACGGCCAGCACGTGGGCCGCTTCTTCTTCGACCTGTACGCCCGCGCCAACAAGCGTGGCGGCGCGTGGATGGACGGCGCGCGTGACCGCCGCCGCACGATCGATGGCGTATTGCAAAGCCCGGTGGCCAACCTGGTGTGCAACTTCACTCCGGCCGACAGCGGCAAGCCTGCCCTGCTGACCCACGATGAAGTGACCACGCTGTTCCATGAGTTCGGTCACGGCCTGCATCACTTGCTGACCCGCGTTGAACACGCCGGCGTGTCCGGCATCAACGGCGTGGCTTGGGATGCGGTGGAGCTGCCGAGCCAGTTCATGGAGAACTGGTGCTGGGAGCCTGAAGGCCTGGCGCTGATCTCCGGCCACTACGAAAGTGGCGAACCACTGCCACAAGACCTGCTGGAAAAAATGCTCGCGGCCAAGAATTTCCAATCTGGCCTGATGATGGTGCGCCAGTTGGAGTTCTCGCTGTTCGACTTCGAGCTGCACGCCACTCACGGCGACGGCCGCAGTGTTGCCCAGGTGCTGGAGGGTGTGCGTGATGAGGTGTCGGTAATGCGTCCGCCGGCCTACAACCGCTTCCCCAACAGCTTTGCGCATATCTTCGCGGGTGGTTACGCGGCGGGTTACTACAGCTATAAGTGGGCGGAAGTGCTGTCGGCCGATGCCTTCTCCAAGTTCGAAGAAGACGGCGTGCTCAACCCCGACACCGGCCGTGCCTTCCGCGAAGCGATCCTGGCCAGTGGCGGTTCCCAGGCGCCGATGGTGCTGTTCGTCGATTTCCGCGGACGCGCGCCGTCGATTGACGCACTCTTGCGCCACAGCGGCCTGAGTGAGGACGCGGCAGCATGAGTGAAGGGCCTGTGATTACCAAGAAACAATTTATCGCCGGGGCGGTCTGCCCGGCGTGCAGCGAACCGGACAAGTTGAAAATGTGGACCGAGGACAACGTGCCGCACCGCGAGTGCGTGGCCTGCGGTTATACCGACACGCTGAATGACCAGGGCTTGTCGGTGCCCAAGGAATTGGGCACGCGGGTGAATACGTCGGCGTTGAAAGCGCCGGCGGACCCGAAGGTGCAGGCGGTGCAGTTTTTCCCCAATCCGAAGCTGAAAAAAGACTGACTGATTTGATGTTTTTTTGCCCTGAAACACAGGTTTCAGGGCGAAGAGCATTAAGCATCTACTCCCCTCGATTCTGTCGCGTGTTCCAGGATGGCTGCTCCCGTTTGCGGTTATCAAGGAAGCACCATGCCGGACCCCAACCCCCTGTTACAGGACTATCACCTGCCGCCTTTCTCGGCCATCCGTGCCGAGCACCTTGTGCCTGCCATCGACGCAATTGTGCTGTGCAGTCGCGCCGAAGTAGCCCGCATCATTGCCAGCCAGCAACACCACCCAAACTGGGATGATTTGATGTTGGCGATGGAAGCCATTACCTCCCGCATTGACGAGGTGTTAACGGTGATTTACATCCTCGACAGCACCCATACCGACCTAAAGTGGTTGGAGGCCAGTGCGCAAGCCACTTTTCGGGCCTCAGCGTTCACCCAAGAGCTAACGGGTAATCAAGGGCTGTACGACTGCTACAAAGCCTTGGCCGCGAGTTCACCTGCGGCGCTGTTTGATGCATCCCGCCAGAGTTTGCTGAAGCGCACGCTGAAAAAATTTCGGCTGGCCGGCATTGAGCTGGAACCGGCTGTGCAGAAAAAACGGGTGACGCTCGACCATGAAATTGCCGGTCTCCAGCAATTGTTCCTGACCCGACTGGAACAGGCTAACAATGCGTGGCGCAAACACATCAGCGATGAATCGCGATTGCATGGGCTCACTCCTGCCCTCAAAGCACGGATGGCACAGAAGGCGCGAGCGGCTAACTTGCAGGGTTGGCTTATAACCCTGAATGAAGAGATTTACCGGGAATGCATGGCTTATGCGCAGGATCGAACATTGCGAGAGGAGATTTTCGTTGCCTACAACACGCGTGCTTCTGATCTGGGCCCGCACGCTGGGCAGTTCGACAATGGCCCCTTGTGGCAAATGCTGAGGGTCAGCCGTCATCAGAAAGCCACGCTACTGGGTTACGCCAATTTTGTTCAGTTGGCACTCGAGCCTCAAATGTTGGAGACCGGGGATCAAGTCCTGGATTTTATTCGTGACCAAATTACGTCATCACGCGCGGTCTTTGCACATGACAAACAGGTGCTTGAGACGCTGGGTCATGAGCTTGGATTGGAAAGCCTGCAACCCTGGGATTTCGCCTTCCTGGCGCAAATCATTCGGCAACGAACCAGCGGGGTTCGCGAAGACGAACTGCGCGTCTATTTTCCACTCGACAACACCTTGTATCGGTTGTTTGCGCTTATGCAGCAGCTGTTTGGCATCGAAATCAGCGAGCTTTATGGCTTCGACACTTGGGCGCCCGGGGTCCGGCTCTTTCAGGTAACAGAGCATGGTGAAGTGCTGGGGCAGATCTTTTTTGTGCCGTATCGACAAAATGACGGGGATTATCCCTATGCAATATCGTTGAGGAACCGCTGGACCACGGCTGAAAGTCGCAGGGTGCAACCGATGGCTGTGCTGTTCACTCAGTTTGAAGGTACCCCCGATGAGCCGAGTTTGCTCGGGCATCGGCAACTCAAGATCCTTTTTCATGAGTTCGGTCATTGCTTGCAGCAAGTATTGGTGGGCGTCGGTTTCCGCACCAAAATGGGCACCGATGACTCAGGTATGGACAGCGCGGAATTTTTCGGCCAGTTCTTTGAGCGCTGGTGTGATTCGCCGGATTGTCTCGTATGGCTTTCCAGCCATTTCAAAACGGGGGTGTCTTTGCCCATGGCGATGGCTCGGCAACAAGCCCTGTATGCCGATACCCAGTCTTCCTGGGAGCGGGCAGAGTCGTTGACGCTGGCATTGTTTGATATCGAAGTACACGGCTCACAGGGCGATGGACGTACCATTGAACAAGTATTTGCGAGTGCCAATCGTGAAGTCGGTCACCTGCCGGCGCTGGACACTGTGCGTTATGTCAATGGTTTCAGCCATTTAGTATCGGGATATGAAGGTAGGTTTTATGCCTACCAATGGTCTGATGTGCTGGCGCATAAAGCCTTCAAAAGATTTGAGCGCGAAGGTGTTTTCAATGCCGCGACGGGTCGAGCGTTTCGCGAGCAGGTGCTCGCTCCTGGCCACTCTCGTTCGTTACTTGAGTCGGTTCACTTGTTTTCAGGGGAGCCCTCGGCGAGCGCGCCTTGAAATCAGGTGTCGGAATTGGCCGTGTTCATCCAGCTTTTCATTGAACACAGGGCAAAGGCGCTGGTGCTGCACTCCCCGTTCTGCAGTGCCGTGCGTAGCTTGGCGATGTCCGCCTTCATCATGTAGCGAACACCGTCCTTGAAGCCGTTGCTGCTGCCGAAGCCGCCTTGGGTCATCTCGTTCAGCGCATCTTCCTTGCTCCAGCCTTGCACCACCACGCGGTACATCGCGGCCATCAGGCCGGTGCGGTCAGAGCCGTGTTTGCAATGCATCAACACCGGGCCGTTGGCTTCGGCTTCCTGAATCGCCCTGAGCGCCGCGAGCACGTCGGAATCGTCGACATGGTTGGTGCGATAAGACAACTGCACCTGTTTGATATCAGAGGACTTCAGCCAAGGTGCATCAGATTCCGGCAGGAAGTTGATCACTGTGCCGATCTTCATTTGTTCCAGCACAGGCAGCGCGTTGCTGTCTGGCAGGGCACTGCGATACAGCGTTGGCGTCATCTGGTGCAGGTTGAATTGGTTGCCCACGGGCTGGGCCCATTCGGGCGGGCGAATAGACGTTGCATCGTCGGCTTGGGCGCAGGTGCCGATAAACAGTGCGAGAAACGCCAGGCTGAGAGCAGGCAGCAATCGGAGAGTGAACATGCGCGATATGACCAGATAAGGGTGTGTTGATGGCGCCCAGAGTGGTCTTTGCGGGGTGAATGGGGTGTGAGGTGTGCGTCAAAGAATCGTGAACAGGGGTATCTGATCCGTTGTTTTCGCCGCTGAATCGATTCTCTACGATGCTTAGCCTGCTATCATTTGTAACTATTGATTGCCAGTGTGTTCTATCCCCTTGGATCCCATGCCCTGGCAAGCCTTCACGCTGCTCTCAGAAGCGGCTGAAAAACCCGTGACCACATGATGAGGTGCACCCATGTCTGATCAAGATCAAGACAACCCCCGGCGTGACTTTTTGCGCAAATCCTTGACCTTGATCCCGATGGTCACGGTTGCCAGCACCGGCCTCGGTGGCTCGATGCTGATGGCGACACCGGAGCCGGCCCAGGCCGCTCCCGCCAAACCACCCGCCAGCGAAAAGCCCTATGAGCCGACCTACTTCACGGCCGAAGAGTGGGCCTTCATCAACGCTGCCGTCGCGCAGCTGATTCCTGCGGATGACCAGGGCCCGGGTGCACTGGAAGCCGGTGCGCCGGAATACATCGACCGCCAGATGAACACGCCTTACGCCAGTGGCGCACTGTGGTTCATGCAAGGCCCGTTCAACGCCGACGCCGCGCCAGAGATGGGTTGGCAGTCCAAACTGGTGCCCAAGGAAATCTATCGCCTGGGTATCGCTGCCACGGATGCGTGGTCGAAGGCATTCAACGGGAAAGCTTTTGCTGCGCAAGACAGCGCTACCCGAGACGATATGTTGCGTCGCTTGGAGGCTGGCGGCAGTGAAGTGAGCGAGCATTTCGAGGCGGTGCCACCGAAAATGTTCTTTAACCTGCTGCTGCAAAACACCAAGGAAGGGTTCTTTTGCGACCCGATCCACGGCGGCAACAAAGGCATGGTCGGCTGGACCATGATCGGTTTCCCCGGCGCCCGCGCCGACTTCATGGACTGGGTTGAACGCAACGAGCAATACCCCTTCCCGGCAGTTTCCATTCGCGGCGAGAGGGCATAAACGTGGCGACCATCATGAAGAAAGTAGACGCGGTGATCGTAGGCTTTGGCTGGACCGGCGCGATCATGGCCAAGGAGCTGACGGAAGCGGGCCTCAACGTGGTAGCGCTGGAGCGCGGCCCGATGCAGGACACTTACCCGGACGGCAACTATCCCCAGGTCATCGACGAACTGACCTACAGTGTGCGTAAAAAACTCTTCCAGGACATTTCCAAAGAGACGGTGACCATTCGCCATAGCGTGAATGACGTCGCCCTGCCCAACCGTCAGTTGGGCGCGTTCCTGCCGGGCAATGGCGTGGGCGGCGCAGGTTTGCACTGGTCAGGCGTGCACTTTCGTGTCGACCCGATTGAGCTGCGTATGCGCAGCCATTACGAAGAGCGCTATGGCAAAAACTTCATTCCCAAGGACATGACCATCCAGGACTTCGGCGTCAGCTATGAAGAGCTGGAGCCGTTTTTCGACTACGCCGAGAAGGTTTTCGGCACTTCGGGCCAGGCGTGGACGGTCAAGGGGCAGTTGGTGGGTGAAGGCCGTGGCGGTAACCCATATGCGCCAGATCGTTCCAACCCGTTCCCGTTGGAGTCGCAGAAAAACACCGTCTCTGCACAGCTGTTTCAGAAAGCCGCTACCGAGATCGGCTACAAACCCTACAACCTGCCATCCGCCAATACGTCGGGGCCGTACACCAATCCCTACGGCGCGCAGATGGGCCCGTGCAATTTTTGCGGGTTCTGCAGCGGCTACGTTTGCTACATGTATTCCAAGGCCTCGCCGAACGTGAACATCCTGCCAGCGTTGCGCCAGGTGCCGAACTTCGAGCTGCGGCCCAATTCCCATGTGCTCAAGGTCAACCTCGACAGCACCAAGAGCAAGGCCACCGGCGTGACCTACATCGACGGCCAGGGCCGGGAATGCGAGCAGCCGGCCGACCTGGTGATCCTCGGGTCTTTCCAGTTCAACAACGTGCGGTTGATGCTGCTGTCGGGTATCGGCAAACCTTACGACCCCATCACCAATGAAGGCGTGGTAGGCAGGAATTTCGCCTACCAGAACATGGCCACCATCAAGGCGTTCTTCGACAAGGACACCCACACCAACAACTTCATCGGTGCGGGTGGTAATGGCGTGGCCATTGACGACTTCAACGCCGACAACTTCGACCACGGACCGCATGGTTTCGTAGGCGGCTCGCCGATGTGGGTCAACCAGGCGGGCAGCCGTCCGATTGCCGGTACTTCCAACCCCCCGGGCACCCCGGCCTGGGGCAGTGCCTGGAAGCGCGCTACCGCCGATTACTACACCCACCAAGTGTCGATGGACGCTCATGGAGCCCATCAATCCTACCGGGGCAACTACCTGGATCTGGACCCGGTGTATCGCGATGCCTACGGCCTGCCGTTGTTGCGGATGACGTTCGACTGGCAGGAAAACGACATCAAGATGAACCGCTTCATGGTCGAGAAAATGGGCAAGGTCGCGCAAGCGATGAACCCCAAGGCCATTGCGTTGCTGGGCAAGAAAGTCGGGGAACATTTCAACACCGCGTCGTACCAGACCACCCACCTCAACGGTGGCGCGATCATGGGCACCGACCCGAAAACCAGCGCGTTGAACCGCTATCTGCAGTGCTGGGATGTGCACAACGTATTTGTGCCCGGCGCATCTGCTTTCCCACAGGGCCTGGGCTACAACCCGACCGGCCTGGTGGCGGCGCTGGCCTATTGGTCGGCGCGGGCGATCCGCGAGCAGTATCTGAAGAACCCCGGCCCACTGGTTCAGGCATAAGGAGCGATGACCATGAAAGCACTCGTTATCGCCTCCCTGGCGCTGTTCAGCAGCTGTTCTGTGAGCGCGGCTGAAACCGACCTGATCAAGCAGGGCGAATACCTGGCCCGCGCCGGTGACTGCGTGGCCTGCCACACCGCCAAGGGCGGTAAACCCTTCGCCGGTGGCCTGCCGATGGAAACGCCCATCGGCGTGATCTATTCCACCAACATCACCCCGGACAAAACCGGCCTGGGCGGTTATAGCTTCGAAGACTTCGACAAGGCCGTGCGCCATGGCGTCGCTAAGAGCGGTAGTACCCTTTACCCGGCGATGCCCTACCCGTCTTACGCACGCGTCAGCGATAGCGACATGCAGGCGTTGTATGCGTATTTCATGAAGGGGGTGGAACCGGTTGCCCAAGAGAACAAGGACAGCGACATTCCTTGGCCCCTGAGCATGCGCTGGCCGTTGGCGGCATGGCGGTGGATGTTCGCGCCGGGGGTTGCAGAGGCGCAGCCACAGGCGGCTGCCGACCCGGTGATCAGCCGCGGCGCCTACCTGGTGGAAGGCCTGGGCCACTGCGGTGCCTGCCATACGCCGCGTGCCCTGACCATGCAGGAGAAAGCCCTGAGTGCCACTGACGGCAATGCGTTCTTGTCTGGCAGCGCGCCACTGGAAGGCTGGATCGCCAAAAGCCTGCGCGGTGACCACAAGGACGGCCTCGGCAGTTGGAGCGAGGAACAACTGGTGCAATTCCTCAAGACCGGCCGCAGTGATCGCAGCGCGGTGTTTGGCGGTATGAGCGACGTGGTGGTCCACAGCATGCAGTACATGTCGGAAAATGACCTGACCGCTATCGCTCGTTACCTCAAAAGCCTGCCGGCGGTGGACCCGAAAGATCAGCCGCACCTGTACGACAAGCAGGTGGCTGACGCGCTGTGGAAAGGCGATGACAGCAAGCCCGGCGCCTCGGTGTATATCGACAACTGTGCGGCTTGCCACCGCACCGACGGCCACGGCTACACGCGCGTGTTTCCGGCACTGGCGGGTAACCCCGTGTTGCAGACGGCGGATGCCACGTCCTTGATCAACATCGTGTTGAACGGCGGCACCTTGCCGGCCACTCACGCGGCGCCGTCCACCTTCACCATGCCGGCGTTTGCGTGGCGCCTGTCGGACCAGGAAGTGGCAGATGTGGTCAGTTTCGTGCGTGGCAGTTGGGGTAACAAGGGCGAACCTGTGAAGGCCAGCGACGTGGCGGACCTGCGCAAGAACGACATGCGCACCACCTCGGGCGATGACCTGGGCCAAGTGACGCAAAAACACTGACGCGTACCTGACCGCCAAACGGCACTGGTCAGAACCCTTGCGCCTCGATACTGTATATAAAAACAGTATCGAGGCGTTTTCATGTCTACTCCGTTGCCGCCCCGTGGCCGGGGCACTGCCACCAACCTGCACAACCGCTTCGCGCCCACCGTCAGCGTGGTTGAGGACGACGGTTGGTATCAGGAAGTGCCACCCACCCAGGGCACTGAAGTGCGCATCGAAACGGCCAAGACCATCATCACCCGCAACAACTCGCCGGACCTGCCGTTTGATCGCTCGATCAATCCTTACCGGGGTTGTGAGCATGGCTGTATCTACTGCTACGCGCGGCCTAGCCATGCGTATTGGGACATGTCTCCCGGTCTGGATTTCGAGACCAGGTTGATCGCCAAGAGCAACGCTGCTGACGTGCTGGAGCAGCAGCTGTCGAAGCCGGGCTATGTGTGTGCGCCGATCAACCTGGGCTCCAATACCGACCCGTATCAGCCCATCGAACGCGAATACAGGATCACTCGGCAAACCCTTGAAGTGCTGCTGCGCTACCGGCACCCGGTGACGATCATCACCAAGGGCTCGCTGATCCTGCGTGACCTCGACTTGCTCACTGAGTTGGCCAGGCAGCGACTGGTGGCGGTGATGATCAGCCTCACCAGCCTGGACGACGAACTCAAGCGCATCCTGGAGCCCCGCACGGCGGCGCCCAAGGCGCGTTTGCGGGCGATTCGCGTGATGCGCGAGGCGGGTATCCCGGTGGGTGTGCTGTGCTCGCCGATGATCCCCATGATCAACGACAGCGAGCTCGAAAGCCTGCTCACGGAGGCCCACGCAGCCGGTGCACAAAGTGCGGCCTACATGATGCTGCGCCTGCCCCTTGAGGTGGCGCCGCTGTTCGAGGAATGGTTGGCGGCGCATTATCCGCAGCGAGCGGCCCATGTGATGAGCCTGGTGCGACAAGTGCGCGGTGGCGAGGTGTATGACAGCCGCTTTGGCGTGCGTATGCGCGGTGAGGGGCCGTTTGCCGATTTGCTGGCCCAGCGCTTCAGCAAGGCGATCAAACGCCTGGGGCTCAATCGTCGTGAGGGGTTTAATCTGGATTGCACGGCGTTCTGTCCGCCGGGCAGGCAGATGGCATTGTTATAGGTAGACTATTAGGGATAAGAGCGTTCTTATTGTAGGAATGGTCGCACATTGACATCACTGAAACCCGCGATCTAGAGCGGTTTGTTCAGTTTGAATTAAGTTTCGATGGTTACCTTGTTCAGCGAGTGACTGATGGGTCGCGAGCCGGCTTTTGTGGCATTTCACAACTATTGCCCTGAGCCGGCGTCGAACTGGCCTGAATATTCCCCCTGCCTTAATCAAGAGGATGAATCATGAGTGACAAGGATAAACAGCCGTTGGCTGCGTCGGCATCAGCCCCTCAGGTGGCGGAAACCGCCGATGCAGCGCTGAAGCATATCGTTGACGGCTTTTTGCATTTCCATCACGACGTCTTCCCCCAACAGGAAGAACTGTTCAAGAAACTCGCCACGGCCCAGAGCCCGAGGGCGATGTTCATCACGTGCGCCGACTCGCGCATCGTCCCTGAGCTGATTACCCAAAGCTCTCCAGGCGATCTGTTTGTAACCCGTAACGTCGGCAACGTGGTGCCGCCCTACGGGCAGATGAACGGCGGTGTTTCCACTGCCATCGAGTACGCGGTGCTCGCCTTGGGCGTGCAGCACATCATCGTGTGTGGGCACTCCGACTGCGGTGCCATGCGCGCGGTACTCAACCCTGCCAGCCTGGAGAAGATGCCGACGGTCAGGGCCTGGCTGCGGCATGCCGAGGTCGCCAGGTCGATGGTTGAGGACAACTGCGACTGCGCCAACGAAGGCGAGAGCATGAAGGTGCTGACTGAAGAAAACGTCATCGCCCAGTTGCAACATTTGCGCACCCACCCTTCCGTGGCTTCGCGCATGGCCAATGGTCAATTGTTTATCCACGGCTGGATCTACAACATCGAGACCAGCGAGATCCGCGCCTACGATGCCGACCAGTCGGCCTTCCGCTCGTTGAGCGGCGACGGGCCGATCCCTTGCGCGACGCCTAAAGCGCGCTTCTAAAACACTTCCCTGCCGGGTAACGCGATGGCTGCCAATAGAGCAGCCAGGCGTTGCCACGCCCGGCGAATGCCTCGGGAGAGTCATCATGCGTGCTGCTCAATTGAAAGCTGTACTGCCGCGGGAGCTGCTCGCCTCTGTGGTTGTGTTTTTGGTCGCCCTGCCCTTGTGCATGGGCATTGCGATTGCGTCCGGCATGCCGCCGGCCAAAGGCCTGATTACCGGGATCATCGGTGGCCTGGTGGTGGGTTGGCTGGCGGGGTCGCCCCTGCAGGTCAGCGGCCCGGCTGCCGGGTTGGCGGTGCTGGTATTCGAGCTGGTGCGTCAGCACGGCATGCTGATGCTGGGGCCGATCCTCTTGCTGGCGGGCTTCCTGCAATTGGTCGCCGGGCGCCTGCGCCTGGGTTGCTGGTTCCGCGTCACGGCACCCGCGGTGGTGTATGGAATGCTGGCGGGGATTGGTGTGCTGATCGTGCTGTCGCAAATCCACGTGATGCTCGATGGCGCGCCCAAGCCTTCGGGGTTGGATAACCTGGCCGGGTTCCCGGCGGCTCTGGCTGAAGCCCTTCCGACGCTGGGTGGCGGCCTTGGCTGGCAAGCGGGGCTGCTGGGGTTGTCGACGATGCTGGTGATGTACCTGTGGGATAAATTACGCCCGCAAAGCCTGCGTTTCGTACCGGGAGCCTTGTTGGGTGTTGGTTTGACCACGGTGGTGAGCCTGGTGCTGGCCTTGCAGGTCAAGCGCGTGGAGGTTCCGGAAAACCTCGCGGACGCCATTGACTGGCTGCGCCCCAGTGACCTCCTGAACCTGGCGGACCCACAACTGCTGATCGCCGCCTTTGCTGTCGCGTTTATCGCCAGTGCTGAAACTCTGCTGTCCGCCGCTGCGGTCGACCGTATGCACAGCGGTCAGCGTTCTGATTTCGACAAGGAATTATCCGCTCAAGGTGTAGGCAACATGCTCTGCGGCCTGGTCGGCGCCTTGCCGATGACGGGTGTGATCGTGCGCAGTTCGGCCAACGTGCAAGCCGGGGCGACGACGCGTCTGTCGGCGATGTTCCACGGTCTTTGGCTGTTGGCGTTTGTGCTGTTGCTGTCGAGCGTGCTGCAGAGCATTCCAGTGGCGAGCCTGGCGGGCGTGCTGGTTTACACCGGGATCAAGCTGGTCGACCTCAAGGCGTTCAAGGCGCTGGGGCGCTATGGGCGGATGCCGATGCTGACCTATTCGGCGACGGCACTGGCGATCGTGTTTACCGACTTGCTGACGGGTGTACTGATCGGCTTCGGGCTGACGCTGGTCACCTTGGCCCTCAAGGCTTCACGGTTGAAAGTCAGCTTGATCGACCTGCCCCAGGACGGCGAGATGGAATTGCGGTTGGTCGGTGCGGCAACCTTTCTGAAAGTGCCGGCGTTGACTCAGGTGCTGGCAACGGTGCCTGCCGGGACGACCGTGCATGTGCCACTGAGCAACCTGAGTTACATCGACCATTCCTGCCTGGAGTTGCTGGAAGAATGGGGGCGTGCGAACGCGGCGAAGGGCTCGACGCTGGTGATCGAGGCGCGCGGCTTGAAGCGACGGCTGGAAGGTCGTGAGCGGACGACGGCAGGCCTGGGCTCAGCGCCTGCCTGACCACCACAAACCCCTTGTAGGAGCTGGCTTGCCAGCGATGAGGCCCGAAAGATCACCGAAATCTCAAGGCCCTTATCGCCGGCAAGCCGGCTCCTACAAAGGATGTGTCAGGCCGGCTGATCCAGCGCCAACTCAACCCCTAGCTGGCGCGACAGGCACGGCCAGCGCTTCCACGCGGCTTCCGTATCCGGGCTCTTGAGGGTCTCGCGGTAGGCCTCGACCGACTCCAGCGCAAAGCTGTCTTCGTTCAACATTTCATCCACGGCCAGGTGCACCGCTTCATCCAGCTGGTTGGCAAACTGCTCGCCAATCAATTGGTGTGCGATCAGGTTGGCAACCGTGGTGTCCGCCGGAATCAACGGCTGGCCGAAATGTTTGATGTACAGGTCGTTGACCTCTTCCACCAAACGATGGGCCAGGTAGGCCTCGTCCAGCAGGCCGTCGAGCCCTTCGTGGCCGGCCAGGATCGCAGGTGGCTGCAGGAAGAAATGCTCGGCGATTTTCAGTACCGGCTTGATCTGGCTTTCAATGCCGGCTTCGCGGGCCACGTCATTGGCGGCGTCCAGCAAGTCAGGGACGAGGTCGATGTAGGCGGTAACAAAACGGGTCATGACAATGTTGCGATCACCGTCAGCCAAAGAGATGGCCGAATGCAGGTGCGGCAATTGGGTTTCCAGTTGCTGGGCAAGCTGGCCAGTGCTGGCTTCGTGTTGATGGGCACGGGAAATCTGCTCGCGCAATGCGGCGGTGTTCATGAAAGCTCCAGTGATGCAGGCGTAGGAAAAGGGAGAGGATAAGGTAGCTCGTTTATACGAGCGCCTCAGACGCATTTGTCATAATTATTTCATGGTTATGCGCCTCCGTTATATCGAATTGCCATCGTTCGTCGGATAAACGATTCCGCCCCCGGTTTTATTGGCTCCGGCCGTCTGTTTTCGCTCATTTGCCCCTACACATTGCGGGGTTGCAGGGCGTGTCTATACTCGGATTTGTACGCAATTAGCTGATGACGCCCAACTGCATGAAGCAGGCAAGGCAAGGCGGTTGTAAGCAGTATGGAAGCCGCTCCCTTCGCCGCAGGTGCAAACCGGCGGGATAACAAGAAACATAAAGGGGAACCCGCAATGACGCGACATCCACACGTTTGGATGGGCCTACTGTTGTGGTCAGTATTCGGCCAGGCGCAAGCCGCCTGGACAACGAATATGGCGCCAGGGGCGACTGAAGTCAGCCACGCCGTGTTTGACCTGCACATGACCATTTTCTGGATCTGTGTGGTGATCGGCATTGTCGTGTTTGGCGCGATGTTCTGGTCGATGATCCTGCACCGACGGTCCACGGGCCAGGTGGCCGCCAAGTTCCACGAGAGCACGACCGTGGAAATCCTCTGGACCGTGGTGCCCCTGCTGATCCTGGTGGCCATGGCTATTCCGGCGACCAAGACCCTGATCAACATCTACGACAGCAGTGAGTCGGATATCGATATCCAGGTCACCGGCTATCAGTGGAAGTGGCACTACAAATACCTGGGCCAGGACGTGGAGTTCTTCAGCAACCTGGCCACGCCCGCCGAACAGATCCACAACCAGGCCACCAAGGGCGAGCACTATTTGCTCGAAGTCGACCAGCCTCTGGTGCTGCCGGTGGGTGCCAAGGTGCGCTTCCTGGTGACGGCGGCCGACGTGATCCATTCCTGGTGGGTGCCGGCCTTTGCGGTCAAGCGCGATGCGATCCCCGGGTTCGTCAACGAGGCCTGGACCCGCATCGAGAAGCCCGGCATCTACCGTGGCCAGTGCGCCGAGCTGTGCGGCAAGGACCACGGCTTCATGCCCATCGTGGTCGAGGTCAAGTCCAAGGCCGACTACGACACCTGGCTCGGCGAGCGTAAGGAAGAAGCCGCCAAGCTCAAGGAACTGACCTCCAAAGAGTGGACGCTGGAAGAGCTGGTGGCCCGCGGCGACAAGGTTTACCACACCACCTGCGTGGCCTGTCACCAGGCTGAAGGTCAGGGCCTGCCGCCGATGTTCCCGGCGCTCAAAGGTTCGCCGATTGCTACCGGCGCCAAGGAAGACCACCTGCACCGCGTGTATTTCGGCAAGCCCGGCACCGCCATGGCGGCGTTTGGCAAGCAGCTCTCGGAAGTGGACATCGCCGCCGTCGTCACCTACGAACGCAACGCGTGGGGCAACAACAAAGGCGACATGGTCACGCCCAAAGACGTGCTGGCTCTGAAACAGGCGCAAAGCAAATGACAGCCCTCACTGCGTATGCCCTGAACCGCCCCGCCCACTCGCTTGCAGGAGAACGGCCATGAGCACTGTGATCGACCATGGTCATGCCGACCATGCCCACGGCCCCGCCAAAGGCTTGATGCGCTGGGTGCTGACCACCAACCATAAAGACATCGGCACGATGTACCTGTGGTTCGCCTTCACCATGTTCCTGCTCGGTGGCTCGTTCGCCATGGTGATCCGTGCCGAACTGTTCCAGCCGGGCCTGCAGATCGTGCAACCGGCGTTTTTCAACCAGATGACCACCATGCACGGCTTGATCATGGTGTTCGGTGCGGTAATGCCGGCGTTTGTCGGCCTGGCCAACTGGATGATCCCGCTGATGATCGGCGCGCCGGACATGGCCCTGCCGCGCATGAACAACTTCAGCTTCTGGCTGTTGCCGGCCGCGTTCCTGCTACTGGTGTCGACCTTGTTCACCCCCGGTGGCGGGCCGAATTTCGGCTGGACCTTCTATGCCCCACTCTCCACCACTTACGCGCCGGAAAGCGTCACGTTCTTCATTTTCGCCATCCACCTGATGGGCATCAGTTCGATCATGGGTGCGATCAACGTGGTCGCCACCATCCTCAACCTGCGCGCGCCAGGCATGACGTTGATGAAAATGCCGCTGTTCGTGTGGACCTGGCTGATCACCGCCTTCCTGCTGATCGCGGTGATGCCGGTGCTGGCGGGTTGCGTGACCATGATGCTGATGGACATCCACTTCGGCACCAGCTTCTTCAGCGCGGCCGGTGGCGGTGACCCGGTGCTGTTCCAGCACGTGTTCTGGTTCTTCGGCCACCCTGAGGTGTACATCATGATCCTGCCGGCGTTCGGTGCCGTCAGCTCGATCATTCCGACCTTCTCGCGCAAGCCGCTGTTCGGCTACACCTCGATGGTCTACGCCACGGCGAGCATCGCGTTCCTGTCGTTCATCGTGTGGGCGCACCATATGTTCGTGGTCGGCATCCCGCTGGTGGGCGAGCTGTTCTTCATGTACGCCACCCTGCTGATCGCGGTGCCCACGGGAGTGAAGGTGTTCAACTGGGTCAGCACCATGTGGCAAGGCTCGCTGACCTTCGAGACGCCGATGCTGTTTGCCGTGGCCTTCGTGATTTTGTTCACCATCGGCGGCTTCTCCGGGCTGATGCTGGCGATTGCGCCTGCCGACTTCCAGTACCACGACACCTACTTTGTGGTGGCGCACTTCCATTACGTACTGGTGCCTGGCGCGATCTTCGGCATCTTCGCCTCGGCGTACTACTGGCTGCCGAAATGGACCGGCCACATGTACGACGAAACCCTGGGCAAGCTGCACTTCTGGCTGTCCTTCGTGGGCATGAACATGGCGTTCTTCCCGATGCACTTTGTGGGGTTGGCCGGTATGCCGCGCCGGGTGCCGGACTACAACCTGCAGTTCGCCGACTTCAACATGGTCTCGTCCATCGGCGCGTTCATGTTCGGCGCCACGCAGATCTTCTTCCTGTTCATCGTGATCAAGTGCATCCGTGGCGGCCCGCCTGCGCCGGCCAAACCGTGGGATGGGGCTGAAGGCCTGGAGTGGAGCATTCCTTCGCCCGCGCCGTACCACACCTTCACCACGCCGCCGGAGGTCAAATGAACACTCTGTCGAGGGTCACCTCGGTCTCCTGTGGGAGCTGGCTTGCCTGCGATGGCGGTGTGTCAGTCGACAATGTTTTCGACTGCAAGGCCGCTATCGCAGGCAAGCCAGCTCCCACAGAAAATCAACAGCGAGGGGGTGTGTGATGGCTGAATCGGTGCCGATCAGGCGGCTGGTCACCCGCCTGCTGATCCTGGTGGTGGCCATGTTCGCCTTCGGCTTTGCCCTGGTGCCGATCTACGACGTGATGTGCAAGGCCTTCGGTATCAACGGCAAGACCGCCGGGCAGTACGAGGGCGAACAGGTGGTGGACCCCACGCGCCAAGTGCGGGTGCAGTTCTTGTCCACCAATGCCATCGACATGGTCTGGGAGTTCCATTCCAAGGCCGATGAGGTGGTGGTCAACCCCGGTGCGGTCACCGAGATGCTGTTCGTGGCCTACAACCCGACGGATAAACCCATGACCGCCCAGGCCGTACCGAGCATTTCCCCGGCCGAGGCGGCGATGTATTTCCACAAGACCGAGTGTTTTTGCTTCACCCAGCAAGTGCTGCAGCCAGGTCAGCGCATCGAAATGCCGGTGCGTTTCATTGTCGATCGTGACATGCCCAAGGATGTGAAGCATTTGACCCTGGCGTACACGCTGTTCGATATCACTGCGCGCCAACCGCCGGTGGCTGTCCACACCGGGGGCTAGCTACTGTTTGCCCCCTCAATCAGGAGAGCGAATACATGTCGTCTCATGATACGTACTACGTACCAGCGCAAAGCAAATGGCCAATAATTGCTACGTTTGGCATGTTGATCACGGTGTACGGCCTGGCCGTGTGGTTCAACGACCTGAAGGCGGCGCGCCCGGAGTCTCATGGCCCGTGGATCTTCTTCGTCGGCGGCCTGTTGCTGGCCTACATGCTGTTCGGCTGGTTTGGCGCGGTGATCAAGGAAAGCCGCGCCGGTTTGTACAGCCCGCAGATGGACCGCTCGTTCCGCTGGGGCATGACGTGGTTCATCTTTTCCGAAGTGATGTTCTTCATCGCGTTCTTCGGTGCGCTGTTCTATGTGCGGCACATGTCCGGCCCGTGGCTGGGCGGCGAAGGCCACAAGGGCATCGCGCACATGCTGTGGCCGAACTTCGAATTTACCTGGCCGCTGCTCAACAACCCTGACCCGAAACTGTACCCGCCGCCCGAAGGCACCATCAGCCCGTGGGGCTTGCCGTTGGTCAACACGATCCTGCTGGTCAGTTCCAGCGTGACCATCACCCTGGCGCACCATGCCTTGCGCAAAGGTCATCGCGGGGCGTTGAAGATCTGGCTGGCGATCACCGTGCTGCTGGGCTGGGCGTTCCTGGGCTTCCAGGCCGAGGAGTACATGCATGCCTATAAAGAGCTGGGCCTGACCCTGGGCTCCGGCGTGTACGGCGCGACCTTCTTCATGCTCACAGGCTTTCATGGCGCCCACGTGACTATCGGCACGATCATTTTGTTCGTGATGCTGATGCGCATCCTCAAGGGGCACTTCAATGCCGAGCACCAGTTCGGTTTCGAGGCGGCCAGTTGGTATTGGCACTTTGTGGATGTGGTGTGGATCGGCCTGTTTTTCTTCGTCTACGTACTGTGACGCGTCTTACCACGGCGCATGGGATACCAGCTGGCCGCTGAAAAAGCCCCAGGCGATCAACGCCACGGTGATCACGGCCAGTACCACACGCACGGTCAGGGCGGTGACGAGGCGGTTGGAGTTGCCCTCGTCCTTGACCAGGAAGAACAAGCCGCTGAACAGGCTCGCGACGGTCGCGATCAGCATCAGGGCAATGGCGGCTTTGAGCATGGTTGGGTTCCTGGCGCGGTGGGCATTGAGGAGATGGGCGGGCAATGAAAACAAGTATAGCCACCGCCATAAAAGACTTTCGCCCAGGGCTCGCACCCACGCTGGTGGTGCTGGTGCTGCTGCCTTTGATGGTGGGCCTGGGTTTCTGGCAACTGTCGCGCGGCCATGAAAAGCAGCTGCTGGTGGACAGCTATGCCGAGCGTCGCGTGGCGGAGCCCGTCAGCAGTGCGCAGCTCAACGATATGGCAGACCCGGCCTTTCGCCGCGTGCGCCTGCGCGGCCAGTTCGATGCCGAACACAGCGTGTTGCTCGACAACCGCATGCGCGACGGCCGGGCGGGTGTGGAACTGCTGCAACCCTTTCACGACCAGGCCAGCGGCGAATGGCTGTTGCTCAACCGTGGCTGGCTGCCTTGGCCAGACCGGCGTGTCCCGCCCGTCTTCACCACCCCTGACCAGCCGGTGAACCTCGATGCCTGGGTCTACGTGGCCCCTGGCGAAACCTTCCAGCTGCATGCCGACCCGGCCACCGCACAGTGGCCGCGCCTGCTCACCGCGCTGCATCCGGCCGCCCTGTGGGCCGAGCTGGGCCGCAGCGGGTTTGCCTACGAGCTGCGCGCAGAAGCCGGCCCCGGTACGTACGACACCACCTGGGCGGTGGTCGCCATGGGCCCGGAAAAACACGTGGGGTACGCCGTGCAGTGGTTCGCCATGGCCTTGGCGCTGTTGGCGCTTTACCTCTACCTCGGATGGCATAACAAAAAGGAGAAGCACCATGGGAGCGGCCATGAATCCACTCAACATGTCTGATGCGCCTGCCACGCCCGACCGGCGCAAAGGCCGCTGGCAGTTGATCCTGATCCTGATGATGGTGATCGGCCCGATGGCGCTGGCCACCTTCATGTACAAGCTGCAGTTCTGGGTGCCCGACAGCCGCAGTTACCACGGCGAGATGATCGGCAACGGCCAGACCCGTGCCGACATCGGCGTGCAGGCCGACGAAGACCGCTGGCAACTGTTGGTGACTGCGCCCACCGCCTGCGCCGCTGATTGCCAGCAACTGGTGTACCTCGCGCGCCAACTGCAGATCAGCCTGGGGCGCGATGCCTCCCGCGCCAGCCATGCCCTGGCGAGTGCGCAGCCGGTCGGCGCCGAATACGAGGCCAAGCTCAAGGCCGAATACCCGCAACTGCAACGCTATCCCCTGGACCTGTCGACCTTCACCAAGGACGCCGCCGCACCCGGCGACGCGCAACTGTGGATCGTCGACCCCCACGGTAACCTCGTGCTGCGCTACGACGCCAAGGTCAAGGGCAAGGACTTGCTCAACGACCTGCGCCTGCTGCTGAAACTGTCGAACATCGGATAAGGGCATCGTCATGGCCAAGCCTGGATTTCGCCTCGCGCTGTTTGCCACCTTGCTGGCGCTGTTCGTCGTGCTGCTGGGTGCCTATACCCGCCTGACCCACGCCGGCCTGGGTTGCCCGGACTGGCCGGGTTGCTACGGCTTTATCAGCGTGCCCAAGACCGAAGCCCAGCTGGCCCATGCCGAGCTGCATTTCCCGGATACACCGGTCGAGGCCGACAAGGGCTGGGCCGAGATGACCCATCGCTACTTTGCCGGCACCTTGGGGTTGTTGATCGGGCTGTTGGCGGCGCGCTCATGGAGCCATCGACGTGATCCGGGCCAACCGGTGAAGTTGCCGCTGTTCCTGCTGGCGGTGGTGTTCGCCCAGGCGGCGTTCGGCATGTGGACGGTGACGCTCAAACTCTGGCCGCAGGTGGTGACCGGTCACCTGCTCGGTGGTTTTGCGACCCTGAGCCTGTTGTTTCTGCTGACCCTGCGCTTGTCCGGCGTGCTGCCCGCTTTGATCGTGCCCAAGCGCCTGCAATATTGGGCGACGGCGGGGTTGGTTCTGGTGATCGGCCAGATCGCGTTGGGAGGCTGGGTCAGTTCCAATTATGCGGCGGTGGCCTGCATTGACCTGCCCACGTGCCACGGCCAGTGGTGGCCAGCCGCGGACTTTGCCAATGGGTTTCACCTCACCCAGCACATCGGCCCCAATTACCTGGGCGGGCAGCTCGACAGCGATGCGCGTACGGCGATTCATCTAACCCACCGTATCGGCGCGGTCATCGTGACTCTGGTGCTGCTGGGCCTGGCCTGGCAACTGCGCGCGGTGGGCATGACGCGGTTGGCGGGCCTGCTGCTGATCGCGCTGGCGGCGCAGATCAGCCTGGGCCTGAGCAACGTGTATTTCCATCTGCCATTGCCCGTGGCGGTGGCGCACAACGCGGGTGGCGCGGCGCTGTTGTTGAGCCTGGTGCTGGTCAATTACCACGCCCGTACCAGCCTGGTCCGGGTGCGCAATCCGTCGCGATTTGGCTGGCGCTTCATTCCGCGCAAGCACGTATCGGGCCTCATCACCCTTAAAGGAGAGATGCCATGGCGACCTTGATCGGCGCACGCCACAGCCAGCCGATCTGGCGTGACTATTTGGAGCTGACCAAGCCGAAAGTGGTGGTGCTGATGCTCATCACCTCCCTGGTGGGCATGTTCCTTGCCACCCGTGCCGGGGTGCCGTGGACGGTGCTGGTGTTTGGCAACCTGGGGATCGCCCTGTGTGCCGGTGGCGCGGCGGCGGTGAACCATGTGGTGGACCGGCGCATTGATGCGGTGATGGCGCGCACGCATAAGCGCCCGCTGGCCGAAGGGCGTGTGTCGCCGCCGGCTGCATTGGCGTTTGCGTTGTTTCTAGCGGTGGCGGGGCTGGCCCTGCTGCTGGCGTTTACCAACCCGTTGGCCGCCTGGCTGACGCTGGCGTCGTTGTTGGGGTACGCGGTGATCTACACCGGTTTTCTCAAGCGCGCGACACCGCAGAACATCGTCATCGGCGGCCTTGCCGGGGCCGCGCCGCCGCTGTTGGGCTGGGTGGCCGTGACCGGGCATGTCAGCGCCGAACCCTTGCTACTGGTGCTGATCATCTTCGCCTGGACCCCGCCGCACTTCTGGGCCCTGGCCATCCATCGCAAGGAGGAATACGCCAAGGCTGACATCCCCATGCTGCCGGTCACCCATGGCGAGCACTACACCAAGGTGCACATCCTGCTCTATACCTTCGCCCTGCTGGCGGTGAGCCTGATGCCGTACGTGATCCACATGAGCGGCCTGTTGTACCTGGCCTGTGCGCTGCTATTGGGCGGGCGCTTTCTGCAATGGGCCCTGGTGTTGTACCGTGGCGCTCAGCCGCACGCGGCGATCAACACCTTCAAGTACTCTATCTGGTACCTGCTGCTGCTGTTCATCGCCCTGCTCGTAGACCACTACTTATTGTTGAACCTATGACTCGAACTCAAAAAACAGTCTTCATCCTGGTGGCCATCGTCGCGTTGATCATGGGCCTGACCGTCAACAAAGTGCTCTCGGGCAAAGGCCAGGGCGACCCTACCGCACTGATCGACGCCGGCATCATCCTGCTGCCGCAAAGCCGCCAGTTGCCGCCTGTCACCATGACGAACCAGGACGGCCAGCCGGTGGTGGTCAATGAGCTGAAGGGCAAGTGGAGCCTGCTTTTCTTCGGCTACACCTTCTGCCCGGATATCTGCCCCACCACCCTCGCCCAGCTGCGCCAGATCAAAAGCGAGCTGCCCAAGGAGGCTGTGGACAAGTTGCAGGTGATCCTGGTCAGCGTCGACCCGAACCGCGACACCCCGGCCCAGCTCAAGCAGTACCTGGGTTACTTCGACCCGCAGTTTGAAGGCCTGACTGGCGCGAACGTGGAGGATGTGCAGAAGGTTTCCAACGCGGTGAGTATTCCGTTCATTCCGGCCGATACCAGCAAGCCCAACTACACCGTCGACCACAGCGGCAACCTGGCCTTGATCGGTCCCGACGGGACTCAGCGTGGATTTATTCGGGCGCCGTTGAATAACCAGAAATTGGTGGCGCAGTTGCCGGTGTTGTTGAAGCGTCCATAAGCCTTGCGCTTATCCCACTGCCAACACAACCCCCTGTAGGAGCCGGCTTGCCGGCGATGGGGCCTTTGAGACCGGAGGTGATCTTGCTGGCCTCATCGCTGGCAAGCCAGCTCCTACAGGGGGGTGCCGGGTTTGAGCACCGGCTTAGCAATGCAAAACAACTGTGGGAGCTGGCTTGCCTGCGATTGCGGTGGGCCAGCTAACCTGTTCGGTGACTGACACTCCGTAATCGCGGGCAAACCCGCTCCCACATTTTTTGATCTCCGGTGTTTGGGAGATAGGGTTACATCAGAACGCTGGCTTGATCGCGCCTTTGTACTTCTCTTCGATAAATTGCTTCACTTCAGGCGTGTGCAGGGCTGCTACCAGCTTCTTCACGGCGTCCGAGTCCTTGTTGTCTTCGCGGGTGACCAGGATGTTCACGTAAGGCGAGTCGCTGCCTTCGATCACCAGGGCGTCCTTGGACGGGTCCAGCTTGGCTTCCAGCGCGTAGTTGGTGTTGATCAGCGCCAGGTCGACCTGGGTCAGCACGCGCGGCAGGGTGGCTGCTTCCAGTTCGCGGAACTTCAGGCCTTTAGGGTTGGCAGTGATGTCCTTGATGGTCGACAGGATGTTGGTCGGGTCCTTCAGGGTGATCAGGCCGTTCTTGGCCAGCAGCAACAGGGCACGGCCGCCGTTGGTGGCGTCGTTCGGGATGACCACGTTGGCACCGTTTGGCAGCTCGTCCAGCTTCTTGTACTTGCTGGAGTAGGCGCCCAGGGGCTCCAGGTGCACCGCGCCAACGCTCACCAGGTGAGTGCCCTTGGCCTTGTTGAATTCATCCAGGTACGGCTGGTGCTGGAAGAAGTTGGCGTCCAGGCGCTTTTCAGCCACCTGTACGTTTGGCTGCACGTAGTCGGTGAAGACCTTGACCTGTAAATCCACGCCTTCTTTGGCGAGTGCAGGTTTCACGAACTCCAGGATTTCCGCGTGGGGCACAGGCGACGCAGCGACCGTGATGGTCTCGGCGTGGGCGGAAAACGCGGCAACGGCGGCGAAAGCAACCAGTAGTTTTTTCATCCAACAAGCTCCTTGTTCGGGCATGTGCCGGCTTGTGGCCGGCAATGGCCGTTATTTTCGAGAAAAATGCACCACCAGCTTGTCGCCGACGGTTTGCAGAATTTGCACCAGGATCAACAGCATCACCACGGTGACCACCATCACATCAGTCTGGAAGCGCTGATAACCAAAGCGGATCGCCAGGTCACCCAAGCCACCGGCTCCGACCACACCGGCCATTGCCGTGTAGGACACCAGTGTAATCGCCGTCACCGTAATCGCCGCGAAAATGCCGGGGCGTGCTTCGGGCAGCAAGGCGTTGGTGATGATCTGGCGCGTGGTAGCGCCCATGGACTGGGTGGCCTCGATGATGCCGCGGTCCACTTCACGCAGGGCAGTTTCCACCAGGCGTGCGAAGAACGGCGTCGCGCCGACCACCAGCGGCGGGATCGCACCGGCCACGCCCAGCGACGTGCCGGTGAGCAGCACGGTGAAGGGGATCATCACGATCAGCAGGATGATGAACGGCAGCGAGCGCAGGATGTTCACGATCAACGACAGAAAGGCGTACAGACCTTTTTGCTCGAACAGCTGGCGCGGGCTGGTCAGGAACAGCAGCACGCCCAGCGGCAGGCCGAGCACCACGGTGAAGAACAGTGAGCCGAACAGCATGGTCATGGTGTCGCCGGTGGCGAGCCAGATTTCCGACCAGTCGATATTGGCGAAGAAACTCAACAAAACGTCCATTAGCGCAGGACCTCCATGTGGACGTCAGCCGCGGTAAAGCGGGCGAAGGCGGCTTCCATGTCCCCACCGGTGACGGCGAGGGTCAGTTGGCCGTAGGGCGTGTCTTTGATGTGGTCGATACGACCGGCGAGGATGCTGTAGTCCACACCTGTTTCACGGGCGACGGTACCCAGCAAAGGCGCGTAGGTCGCTTCGCCCTGGAACGTCAGGCGCACGATGCGACCCGGCACGTGGGCGAACACGTCGCGCTGTTCACCTTCGTCGACCTGCTCGGCTTCTTGCACGAAGCGCTTGGTGGTCGGGTGCTGTGGGTGCAGGAATACTTCAGCCACTGAGCCTTGCTCGACGATCACGCCGGCGTCCATCACGGCCACCTGGTCGCACACGCGGCGGATCACGTCCATTTCATGGGTGATCAGCACGATGGTCAGCTTCAATTCGCGGTTGATCTCGGCCAGCAGTTTGAGCACCGAGGCGGTGGTCTGCGGGTCGAGGGCGCTGGTGGCTTCGTCGCACAGCAAGATCTTTGGCTTGGTCGCCAGGGCGCGGGCAATGCCGACGCGTTGTTTCTGGCCGCCCGACAGCTGAGCCGGGTACTTCCTGGCGTGGTCCGACAGGCCAACGCGGGCGAGCAGTTCAGCCACGCGCAGGTCGATTTCCTTGCGCGACAATTCGCCGGCCAGGGTCAGTGGCAGCGCGACGTTGTCGGCGACGGTCTTGGACGCCAGCAAATTGAAGTGCTGGAAGATCATCCCGACCTGCTGGCGGAAACGGCGCAGGCCGTTGGCATCCAGGGCGGTGACTTCTTCGCCATCCACCGTGATCTGGCCGCCGCTTGGCTCCTCGAGGCGGTTGATCAGGCGCAGCAGGGTGCTTTTACCCGCACCCGAGTGGCCGATAAGGCCAAACACCTGGCCGTTCTCGACGCGCAGGCTGGTGGGGTGCAGCGCGGGGATATCCTTACCGGCGACGCGGTAGGTTTTATGGACGTTATGAAACTCGATCACGTAGCGAACCTTGTGGGGCGCATGGAAAAGGGATCAGCGGTTAGCCGGGCGCGCATTTTAGCCTGTCCGTATAGTCTTTCTTAGCATTTATTTCGCATTCATCCATCGATTTGGCAATAACGCGATCAAAGGTCATAAAAAAGGAACGGGCCAAAACCCCATCAGTCACTACTTAGGCAGCCCGATCACCCAGGTGCCGTGCCTGGGTCCGAATAAGGAGTTTTGACTGATGAGCACGAAAAAGCCAAAGAGCGAACTCGCCGGCACCGATACCCTGGACCGCAAGAACACCAACGCCAAACTTCAGGCCTTGGAAGCATTCCGCTCCGACGCTACCGGCCAGGCCCTGCGTACCAACCAGGGTGTGAAGATTTCCGACAATCAAAACAGCTTGAAGGCCGGCGCACGCGGGCCTTCGCTGCTGGAAGATTTCATCATGCGTGAAAAGATCACGCACTTTGACCACGAGCGCATTCCGGAGCGCATCGTGCATGCGCGGGGTACAGGTGCCCATGGCTACTTCCAGACCTATGAAAACCATTCGGCGCTGACCAAGGCCGGGTTTTTGCGGGATCCCGGCCATAAAACCCCAGTATTTCTGCGCTTTTCCACTGTGCAAGGGCCTCGGGGCTCCGGCGATACCGTGCGCGACGTTCGCGGTTTCGCGGTGAAGTTCTTCACCGACGAAGGCAATTTCGACCTGGTCGGCAACAACATGCCGGTGTTTTTCATTCAGGACGCGATCAAGTTTCCTGACTTTGTTCACGCGGTAAAACCTGAGCCTCACAACGAGATTCCTACAGGTGGCTCGGCCCACGATACGTTCTGGGATTTCGTGTCGCTGCAGCCAGAGTCGGCGCACATGGTGATTTGGGCCATGTCTGACCGGGCCATTCCTAAAAGCCTGCGCAGCATGCAGGGCTTTGGCGTACACACCTTCCGCTTCATCAACGCCGAAGGCCAGTCCAACTTTGTTAAGTTCCACTGGCGTCCTACGGCTGGCACCTGCTCGCTGGTGTGGGACGAAGCGCAAAAGCTCGCCGGTAAAGATACCGACTACCACCGCCGCGACCTATGGGAAGCGATTGAGATGGGCGATTACCCTGAGTGGGAATTGGGCGTGCAGGTAATTGCCGAGGAGGACGAGCATAAGTTCGACTTCGACATTCTCGATCCGACCAAGTTGATCCCTGAAGAGCTGGTGCCCATCACCCCGCTGGGCAAGATGGTGCTGAACCGCAATCCGGATAACTTCTTCGCTGAGGTCGAGCAGGTCGCGTTCTGCCCTGGGCACATCGTGCCGGGTATCGACTTTTCTAACGATCCGTTGCTGCAGGGACGTCTGTTTTCCTACACCGATACGCAGATCAGCCGACTCGGTGGCCCGAATTTCCATGAGTTGCCGATCAATCGCCCGGTGGCGCCGTTCCATAATGGCCAGCGCGATGCCATGCACCGCACCACGATAGACAAGGGGCGTGCGGCGTATGAGCCCAACTCCATCGACGGTGGCTGGCCGAAGGAAACGCCGCCCGCTGCACAGGACGGTGGTTTCGAGTCTTACTACGAGCGCATCGATGCCCATAAGGTGCGCGAGCGCAGTGAATCGTTTGGCGATCACTTCTCCCAGGCGCGCCTGTTTTTCCGCAGCATGAGCAAGCACGAGCAAGAGCACATCATTGCGGCCTACAGCTTTGAACTGGGCAAGGTGGAGCGTGAGTTCATTCGAGCGCGACAGGTGAATGAGATCTTGGCCAACATTGACCTCGAGCTTGCCAAGCGTGTGGCGCAGAACCTCGGGTTGCCGGTGCCGAAAAAAGGCACGGTGCCGGAGCGCAAAACCTCGTTGTCGCGCTCACCAGCCTTGAGCCAAGCCAATCTACTGCCCGGCAACATCAAGACGCGCAAGGTGGCGATCCTGGCGGCCAACGGCGTGGACGGCGCGGCGATCGAGGCGCTGAAGAAAGTGCTCAAGGCCGAAGGTGCCCATGCCAAATTGCTGGGGCCGACGTCGGCGCCGGTGACCACGGCGGATGGCAAGAGCCTGCCGGTGGACGCGTCGATGGAAGGCTTGCCGTCGGTGGCGTTCGACGCGGTGTTTGTGCCGGGTGGGGCGAAATCGGTGAAGGCCTTGAGTGAAGATGGCGTGGCGCTGCATTACCTGCTGGAGGCTTACAAGCATCTGAAGGCGATTGCGGTGGCCGGTGAGGCGAAGCAGTTGGTGGACCTGCTCAAGCTGGAGGCGGATGCGGGGTTGATCGTGGGCGGGGATGCCAAGGCGTTGAAAGCGTTTGTGGCGGCGATTGCGCAGCATCGAGTCTGGGATCGGGAGGCTAAGGCCAAGGCGATTCCGGCTTAAGCGTTTGGTTGACTGCTAGATTGTCATCGCAGGCAAGCCAGCTCCCACATTTGAAGTGTGAATACATTCAAGTGTGGAAGCTGGCTTGCCTGCGATGCTTTTTGCTTTATTGCGCCTTGCGCGGAATCAACACAATCTGCGCCGGGATCTTCTTCAAGATCTGCCGGTGAATCTTCAAGTCATACGCCGAATCAATGCGCTTCACCCGTTTGGTCAGTAGTGTGGCCAACCACGGGTAGTCCTCGGTGCGTGGCGCCTGGATGCTCACGTCGCAGTGGTAGTTCACCACGTCGGTAGCGATGGCATCGAGTTGATGACGCAGTTCTTCGATATCCGTGAGGTTCAGTGCCACTGTCGTGCTTTCAGCGGCCGGGTCGATGACCTTGGCGACGGGTTTGGCTTCGGCGGCCTTCAGGGCGGCTTCGGCTTTATCCAGTTCGGCTTTGCGGGCGTGGCTGATGGCGCTGTTGACGCCACCGGTGAGTGCTGGCGCTTTTGGCATCAGGGCGCGAGCGCGGCTCAAGGCCGTGGCAGCAGCGTTGACGTCACCTTTTTGCAGCACGATCTGGCTGCGCTGCAGGTAGGCTTCGGCCAATTGGCGCTGGTAGGGCTCCAGCGTCGGGTCGTTGGGCGACTGGGCTTGCAGTGCGGCCAACTCGTCTTCGGCGGTGGCCAGCTCGCTGCTGGCGAGGTTTTGCTCCAGCTGCGCGATGGCCGCAGCGCGTGCGTCCGGGACCTCGGGGGCCGCGGGCGGTGTGCTTTGACAGGCGCCCAGCAGCAGGGAAAATGCGGCAAGGAGCAGATAACGGGCGGTGAACGGCTTCATTCCTGCGACTCTCTATTTGCGCAAAAAGCGAGCAAGTCTACACCCCTCGACGGGGCAGGACAAAACTCAGCAGAAACAGGGCGGCGGCCGTGACCACAATCGATGGCCCGGCCGGCGTGTCCTTGAACCAGGACAGCGCCAGGCCCCCGCACACTGCAAGCATCCCCAACAGGCTGGCGCCGATGGCCATCTGCTCCGGTGACCGGGCGTGACGCTGGGCGGCGGCTGCGGGAATGATCAACAGCGACGTGATCAACAATACGCCGACAATCTTCATCGCGACAGCGATCACCACCGCGATCAACAGCATCAGGGCCATGCGCAGGGTCGGCACGGGCAAACCTTCGACCGTGGCCAGTTCTTCGTGCACAGTGATCGCCAGCAGTGGGCGCCACAAGGTGACCAATAACACCAGCACCACGGCACTGCCGCCGAGGATCCAGGCCAGGTCGGTGGGGCTGATTGCCAGCAGGTCGCCAAACAGGTAGGCCATCAGGTCGATGCGCACTTCATGCATGAAGCTCAGCACCACCAGGCCCAGGGACAGTGTGCTGGGTGCCAGGATGCCGAGCAGGGTGTCGGAGGCCAGCGGCTGGCGCTGTTGCAGCGTCACCAGCAGTACCGCCAGCAAGAGGCAGCCTACGGTCACGGCGATGGTCGGGCTGACATCCAGCAGGAAACCCATGGCCACGCCCAACAGCGCGGCATGGGACAACGTGTCGCCAAAATAGGCCATGCGCCGCCAGACCACGAACGAGCCCAACGGGCCCGCCACCAGCGCCAAAGCCAAGCCTGCCAGCAGGGCGTACAGCAGAAAATCAGCCATGCTTGCAGCTATCTCCATGAACGTGGGTGTGGGGTGTTGCGGGATCGTCTACTACGGCGCCGTGCAGGTCATGGGCGTGGTCGTGATGGTGGTGGTAAATCGCCAGGCTTTGGGCGTTCTTGCCGAACAGCTCGACAAAGGCCGGGTCGCCACTGACCTGTTCCGGGTGGCCGGAGCAGCACACGTGGCGGTTGAGGCACACCACCTGGTCGGTGGTACTCATCACCAGGTGCAGGTCGTGGGAGACCATCAGCACGCCGCAGCCATGGCGGTCGCGCAGGCGGGTGATCAGGCTGTACAGCTCGGCCTGGCCGGCGACGTCGACGCCCTGCACGGGCTCATCCAGCACCAGCAATTCGGGTTCGCGCAACAGTGCGCGGGCGAGCAGCACGCGCTGCATTTCGCCGCCGGAAATGCTTTGCACCGGGCTGTCGATCACCTGCTCGGCGCCGACTTCCTTGAGCGCAGCCAGTGCGCGGGTACGGTCCACACCCGGCACAAGGCGCAGGAAGCGCAGCACGGAGAGTGGCAGGGTCGGGTCGACGTGCAATTTTTGGGGCATGTAGCCGACGCGCAGCTTGGGTTTTCGCCATACCGTGCCGCTGTCGGGCTTGAGCAGGCCAAGCACCGCACGCACCAGGGTGGTCTTGCCGGCGCCGTTGGGGCCGATCAGGGTGACGATCTGCCCCGGCTCCACGCTGAGTGCGATGTTATCCAGCACGTTTTGCCCGGCGAACGTGACCCCAACCTGTTCCAGGCGGATTAACGCATTGCTCATCAAGCCCCCTGGCAGCCCGAGCACAGGCCGACCACTTCGACCGTTTGCCCTTCGACCTTGAAGCCGACCTCGGCAGAGCTCTTGATGATGGCGTCGCTGATGCTTTTTTGTTCAAGCTCGATGGCGGCGTGGCACTCGCGGCAGATCAGGAACTGGCCCTGGTGCGCATGTTCCGGGTGGCTGCAACCGACAAAGGCGTTGAGCGAGGCGATGCGGTGAACCAGGCCGTTTTCCAGCAGGAAGTCCAGCGCACGGTATACGGTCGGCGGCGCGGCGCGGCGGCCATCCTGCTCGCTGAGTACGCCGAGGATGTCGTAGGCGCCCAGCGGCTTGTGGCTCTGCCACACCAGTTCCAGCACGCGACGACGCAGGGCGGTCAGGCGCAAACCCTTCTGCGTGCAGAGGGTGTCGGCTTCCGACAGCGCGGTATGCACGCAGTGAGAGTGGTCATGGGGACGGCTGGCAAGCGGTGTTTTAGGCATGAGCGGCGACAGACATTTGATAGAGACGTTATTATGTTACCCGTTCCTACGCCATTGAGTGGTCATCGTGTCCCGACTTTTTCCCGTTTTTGTCGTATTTGTCACCAGTTTGTTCATTGCGGGTGCCGCTCAGGCCGAGGTCAAGGTGCTGACCAGCATCAAGCCGTTGCAGCTGATTGCCGCTGCTGTGCAGGAGGGTGTGGCTATTCCGGAAGTGTTGCTGCCACCGGGTGCCTCGCCGCATAACTATGCGTTGCGCCCATCCGACGTACGGCGTGTGCAGTCGGTGGACCTGCTGTACTGGATCGGGCCGGACATGGAGAGCTTCCTGCCGCGCGTGCTCAAGGGGCGTAGCTTGCCGACCGTGGCCGTGCAGGATCTTCCTGGCATGAAACTGCGTCGTTTTGCCGAAGATAGCCACTCTCATGCCGATGATGCCGACGAACATGATCACGATCACCGACCAGGCAGCCTGGATGCGCATCTGTGGTTGTCGACGGTGAATGCCCGCGTGATCGCAGCGCGCATGGCAACGGACCTTAGCGCTGCCGACCCGGCCAATGCCGCACGGTACCAGAGCAACGTGAAGGCGTTCGATGAGCGTCTGGATGCCCTGGATGCCCGTCTGAAGGCTCGCCTGGCAACCGTGGGTGACAAGCCTTACTTTGTGTTCCACGAAGCCTTCGACTACTTCGAAGACGCTTACGGGCTCAAGCACACCGGCGTGTTCAGTGTGGCCGCCGAAGTGCAGCCGGGCGCCCAGCACGTGGCGGCGATGCGCACGCGATTGCAGGAAGTGGGCAAGACGTGTGTGTTCAGCGAGCCGCCACTGCGCCCGCGCTTGGCTGAGACGCTGGTGGCGGGTCTGCCGGTGAAGCTGGCGGAGTTGGATGCGTTGGGTGGGTACACGCCCGCCACCGCTCAGGGGTATGAGCAGGTGCTGGAGAAGCTGGGCAATGATCTGGCGGGTTGTCTGGAGTCGCTCTAACCGTCACCGCATGATCCTGTGGGAGCTGGCTTGCCTGCGATAGCGTCAGACCAGCCAGCATCTCTGTTGCTGGCCCACCGCTATCG
>NZ_JBWKPU010000033.1:35237-77684 GCF_059418405.1 Pseudomonas sp. GW821-FHT09A09
TTTTCCCCCTCCCCCTCCCCCCCCCCCCCCCCCCCCCCCCCCCCCCCCCCCCCCCCCCCCCCCCCCCCCCACCCCCCCCCCCGCTCCCACATTTTTGACCGAGTGACCCTTTTTAGAGGGCGAAGGGGAGTTGCAGAGTGACCTGCTGGCGCTGCGCCAAACGGTGCTCGAACTCGGCCGGATCATGGATCAGCACATCCTGCCCGGCAAACGACTCGGCAGCGATCAGGCGTGACAGCCAGAACCGCACGCACGCCACGCGCAACATGGTCGGCCAAAACTCGGCTTCTTTCGCCGTAAACGGTCGCAGGCTCGCGTAGGCGCCCAGCAATGCGCGGGCGCGCGGTCCATCGAGCACGCCGTCCGCGTCCGAACACCAGTCATTCAAGGCGATTGCCACGTCGTACAGCATCGGGCCTGAGCAGGCGTTGTAGAAGTCGATCAGGCCTGTGAGGTGCGTGCCTTCGAACATCGCGTTGTCGCGGAACAGGTCCGCGTGAACGTTGGCGCGTGGCAGGGCGAGGATTTCGGCTTTGTGAGTGTCGATTTCGGTCAACGCGTCTTGCAGCAGGCGCTGCTGGGCGTCGTTGAGGTGCGAAATCAGCTGTGCACCTTCGCTGAGCATCCAGTCCAGACCGCGATCCGTCTTGCGCTCCAGCACTTTCTCGCCTTGCGTGGCCAGGTGCAGGTGGCCGAGCAGGTCGCCGACCTGGGCGCAGTGCTGAGCGTTGGCGTCCTTGATGTGCTTGCCGGCCAGGCGCGGTTGCAGCAGCGCCGGTTTGCCTTTGAGTTCGCGCAGGGCCACGCCGTCGGTGGTACGCAGTGCGTAAGGCACGGGCAGGTCGGCGTCGTGGAGCACGTCGAGCAGTTCGATGAAGAACGGCATTTCCGCGACCGGGCCGCGCTCAACCAGGGTCAGGACGAACTCGCCCTGTTCCAGGCTGATGAAGAAGTTGGTGTTTTCGCTACCGGCGGCAATTCCCTGGAAATCAAGCAGGCGGCCGAGCCCGTAAGGGGCGAGAAAGGTTTCCAGCTCGGGCCGAGCCAGGGGGGTGAACACAGACATGGTTAAAACTGCCAGTACGGGCGCCGCGGTGCGCGGCGCCAATTGAAGTTAAGAAATCATTTCCATTCGAAGATCTTCCATGACGGGATCAGCATATCCGGCTGGTCAGAGCGGATGAAGTTCGCATCCGTTCCGTCCGCGCGTACCAGGAAATACGGAGGCGCACCTTTCGGGGTTACCTTGATCGCATACAGGAAGCCGTTTTGGCGGTATTCCCGGATTTCTTTGTCGCCTTCGGTGCGGATCGTGACATCCGGGTCTCCCGAGGGCGCGCTGTCGGCTGCCGTGGCGGCCAGCGGCAAGAATGCAATCAAGCCGGTCAACAACAAGCGATTCGCTGTACGCATGATAACCTTGTCCCTTTGTCGTCATTGGTCCGGCTATTCTAGCGCCTGACCCGCCGAAAAGGTTGATCCTGCTCATGAGCCAAGCCCCCCTCGTCCTGGTGGACGGTTCTTCATATCTGTACCGCGCCTTCCACGCGCTGCCACCGCTGACCACCTCCAAAGGCCTGCCGACCGGTGCGGTCAAGGGCGTGTTGAACATGCTCAAAAGCCTGCGCAAGCAGTACCCGGACAGCCCGTTCGCGGTGGTGTTCGACGCCAAGGGTGGGACCTTTCGCGACGACATGTACGCCGAGTACAAGGCCAACCGCCCGAGCATGCCCGATGACATGCGGGTGCAGATCGAGCCCCTGCACCAGAGCGTGATCGCACTGGGCTTCCCGTTGCTGTGCGTCGAAGGCGTCGAGGCCGATGATGTGATCGGCACCCTGGCCCGCAGCAGTGCGGCGGCCAACCGACCGGTGGTGATTTCCACCGGCGACAAGGACATGGCGCAGCTGGTCGACGGGCACATTACCTTGGTCAACACCATGACTGGTAGCTCGATGGACATCGAGGGCGTAAAGGAGAAATTTGGCGTCGCTCCGGAGCAGATCATCGACTATCTGGCGCTGATGGGCGACTCCTCCGACAACATCCCGGGTGTTCCGGGCATTGGTCCCAAGACGGCGTCCGGCTTGCTGGTGGGCGTTAACGGCGGGATCAAAGAGCTGTATGAGCAGCTGGATATTGTGCCGACCCTGCCGATCCGGGGCGCCAAGACGTTGCCGGCCAAGCTGGAAGAGCACAAGGAAATGGCGTTTCTTTCCTACCAGTTGGCGACGATCAAGTGTGACGTGGCGCTGGACGTGGGCCTGGATGACTTGCACCTGATTGAGCCGGATCGCGAAAAACTGCTGGAGCTCTATTCGCTGCTTGAGTTCAAGAGCTGGATCGATGAGGTTCAGCGCGATGCCAAGCGTGTGGAGCTCAGCGCGGCACCAGCAGCCGAGGCGGTTGTTGAAGCGGTTGCGGCGACGCCTGTCGAGGCGAGCTACACCACGATCCTCGATCAGGCGACATTCGATCGTTGGCTGAAGAAGCTCAACGACGCCAAATTGTTTGCCTTTGATACCGAAACCACCGGGATCGACGCGCAACAGGCGCAGTTGGTCGGGGTTTCCTTCGCCGTACGGCCCCATGAAGCGGCCTACATTCCGCTGACCCATTCCTACATCGATGCGCCGCCGCAGTTGGATCGCGACACGGTATTACTGGCGCTCAAACCGCTGCTGGAAGACCCGGCCAAGCTCAAGGTCGGCCAGCACGCCAAGTTTGACATGAACATTTTGGCCAACTGCGCCATCGGCGGCGATCCAGCGCAAGGCATAACCGTGCGCGGCGTTGCGTTCGACACCATGCTCGAATCCTACGTGCTGAACTCCACGGCGACCCGGCATGACATGGACAGCCTGGCCAAGAAGTACCTGGACTACGACACTGTTGCCTTCCAGGACATCGCGGGCAAAGGCGCCAAGCAGCTGACGTTCGACCAGATCGCGCTGGAACAGGCTGGTCCGTATGCGGCGGAAGACGCCGATGTCACCTTGCGCCTGCACCAAGAGCTGTTTGCGCAACTGTCAGCCATCCCGAGCCTGGCGAGTGTGCTCACGGATATCGAAATCCCGTTGGTGCCGGTGCTGGCGCGTATCGAGCGCCAGGGGGCGCTGGTCGACAAGGAGCTGCTGGGCATCCAGAGTATCGAGCTGGGTAACAAGATGGTCGAGCTGGAGCGCGAGGCGTTCGAGATTGCCGGTGAGGCGTTCAACCTGGGCTCGCCCAAGCAGCTCGGCGCGATTCTCTACGAGAAGCTGGGTTTGCCCGTCTTGAAGAAGACCGGCAAGGGCCAGGCCTCCACGGCCGAAGAGGTGTTGGCCAAGCTGGCCGAGGACGACTTCCTGCTGCCCAAGGTGCTGATGCAGTACCGCAGCATGAGCAAATTGAAGAGCACCTATACCGACCGTCTGCCGGAGCAGATCAACCCGCGTACCGGGCGTATTCATACGTCTTATCACCAGGCAGTGGCGGCGACCGGGCGTTTGTCTTCCAGTGATCCGAACCTGCAGAACATTCCGGTGCGTACCGCCGAGGGCCGGCGGATTCGCCAGGCGTTCGTTGCGCCCAAGGGTTACAAGTTGCTGGCGGCGGACTATTCGCAGATCGAGCTGCGCATCATGGCGCACTTGTCCAAGGACGAAGGGCTGATGAATGCCTTCCGCAACGACCTGGATGTGCACACGGCGACGGCGGCGGAAGTGTTCAAGGTTGAGCTGGCCGAGGTCACCTCCAATCAGCGTCGCAGCGCCAAGGCGATCAACTTTGGCCTGATCTATGGCATGGGTGCGCAGAAACTGGGCAAGGATATTGGCGTCGACACCAAGACGGCCAAGGCCTACATCGATGTCTACTTCGCCCGCTACCCGGGTGTGCGTGAGTACATGGAGCGCACCCGTGCGCAGGCGGCTGATCAGGGTTATGTCGAGACCTTCTTCGGGCGTCGGCTGTATCTGCCGGATATCAACTCCAACAAACCTCAGGAGCGTGCTGCTGCGGAACGCACGGCGATCAACGCGCCAATGCAGGGTACGGCGGCCGACATCATCAAGAAGGCGATGGTGCAGGTGGATAACTGGCTGACCGAGTCTGGCCTGGATGCCAAGGTGATCCTGCAGGTGCACGATGAACTGGTGCTTGAGGTGCGTGAGGATCTGGTCGAAGAGGTGAGCAAGAAAATTCGCGAGCACATGAGTGCAGCAGCAGCGCTGGACGTGCCCTTGGTGGTGGACGTGGGCGTCGGTGATAACTGGGACGAAGCGCACTGATTCCGGGGATTTGCCACCACCCAGCGTGGTGGCAGAGTGCTTTAGATCAGATATTGCCGTCAGTTATTTCCAATAGTTTTTTGAACCTGCCGGAACTTAACCCGTGAACTGCTACTCAGAGTTACTGAATGGGTGGTGAAGCCCTTCAATGCTCCTATGTTGTGTTAAGTGTTGGCAGATATCTGGACCCCGCCCTAGCGGTCCGGAACTTGAACCCCGAACTTCCCCTCCCCATACGAAGTCCGGGGTTTTTTTTGCCCGCAGAAAAGTTATTCCGCGAGTTCAGCGCCTTTGTCTGCCAATTCCATCCAGCCGGCCAGCACGGTGTAAGCCTCTTCCAGGCCCATGCGTTTGGGGGCCGAGAACAGCTGGATGGTGATCGCGTCACCCCAACCTTTACGAATGTCGGACTGCACTTTGAGCAAGGTGTTTTTGGCGGCGCCGTAAGTGAGCTTGTCGGCCTTGGTCAGCAGGATGTGCATCGGCATGCCGCTGGCGACGGACCAGTCGAGCATCAGCAGGTCGAAGTCGGTCATCGGATGGCGGATGTCCATCATCAGAATCAAGCCCTTCAAACTCTCGCGGCCACCCAGATACGCCTCCAGGTGACGCTGCCAATGCAGCTTCAACGGGATAGGTACTTTTGCGTATCCGTAGCCCGGCAGGTCGACCAGACGCCGATCATCGTCTAGCTTGAAGAAATTGAGGAGTTGCGTGCGGCCCGGGGTTTTCGAGGTACGGGCCAGGCTGGCGTGGGTCAGGGTGTTCAGCGCGCTGGATTTGCCAGCGTTGGAACGACCGGCAAAGGCGACTTCAAAGCCTTCGTCATCGGGGCATTGGTCAACTTTGGCGGCGCTGAGCATGAACGTGGACTGTTGGCACAGGCCGAGGATGGGATTCTTGAGTTGCATGAGATTTCCGATGTGGGCGGTGCCGAGAAAGGGTGCGGCAAGCGGTGTCGTTTCCGTTTCAGTAGCGCCAGTATATAATGCCGCAGATTTTGTGTGTGCTTTGTCCCAGCGAAGGATGAAGTTCACGGGAGCGATAGACCTTTATTGCGCATTAGAACGCAAAACGCTCTCAAACCCTGAACTGGTCGACGTATGACCAAGTGGTTGCTGGCTATCGGTGTCCTGATTCCGCTTTACGGCGCTCAGGCTACACAGGATCCCGAAGCGGTGTACAACCGAGTTTGCGTGGCTTGCCATGCCGGCCAGTTGCCCAATGCCCCCAAACGGGGTGACCAGGCAGCGTGGGCGCCACGATTGGCGCAGGGCATGGACACGCTGGTGCAACACGTGACCCAGGGTTTCAAGGCAATGCCGCCGCGTGGTTTGTGCATGGACTGCAGTACTGAGGATTACCAGGCCATCATTGAAATGATGGTGAGTAAACCCGGTAGATAACTCTATAAACCCCTTAGCCGTAGTTGGATTAGCTGATGAACAAACTGATCGTGAGTCTGCTGTTGACCCTGGGCATCACCGGTGTTGCCCATGCTGCAGGCGACGCTACAGCGGGCCAGGCGAAAGCCGCCGTATGTGGTGCTTGCCATGGACCGGATGGCAACAGCCCGGCACCGAACTTTCCCAAACTGGCCGGCCAGGGCGAGCGATACCTGACCAAGCAGATGCACGACATCAAGGACGGCAAGCGCACGGTACTGGAAATGACCGGCTTGCTGACCAACCTCAGCGATCAGGACCTGGCAGATATCGCAGCGTATTTTGCCAGCCAGAAAGGCAGTGTGGGAGCTGCCGATCCAAAAGTCGTGGCCCACGGTGAAGAACTGTTCCGTGGCGGCAACCTGGAAAAAGGCATGCCTTCGTGCATCGGCTGCCACTCGCCTAACGGCGCAGGCCTTGCCGCTGCTGGCTTCCCGCACTTGAGCGGCCAGCATGCGCAGTACATCGCCAAGCAACTGACGGACTTCCGTGAGGGCAATCGCACCAACGACGGCGATGCCAAAATCATGCAAACCATCTCCAATAAAATGAGCAACAAGGACATTGAGGCGGTTTCCCAGTACATCCAGGGCCTGCACTGATACAAATACGACGTTAACGCTCGATTAATCCGTCGATGCAAGCATAAAAAGGGTGGCTTAGGCCGCCCTTTTTTGTGGCCGGTGCCGTTACACTAACGAACTCATGCCCGCGTAGACCTGTCACAACAAAGGTCGCGTGAGGCGACTTTATTTGTCCAGGAGTAAAGCATGCGTAATCTGATCCTCAGCGCCGCTCTCGTCACTGCCAGCCTCTTCGGCATGACCGCACAAGCTGCCGACGTGCCGCTTGAAGCCGGTAAAACCTACGTTGAATTGGCCAACCCGGTGCCGGTCTCGGTGCCTGGCAAGATCGAAGTGGTGGAGCTGTTCTGGTACGGCTGCCCGCATTGCTACGCCTTTGAGCCGACCATCAACCCTTGGGTCGAAAAACTCCCGTCCGACGTCAACTTCAAGCGCATCCCGGCCATGTTCGGCGGCCCATGGGATGCCCACGGCCAACTGTTCCTTACCCTGGAAGCCATGGGTGTTGAACACAAGGTCCACAACGCCGTATTCGACGCCATCCAGAAACAAGGCAAGCGCTTGACCAAGCCGGAAGAAATGGCTGACTTCGTCGCTACCCAAGGTGTCGACAAGGACAAGTTCCTCGCCACCTTCAACTCCTTCGCTATCCAGGGCCAGATCAAGCAGGCCAAGGAACTGGCGCAGAAGTACGGCGTGCAAGGCGTACCGACCATGATCGTCAACGGCAAATACCGTTTCGACCTGGGCACCACCGGTGGTCCTGAAGCGACCCTGAACGTTGCCGACCAGCTGATCGCCAAAGAGCGCGCAGCCAAGTAAGGGGGCCATCATGCGCCGCTGGGGGACTGAACGCGTCGTCGGCCTGCATGACCCGCAGGTCAACGAGCACCACCTGGAATCCACGGGCCTGCCGGCAGACAGCCGCTTGCGCCTGCTCAGTTTCAACATCCAGGTGGGTATCAGTACCGAGAAGTACCGGCACTACCTCACCCGTGGCTGGCAGCACCTGCTGCCCCACAACGGCCGGGCCGGCAACCTGCAAAAGATCGGCAACCTGCTCAACGACTTCGACCTGGTCGCCTTGCAGGAAGCCGATGGCGGCAGCATCCGCTCGGGCTACATCAACCAGGTGGAACACCTGGCCCAGCTCGGCGCATTCCCTTACTGGTACCAGCAACTCAATCGCAACCTCGGGCGCCTGGCACAGCACAGCAATGGCGTGCTCAGCCGCTTGAAGCCGTGGGCTATCGAAGACCACCCGCTGCCGGGCCCCAAGGGCCGGGGCGCGATCCTCGTGCGCTTTGGCGAGGGCCCGGAAGCCTTGGTCGTGGTGATGATGCATCTGGCGCTCGGGGCGCGCACCCGCACGATGCAACTGGCCTACATCCGAGAGCTGATCGGCAATTACAAACACCAGGTGCTGATGGGGGACATGAACACCCATGCCAGCGACCTGCTACAGAATTCCCCGCTGCGAGACCTCGGGTTGCTGGCGCCGCAAGTCGAAGCCACCTTCCCCAGCTGGCGCCCGCAGCGCTGCCTTGACCATATCCTGCTCAGTCCGACCCTCACGCTTGAGAGCGTACAGGTCCTGGCGCAGCCCATCTCCGATCACCTGCCGGTCGCGGTAGAGATTCGTCTGCCGGGTTCGCTCACGGCTGATGCATTGCCCGCGTTGAGCCCAGGCCCTCGCGGACCTCTTGCATGAGCGACGACGCCCAGCGCTGGAAAGAAAAATACCTCAAGAGCATCGAGCAGCAAGACAAGCTCGAACGTCGCTGGGCTGCCCGCCTCGACCTGCTGCGCCGAGGGCTGGTACGCAGCACCCTCGCCGCTGAAGGCACCGACCGCGCCGTTGATCAGTGCATGAAGGAGATGCGTGATGTTGTCCGCACGGACGACATGGACGCCGCCCTCGCCGCCCTGCTGCCACGCTTGGAAAAAGCCGTGCTCGACTCTGAGCAACGCCGCGAAACCCGGGTTGACCAGATCAGCACCGCACTCACTTCACTGGTTGCACAGTTGCAGAAGCTGCCACTGCCGCGTGAAGTGGCCCGGCCGCTGAAAACCTTCGCCAAACAGTTGGACGGCCGCGTTGGCCAGGCGCGGGAGATCCCGCTGCTGCTCAGTGAGCTGAGCAGCCTGCAAGGGCAAGCACTGGATAACCTGGAGCCAGACGGCGAAACCCCACGCCCGGGGCCTGGTTTGTTGCAGCGGTTGTTTGGTGCAAAAGAAGTTGCGAACGAACCCCCTGCGGTCGAGCCAGCACCAGCTTCTGCGCCGAAACCCGCGTCTTCCAGGCAGTCCTCGGAGCCTGAACCTCAAGCACCTGAGCAATCCGAAGAGTTGACCCAAGCGTTGCGCGCCTTTGCGCCCTTGCCGCAGGCAGCCGTCGTCGTGCCGCCTGAGCCGTCTGCGCCTGTCAGTGTGGCTGCACCCGCCAAGGTGGTAGAGGCTGACACTGAAGCATTGGTCTTCGAGGCCTCCGTGCAAACGGCCCCCAAGGCTGCGCCTATCGAAGCACCTGAGCCCGAGGTGGTTGAACCTGCGGTAGAAGAGCCTGCCTCTGAAAGTGCGCTCGCGGCGTTTATCGAGCCACCGCCGGTTCTGGACGATGCGCCGGATGAAACCTCAATCGGCAGCCTGTCGCTCCCGCCCGTGCTGGAAAGCGCCGAGCCTGACCCTGACGCGTTGCAGTCGGACGGTGTGTACGCGTTGCCCGACTCTCCCGAGCCGTCCTACAGCTCTGTGGCCAAGCATATCGAAGACACCTTGCTCGGCCTGCTGGAAGATCTTTCACTGCCCGAGCGCCACCGGCCCCAGGCCGAAGCCATGCGCGAGCGCCTGGCCCATGGTTTGAACTGGTATGAACTGCTGCCGATCCTCGATGACCTGGCAGTGTTGATGCTGGCAATCACCGACAGTGGCCAGCATGAGTTCGAAGCCTATCTCAAGCAGCTCAACGAACGACTGGAAGCCTTCCAGGGCCATCTGCAGGTCGCCAGCGACGGTCACGCCGACAGCCGCTCGGCTGCGCGCGAGCTGGACACGCAGATTCGTGAACAGGTCGACGGTTTGCAAAGCAGCGTGCAGGACGCGGCCGACCTGGACAGCCTCAAGCAGGTGCTGGAGAGCCACCTTGAAGGCTTGCTCGGCACCATGGACCAACACCAGCAGCAGCGTGACCAGCGTGAGCAGGAAGTGGCGGCGCGCTTGAAAGGCCTGGCTGAGCGGGTGGCGAATATGGAGCAGGAGGCCCAGGGCTATCGCGAGCACCTGGAGGTGCAGCGCCAGAAGGCCTTGATCGACCCGCTGACTGGCCTGCCCAACCGTGCGGCCTGGAGCGAGCGCCTCGATCACGAGGTCAATGCCTGGCACCAGCGTGGCAACAGCCTGTCGCTGGCCATGCTTGACCTGGACCACTTCAAGCGTATCAACGATGGCTACGGCCACCTGGCGGGCGACAAAGTGCTCAAGATCATTGCCAGTGTGCTGCGCAAACGCCTGCGCCCCACCGATTTTATTGCGCGCTTCGGCGGTGAAGAGTTCGTGTTGCTGATGCCCAACTCATCCCTGGCCGATGCGCTGGCGGCCGGCGAGATGTTGCGCCAGGCCATCGAAGCGTGCCCTTTCCACTTCAAGGGTGAGCCGGTGACGATCACGGTATCCATGGGCGTGGCGCAGTTCCAGCCGGGTGAGCGCAGCGACCTGGCGCTCAAGCGCGCCGATGAGGCGTTGTATCGGGCGAAGGCGGCGGGGCGTAATCAGGTGCAGGCGGCCTAAAAGATGTTCCATTTTGTAATTTGACCGCCCGGCCACAAACGGTACGTTACACTGTTGCATTATCGCCTTCAGTGTAATGTCTTCTGCCATGAAATCCTTTTGCTTTGCCTTTGTGTTCCTACTGCTCGCCGGCTGCGCCAGCGGCCCGCGCCTGGATACCAGTCACCCCTCAATGAACCACGACAATCGTGTGCAGTTCGTCGTTGTTCACTACACCTCGACCAATCTTGAGCGTTCCCTGGCCCTGCTGACGCACGGCCAGGTCAGCAGCCATTACCTGATCGGCGACGATGCGTCGGGCACCATCTACAAGCTGGTGGATGAGAGCCAGCGCGCCTGGCACGCGGGAGAAAGCGAGTGGATGGGCCGCACCTGGCTCAACTCCAGCTCCATCGGCATCGAGATCGTCAATCCCGGGTATCAGGATACCCCGAGCGGCCGCGTGTGGTTCCCCTACTCCGAGGCGCAGTACAAGTCCCTGGTGGTGTTGCTCAAGGACATCAGCAAGCGCAACGGCATCGACCCCAAGAACATCATCGGCCATAGCGACATCGCGCCACTTCGCAAGCTTGACCCCGGCCCGCTGTTTCCCTGGAAGCGCCTGGCGGCTGAAGGCCTGGGGGTTTGGCCCGACGCTCAGGCAGTCGCCCGTTTCCAGGTGCAATACGCCGCTGACCTGCCGAGCATCACGTGGTTCCAGGAAGAGCTGGCGCGATTGGGCTACCAGACGCCGCAGACGGGGGAACTGGATGTGGCCACGCGTCATGTGATCGCGGCCTTTCAGATGCACTTCCGCCCTTCGTTGTTTGACGGCACCCCCGATGCGGAAAGCGCCGCGATCCTGCGAGCGCTCAACCGCAGCTAAGTGTAGGAGCCCGGCTTGCCGGCGATAGCGATCTTGAGGTCCCATCACCCGCTAGCCTGGCCCCTACAACGGCAATGCCATATAAAACTGCGTACCCTGCCCTGGCCGTGAATACACACCCATGCGGCCACCGTGCAACTGCACGATTTCCTTGCACAGCGCCAACCCCAGGCCTGCGCCGCCTTTCTTGCGGCCCACCTGCACGAAGGGTTCGAAGATCCGCCCTTGCTGGCCGTAGGCGATGCCCTCGCCGTTGTCCTCGACACTGATGATTACCCGTTCGCCATGGCGGCGCGCCTGCAGGCGAATCTGGCCGCCTTCGGCGGTGTGGCGCAGGGCGTTGCCCAGCAGATTGTCCAGTACTCGTTCCAATTGGGCGCGGTCGGCATATAGGCGGGGTAAGTCGGACTGGGCTTCCACCAGTAGCTCGATGCGCTGGGCATTGGCCGGTTCGGTAAAGCGAGCGCGAGCGTGATCCAGCAGGTCGGTCACGTCGCACGGCCCCAGGGTGAGTTTTTGCAGGCCGTTCTGGTAGCGCGAGAAGTTGAGCAGGTCGTTGATCAGCTGCATCAGGCGCTGCATTTCTTCATTGACCGTATCCAGCAAGTCCGCTTCGCGCGACTCCGCAGGAAACTTCGCCCGCTCACGAAACAACCCGAACGCCATGTGCATGCCGGTCACGGGCGTGCGCAGTTCATGGGAGGCGCGTAGCACGAACTCGCTGCGTACCCGTTCAAAGGCACGCTGTTCGGTAACGTCATGCAGCACCATCACGGCCCCGAGAATGTGCCCTTGGGTGTGGCTGACGGGGGTGAGGCTGTAGGTCAGCAGGCGCAGTTCGCCCTCGACCTCCACTTCCAGATCCTCCGGTGCCCGTTCCAGGTTGCCGCCGCGCAGCACCAGTTGAAGTTGTTCGTCCAGTTCCGGTCGCACCAGGGCTTCGCCCAGCCCTTGGCCAAGACGGTCCTCGTCCCAGCCTAATTGGCGCTGCGCGACCGGGTTGAGGTGCTCCAGGCGGCCTTGGCGGTCGATCATCAGCAGGCCATCGTCGATGCTGTCGAGCACCGCCTGCAAGCGTTGCTGGCCGGCCAGCAGTTCATCGACATTAGTTGCCTGATGTTGGCGCAGCGCTTCGGCCATGATGCCGAAGCGTCGGGTCAGCTGGTTCATCTCGGCTGCCGAAGAGATAGGCAGCGTGACTTCAAAATCCCCCTGCCCGATTTTGTCGGCCGCCTTGGCCAGGGCTTCGATCGGCCCGCCAAAACGCCGGGCGATGCCGTGTGCGGTCACAAACCCGATGATCAGCACCGCAAGCCCGACCAGCCCCAGCAATCCGGCGATCAGCAAGGCGCGTTCGCGAGACTTGTGCTCGCTGGTACTGATGTTTTCCAGTGCGCGCTTGTGTTCGGCGATCAGGCCGTTACGCAGCACATTGAAGGTCTCGGTCAGTTTTTCCTTGCTGCCGGGGGGCGGTGAGGCTTGCTGGGACTCGTCAAACGCCTCCAGCAAATTCTGGTAGTCGGTGCGGGCCTGGCTGAAGCCGCTGCCACTGGCATCTCGCTGCTCGTGGGCGATGCCTTGGTCCAGCAGCTCGAAGTAACGTTGCTTGGAGCCTTGCAGCGCCTCGGGGTCGGGGCGCTTTTCCAGCATCATGATCAGCTGGTCGCCCAGGCTTTGGCGCAGTTTTAGCCCCAGGTCCAGGGTCACGAAGTTGCTGCGTATCAACGATTCCTGGGTCTTGGCCATCTGCATCACGCTGACCAGGCCCAGAATCAATCCCAGCAGGGCGACGGTGATCAGCGCGGAGATACTCAGGAACAGCCGAGTGCGCAGTTTCATCGCAAGCTTCATAGGGTGTTGCTCACAGGTTGTACTGTTTGCGTTTGCGGTACAGGGTCGACGCGTCGATGCCCAGGGTGCGAGCTGCCTGGTCCAGGGTGTCGCTGGTGGCGAGCACGGCACCGATATGGGCCTTCTCCAACTCATCCAGGCTCAACGCGGCGCCAATCCTGGGCGCATTGTTGGTAGGTTGCTCGGCCATGCCGAGGTGGCTGATTTCCACCTTTTCCTGTGGGCAGATGATGCTGGCGCGCTCCACCACGTTACGCAGTTCGCGGATATTGCCCGGCCAGCGATAGTTGAGCAGCGCCTCGCGTGCTTCATCGCTGAAGCCACGCGCCGGCCGTGCATATTCCTTGACGAAGCGTGCCAGGAAGCGGTCGGCGAGGGTCAGGATGTCTTCACTGCGTTCGCGCAGCGGGGGCAGGTGCAAGGTGATGACGTTGAGGCGGTAGAGCAAATCCTCACGGAAGCGGCCATCGCGGACCATGTCTTCCAGGTTCAGGTTGGTGGCGGCGAGAATGCGCACGTCGGCGCGACGGGTGACCGGGTCGCCCACACGCTCATATTCCTTGTCCTGAATGAAACGCAGCAGTTTTGGCTGCAAAGTGAGCGGAAAGTCGCCGATTTCGTCGAGAAACAGCGTGCCGCCGTCCGCCTGGTTGACCCGGCCCAAGGTGCTCTCGCTGGCCCCGGTAAAGGCGCCGCGGCTATGGCCGAATAGCTCGCTTTCCATCAATTCCGCCGTCAGCGACGGGCAGTTGATGGTCACGCAGGACTTTTTCGAGCGCTTGCTCCAGCCGTGAATCGCTCGGGCCAGCTCACCTTTACCTGTGCCGGACTCGCCGAGGATCAAGATGTTGGCGTCAGTGCCCGCCACTTGGCGTGCGGTCTCCAGCACCACCATCATGGCCGGGCTGTGGGAGTCGAGGCCGTCCTTGGGCTGGCGCACTTCGCCTTCAAGCGCTTCAAGGCGTGCAGACAGTTGGCGCACTTCCAGCTGCTTGGCGGTGGCCAGGCGCAGTTGGTCAGGGCTGCAGGGTTTTACCAGGTAGTCGGCGGCGCCCGCCTGGATGGCGTCCACTGCCGTATCGACCGCCGAGTGAGCGGTGACGATCACCACGCGCATCCACGGTGCCTGGATGCGCATCTGGGCCAATACATCCAGGCCATTGTCTTCGCCCAGGCGCAGGTCGAGGAAGCACAGGTCGAACACTTGGCGTTGCATCAGTGCGTCCGCCTGGGCGGCACTGTTGGCAGTGGCTACGGTGTAGCCTTCATCTTCCAGGCAGTAACGGAAGGTGCGAAGGATCGCGGATTCGTCATCCACTAAAAGAATGCGGCCTTGAAGTTCCTTGGCTGATTCCATCTGTCCCGCGCTCCTTAAACTATGAATGATGGTGTTTAGTCCCGGAATAATCGGGCAAGTTGCATGGTTTATTCTGATTGATAAACGGCATCTTCGCGCAGCTATCTGCTCCGTCTCCTACAAACACGCCGATTGATGGCGTTTTCATGCCTTCTTGCCACTTCGGCAACTCGCCGAGCGCTTTCGATCCCTCGACCCGACCACTGACCATCGTGCATTTCGCACGGCCCGCACAGGGCCATCGTGCAGGATGCTGGCCTTCATCTTTTGCCTGTATTTATAAGGCATTGATTTTATTGAGTTTTATTTTGTAAAAAACCTGGCATGCGCTCTGCAATACCTCTCCCAACAGTGTCATGAACGAATAATCAGAATGCGGGAGAAACACAGCATGACTCGCCAAAGCCTCAGCCAATTGTCTGTATCGCCGCTGCGCTTGCAGCAAGGCCTGTTCGCCAGCCTGGCCCTGATGGTCACCCTGGTCATTGGGCAACAGATGCAGCACGGGCAGCAGAGTCAGCCACACGCCCCGCAATTTGAACGCCCGGTGATGACACAAACCCATTTCCGTTCCGTTGGCAGCGTTACTGCCGATGTAACTGCCCCGCAGCTGAGAGTGGCAGACCAGGATTCCACCCCTGGCGATCTGCCAACCCAAGAGCGCTGGGTGTTCTAGGCAAGACAAAGTCGCTGTTGAGCGGCTGCACGGCAACACCGCTGTTACCCCTATAAAAGCGTAAGGAGAATCACCATGTTGAGCTGGGCTATCACATTTCTGATCATTGCCATTGTGGCCGCCGTCCTGGGCTTCGGTGGTATCGCGGGCACCGCCACGGGTATCGCCAAGATCCTGTTTGTCGTCTTCCTGGTGATGTTCATCGCTTCGTTCTTCTTTGGTCGTCGCGGCCGAGGCTGAATATGACCACTCTGCCCTTTAAAGCCATGGCTGCCGCCCTGCTCCTGGGCGGCAGCGGCCTGGTGATGGCCGCCAACGACGGCCAAAGCCGAGCTAACGAATTGCTGACCTCGGACCCACAGTTCCGTGAGACCTGGCAAGGCGTGGTGAAGAAAGAAGAGCGCCTGCCGGAATGGGTGATGAACCTGTCCGGTACGGCCGAACAAATGAATGCCGTGGAAGAAGACGGTGACAAGTACTTGGTGGGGCCGCTTTGCGAAACTGCAGACACGTGCCTGAACAAGCGCCTGATCGTTGCCTTCAGCTACGACAAGAAAGATGCCTATGCCATGTTGGTGGAAGTCCCGGCCGGCCTGCCGGCGGACAAATCCCCGACGCGTCACGCCGATTATCGGTTCCTCGGTAAGCCGGACGAAGGCATGCAGAAGCTGCTGATGGAGCAGCTCAAGAAAGACCCCAATTGGTACTAGGTTCCCCTTGGCGCAACGCGCTTGTGGAACCCGCGTCCATAGAAAGAAGCTCAGCTGCTTCTTTCTGTTTGCATCGCCCGCCACGGGCGGTGCATGACCAGGGGGCCGGGTTGCTCTGATCAATCGGGATCGGCGTGACCTACGGGTACAGGGAGTGCCTGCGAAAGGGCCGGGTCAGGTGAAAAGCTGCGACGCAGGTTCACAAGCCGACGGCTTGCTGAACTTGCGGCGGGCTTATACCTCTCTCTTATGTCAGCCATAGTCGCTAATTCTGTTTTTGCTCGTTCCTAACCATTACTTGGTGTGTCGGGCTGACCATCTATCGATAAAATTTGGCTGCGCTCATAGGACATTTCCGACACTAAACGGCGGAATTCTCAGGCATTTCTGCCAGTGCTCCATAGACGTCCTGAATCTCTGAGCGAGCCGGGTTTGGCCGGTTCACGGCATGTTTGTCGGACAAAATGTCACATTTGAACTGACCGTTCGGACAGTTATTATTAAAAAAAGCCATGCCGATTCGGCATAGGGTAGGCGTTTACGGCATTAGACGTCGCTCCCTTGCATGGGAATAGTTGCGCCTTTTTTCGCCTGCCAGTAAGCCATTTCGGCCATGCGGCGGTGACCTTCCATGGAGGCAGATGCTCACACTTTTTCGCTCTCGAGCGTTCCAGCTGGCGCATTTGCCTTAAGTCCACTTGAAGTAAGGGTAATGACATGAAGAAGGCAAAGCTAAGCCTCGCCTGGCAGATCCTCATCGGTTTGGTGTTGGGGATCGCAATCGGTGCAGTGCTCAACCATTTCAGTGCTGAAAAGGCCTGGTGGATCAGCAATGTGTTGCAGCCAGCGGGCGATATCTTTATCCGCCTGATCAAGATGATCGTGATCCCGATTGTGATTTCCTCGCTGATCGTCGGCATTGCCGGTGTCGGTGACGCGAAAAAGCTCGGTCGCATCGGCGTCAAAACCATCGTTTACTTTGAAGTGGTCACCACCATCGCCATCGTGGTCGGCCTGCTGTTGGCCAACCTGTTCCACCCGGGCGCTGGCATCGACATGAGTACCCTGGGTACTGTCGATATTTCCAAATACACCGCCACCGCCGCTGAAGTGCAGCACGAGCATGCGTTCATCGAGACCATCCTCAACCTGATCCCGTCGAACATCTTCGCCGCCGTGGCCCGTGGCGAAATGCTGCCGATCATCTTCTTCTCGGTGCTGTTCGGCCTGGGCTTGTCGAGCCTCAAGCCGGAACTGCGCGAGCCGCTGGTGACCATGTTCCAGGGCGTGTCCGAGAGCATGTTCAAAGTCACCCACATGATCATGAAGTACGCCCCGATCGGCGTATTTGCCCTGATCGCCGTGACGGTCGCCAACTTCGGCTTCGCCTCCTTGCTGCCGCTGGCCAAGCTGGTGATCCTGGTTTACGTGGCCATCCTGTTCTTCGCCTTTGTGGTACTGGGCCTGATTGCCCGCCTGTTCGGCTTCTCGGTGATCAAGCTGATGCGCATCTTCAAGGATGAGCTGGTCCTGGCCTACTCCACCGCCAGCTCCGAAACTGTGTTGCCGCGTGTGATCGAGAAGATGGAAGCCTATGGCGCACCCAAGGCGATCTGCAGCTTCGTGGTACCCACCGGCTACTCCTTCAACCTCGACGGTTCGACCCTGTACCAGAGCATCGCGGCGATCTTTATCGCCCAGCTGTACGGCATCGACCTGTCGATCGGCCAACAACTGATGCTGGTATTGACCCTGATGGTCACCTCCAAAGGCATCGCCGGCGTGCCGGGTGTGTCCTTCGTGGTACTGCTGGCCACCCTGGGCAGCGTGGGCATCCCGCTGGAAGGCCTGGCCTTCATTGCCGGTGTCGACCGCATCATGGACATGGCGCGTACCGCCCTGAACGTGATTGGCAACGCCCTGGCCGTATTGGTCATCGCACGTTGGGAAGGCATGTACGACGACGCCAAGGGCGAGCGCTACTGGAACTCCCTGCCGCACTGGCGCAGCAAGGCCGCCGCGCCGACCGCTCAAGCGACCCGCAGCTGATAGGCTGACGGCTTGAAGACAAACCCCGGACAATTCCGGGGTTTGTCGTTTCTGCCAGCCCCGCTATCATTCGCCCCATCTTTCGGGGGATTCAACTGATGCTCAATGGCCTGTGGCTTGGCTTCTTTGTCGTGGCAATGGTGTCAGCACTGGTGCAATGGCTGGTGGGTGGCAACGCCGGTATTTTCGCGGCGATGGTCGAAAGCATTTTCGCCATGGCCAAACTGTCGGTGGAAGTGATGGTGCTGCTGTTCGGCACCCTCACCTTGTGGCTGGGTTTCCTGCGCATCGCTGAAAAAGCCGGCATCGTCGACTGGCTGGCCAAGGCCCTCGGCCCGCTGTTCCGCCGCCTTATGCCGGAAGTGCCTGCCGGGCACCCGGCGATCGGCCTGATCACCCTCAACTTCGCCGCCAATGGCCTGGGGCTGGACAACGCGGCCACGCCCATAGGCCTGAAGGCCATGAAGGCGCTGCAGGAACTCAACCCTATCCCCAACACCGCGAGCAACGCGCAGATCCTGTTCCTGGTGCTCAACGCGTCCTCGCTGACGCTGTTGCCGGTGACGATCTTCATGTATCGCGCCCAGCAAGGCGCTGCGGACCCTACCCTGGTGTTCCTGCCGATCCTGTTGGCGACCAGCGCGTCCACCCTGGTGGGCCTGTTGTCGGTGGCGATCATGCAGCGCCTGCGCCTGTGGGACCCGGTGGTGCTGGCTTACCTGATTCCCGGCGCGCTGGTGCTCGGTGGGTTCATGGCCTTCCTGGCGACACTGTCGGCCACGGCGCTGGCGGGTTTGTCCTCGATACTCGGCAACCTGACGCTGTTCGGCTTGATCATGCTGTTTTTGGTGATTGGTGCGCTGCGCAAGGTGAAGGTCTACGAGGCGTTTGTCGAAGGCGCCAAAGAAGGTTTTGACGTTGCCAAGAACCTGCTGCCGTACCTGGTGGCGATGTTGTGCGCAGTGGGTGTATTGCGTGCTTCGGGTGCATTGGATTTTGGTCTTGAAGGGATTCGCCATGTGGTCGCCTGGACCGGCATGGACACGCGCTTTGTCGATGCGTTGCCCACGGCCATGGTCAAGCCGTTCTCCGGCAGTGCGGCCCGGGCGCTGTTGATCGAAACCATGCAGACCCAGGGTGTGGACAGCTTCCCGGCGCTGGTGGCGGCGACGATCCAGGGCAGTACTGAGACCACCTTCTATGTGTTGGCGGTGTACTTCGGGTCGGTGGGCATCCAGCGGGCCCGGCATGCGGTGGGGTGTGCGCTGCTGGCGGAGTTGGCGGGTGTCGTTGCGGCTATTGCGGTGTGCTACTGGTTCTTTGGTTAAGGCTTAAATGGCTATCGCCGGCAAGCCAGCTCCTACAGGTGACCGCGTTTATCCTGCCGAAATGCGATCAACTGTAGGAGCCGGCTTGCCGGCGATAGGGCCCTCAGCGTTTCGCAGCACTATTGCCTTGCTGCACCACCCAATCCACCACCTGCCTGTTCAACTGATCCCCCGCCAGCCCAAACCCGGCCACCACCGCCGGCACCTTGGTATCCGTCACCGGCTGGTGAATTTCAAACCGCCGGCTGGCAATAATCCGCTGATCGCTCCCACGCACCAATCGCGTGTCGAGGCGGATCACCACTTCCACCGCGCCTCCTCGGTATTCACTCTGGAACGCCTGCAACTGCCCACCCAGCTCGTAATCGGCCTGCAGGTTGGTCTCATCGGTGCTCAACAACGTTACGCGGCCATCACGCTGGAAGCCGTCCATAAAGCGGTTGCGCAGCAGCACCGGCGACGGGTCGCTCCAGCGCGAGTTCGCATAGCTGCTGATCAGGTTGCCGTCCGGCACCACGGCAATGCGCGGGCTGTCGAGAAACTCGCTAGTCTGCGGCTTGGACACGCGCAGCGACCAGCTCACCGGCGCACCCTGGCTTGCGGTTTGGGCTGACACCAGGCGGTACACGTCCGAAGGGTCGGCCTTGGGCAGGATCGAGCACGCGCTCACGAGCGCCAATGCCACGGGGGCGATCATCTGGTAAGCACGCTTCATGGCGTGAACTCCTTGTTCTTGTCGCTGCCCAGCAGATAGCCACTGGGGTTGGCTTCCAGGCGGCGGGAGATGGCGCGCAGTGACCCGAGGGTTTCACGCAGTTCGCGCACCGCCGGCGCCAGTTCATTGAGGCCCTGCATGCCGCTGTTCACCGAGTCCTTGTTATTGGTCAGCAAGGTGTTGATGGTGGCGGTGCTTTGCTCCAGGGATTTCATGGCCTGCTCGGCACTGCCGAAGGCCTGCTTGCCTTGATCGTTGAGCAAGCCATTGGCGTTGCGCATCAGGGTGGTGGTCTGCTCCAGGGCGGCGCTGGCCTGCTTGCTCACTTGCATCAGTTGCTGCATCACCACCTTGATATCGCCGCGCTGGTCGGCGATGGCGCCGGTGGTTTGTTGCAGGTTGTCCAGGGTGTTGCTCAAGCGCTCGACGTTCTCACGGGAGAACATGTGGTTGGCGTTGTGCAGCAGCAGGTTGATGCTGGTCATCAGGTCGTTGCTGTTATTGAGTAGGCGCGCAATGGGCGATGGCGAGGCGATGATTTCCGGCAGGTTGCCGTCCTTACCCTTGAGCTCCGGGCTTTGTGGTGTGCCGCCGCTGAGCTGGATGATCGAGGTGCCGGTGATGCCGGTCAGGGCCAGCTTGGCCTGGGTGTCTTCCTTGATTGGCGTCTGCCCGGCCAGGCGGATGCGTGCCAGCACGCGCCGCGGGTCGTTGGGGTCCAGGCGCAGGCTGGTGACATCGCCCACCTTAATCCCGCTGTATTGCACCGGGCTGCCCTGGGACAGGCCGCTGACCGCCTCGTTGAACACCACTTCATAATCCTGGAAGGCACTGTCGACGCTGGATTTTGCCAGCCACAGGCCGAACAGCAGGGCGCCGACCACCACAATCACGCTGAACAGACCGATCATCACATGATGGGCTCGGGTTTCCATGTCATACCTCGTCTAGCGATTGAGCGGCATCCAATGCCGCGCGGCCGCGGGGGCCGTGGAAATATTCGTGAATCCACGCGTCGTCCGTTTCCGAGACGACATCGATGGCATCGGCCACCAGCACTTTCTTCTGCGCCAGCACCGCCACGCGGTCGGTGATGGTGTACAGCGTGTCGAGGTCGTGGGTCACCAGGAACACACTCAGGCCCAGCGCGTCGCGCAGTGTCAGGATCAACTGATCGAATTGCGCCGCGCCAATCGGGTCAAGGCCGGCGGTGGGCTCGTCGAGAAACAGGATGTCCGGGTCCAGGGCCAAGGCGCGTGCCAGGGCTGCGCGCTTGATCATGCCACCGGACAACGAAGACGGGTATTTGTCGGCGGCCGAGAGCGGCAGCCCGGCCAAGGCCAGTTTCACCGCGGCCAGGTGCTCGGCGTCACGGCGGCTGAGGCCGGCATGTTCGATCAACGGAAGGGCGACGTTTTCGGTGACGGTCAGTGAGGAAAACAGCGCCCCCTTCTGAAACAGCACGCCGAAGCGCCGTTCCACCAGTGAGCGTTCATGTTCCGACAGGCTCGGCAGGTTCTTACCGAACACCCGCACCTCGCCTTCGCTGGGGCGGCGCAGGCCGACGATGCTGCGCAACAGCACCGACTTGCCGCTGCCCGAGCCGCCGACCACCGCCAGGATCTCGCCTTTGTACAAATCCAGGTCGAGGTTTTCGTGCACGCTTTGCCGGCCAAAGCGGTTGCACAGGCCGCGCACTTCAATCACCGCCTCAGTGGGCGCACGGTGTAGCCGACTCACCAGCCCATCTCCATGAAGAACATCGCGGCCACCGCATCCAGCACGATCACCACAAAGATCGATTGCACCACGCTGGAGGTGGTGTGAGCGCCAACCGACTCGGCGCTGCCGCTGACCTTGAAACCTTCCAGACAACCAATGGCGGCAATGAGAAAAGCGAAGATCGGCGCCTTCACCATGCCCACCAGGAAATGCTGTACGCCAATGTCCGATTGCAGCAGCGACAGAAACATTGCGGGCGAGATGTCCAACGCCACGGCGCACACCACCCCGCCTCCGACAATCCCCGAGAGCATCGCCAGGAACGTCAGCATCGGCAGCGACACCAGCAGCGCCAGCACGCGAGGCAATACCAGCAGCTCCATGGGGTCGAGGCCCAGGGTGCGAATCGCATCGATTTCTTCGTTGGCCTTCATCGAGCCGATTTGTGCTGTGAACGCACTGGCCGTGCGCCCGGCAATCAAAATGGCCGTCAGCAATACGCCAAATTCCCGTAGGAAAGAGAACGCCACCAAGTCCACGGTGAACACCGTCGCGCCAAAGCTTTTGAGCACCGTGGCACCCAGGAAGGCCACCACGGCGCCGACCAAAAAGGTCAGCAGCGCGACGATGGGCGCGGCGTCGAGCCCGGTCTGTTCGATATGGGCGACCATCGGCGTGATGCGCCAGCGCTTGGGACGAAAGATACCGCGCGCGAAGGTTTCGAGGATCAGGCCAATAAAACCGAGCAGCTTCATGCTGTCTTGCCACACGGTGTCGACCGCCCGGCCGATCCGCGCTAACACCTGGATGCCGGCCGCCTCTTCCGGGGCTTTTTCCGGGACACAGAAATCATTCAGCGAGCGGTAGACGGTCTTGAGCAGTGCACGGTCGGCGGCAGAGAGGCTGCAGTCGGTCTGCTCGGCCGAGTGCTCGATGCGGGCGGGGCCAAGCAATTCCACCAGCAGTGATGCGCCGGCGGTGTCCAGGGCGCCCAGGCCATTGAGGTCGATGCGGGCCCCGGCGTCGTATTGGCCGTCGAGCTTGTCCGACAGCTTTTTCAGGTTTGAGTAGTGGGCAAGCGTCCAGTCCCCCGTAATCCTGAGTAACGGGGGAGTCGTGGACGTATCGAGGTGGGCGGCACCGGCCGTCGTACGAGTGGTCATAAGCTCCGAGCTTGTTTGGCTATCCACAATTCCTACGTAATAGCACGATACGGCCTACTTTGGGTTGTCCGTTTGTGCTGCGTCAGTGACTTTGAAACGCAGCACACCAATCACCTGGCCGTCCTCGGTCAACACCCGTACTTGCCAGCGGCCTGCCGAGTCGGCCGGGAAGTTCTGCTTGTGGGTCCAGGCGCGATAGCCTTCCTTGCGCCCGCCATGGATATCCAGCGCGATGCGGTCGACTTCTTTGCCGTTGAATTTCCACACATGGTAGATCCGCTCTTCCAGCCCGCGCGGGGCGTTGATCGCGGTATAGGCGTACAGCCCGCCGCTGCGTAGCTGGGCGGCAGTGACTTCCTTGAGGTCATCGCCCGGGGTGCGGTCTTGCAGCTGGGTGCTGATGGCCACTTCGGTCATCCACAGCGTGGCCGGTGGCACCCAACTGCGCAGGAACCAGCCGGCGCAGCCAATCGCGGCGGTGACGCCCAGCAACATTGCCCAACCTTTGACGCTGCGCAGCGGCAGGCTCACGGCCAGGCTGGGGATCGACAGCAGCATGGCAACGCCGAGGGCGAGCTTGTAACTCTCGGCGGTGGTCAGGTGCAGGATGATCGGCAGCGCGGTGAGCAGCGCGGCGAACAGAGTCAGGGTGTGCAGCGCCAGGAACAGCGAACGCTTGGGCGCCAGCCATTTGTAGTACAGCGGGTCGGTGATCGAGACCAGTGCCGCGGCGCCCAGCAGGCCGGTGAAAATCGATTGGCCGCTGTTCCAGGTGGTGGTGACGAAAAAGAACGGCAACACAAAAAACAGACTTTCCTGGTGGATCATCTGGGTGGCGTAGCGCAGCAGGGGTTCGGGGATTTCCCGCTTGAAGACCCGGGTGAACAGTTGGGTAAAGCTGTTCTCCAGCATCAGCCACAACCAGCTCACCAGCATGATGACCGCGATCCAGCTGGCCATGCCTTGCTGGCGGTCCACCAGGATGAAGCTGCACACCCCCGAGATAAAGCCGCCGAGTGCGATTACCCCTGGGTAGCGCTTGATCAGTTCGAGGACGCGCTGGATGAGGGGCGGCAGGCTTGGCATGGGCATTCACAGTTCGTGTAGGAAAAAACCCAGACAGAATAACGTCTTAGCCCGGAGTACGGTGCCTCATTAAGCAATCCGTTTGCGATAAACCCGCACACCGATCAACGCAAGGGCAATCAGCCCCAGCACGCCGGCACCGATCCAACTGAGCACGTCGTAGCTGAACAGGGGTTTCTCGATGCGCCAATAGCCCGGCTGGTTGAACACCTGGCGCATGGCGTCGTTGGTTTGCTTCAGGCTCACGGCCTTGATGCGCTTTACCGGGTCGCTGAAATGGCCGTTGGCGTAGTCACCGGAAGCACTCCAGTAATAGTCGGCCAACGCGCTGTTGCCCTGTACCGCCCACGACTGGCGTGCAATGGCGGCTTGCTGCAGACGGGTGAAGGTTGCCGGGTCGAGACCGTCCTTGAGCAGTTGGGCCTTGAGGTCCTGCAATACCTGTTCGGCTTCGGGCAGGTTGTCGCGTTCGAGGTCGGCGTTCAGGCTCAGGAAGCCGACACCGCCGAGCACTTCGCGCTCGCTCCATGGGCCGTAGGACAAACCGTGCTTGAGGCGCAGTTGACGGTAGAGCGCCCAGTCGAGGTAGTCCTTGAGCAGGTCGTAGGTTTCATCATGCTGGTCATCCAGCACCGGTTCGGGGAACAGCCAGTGCAGCTTGGCGCTGTCACCGATCCAGCCGTGCACCAGGTCCCGGTAACTGGCAGCGGCGTGCTGGATCTCTGGCAGGGGCCGATGTTCGCTCGGCTCGACCGGTTCGAGCTGGCCATAGGTGCGTTCCAGATAAGCCGGCAATAGTTTGTCGAGGTCGCCGACGATGATCAGTGTCATGTTGTTCGGCGCGTACCAATTTTTGCGCAGCTTCTCTAGCTGATCACGGGTGAGGTGATCGACCTCGGCGCGTTCGGCACATTTGAGCCCCAGTTCGACGGCCAATTGGTTGCTGGCGGTGTGGCCCAGGTCCTGGCGGTCGAGCAGGCGCTGCAGATGTGAGTAATGGCCACCGTCTTCGCGTTCGACCACCTGCTTGGCGGCATTGATATTGGCATCGGACAGTTGGGTGCGGGTGAGGATGGCCAGCAACAGGTCGAGCACCTTGCGCTGGTTGTGCGCGGGTGCTTCGATGACGAAGGTGGTGTCGGCATTGCTGGTGTAGGCGTTCCATTCGCCGCCCAAGGCTTGCATGCGGTCCTCAAGGTCGCCTTCGCCGCCGCCGTCGATGCCGCTGAACAGCAAGTGTTCGAGCAGGTGCGGCAACTCTTTTTCGTCGCAGCTGAAATCATCCAGGCCGACCCCTACCACCATGCGGATGGCCACATGGCCCCGCTCGGTGCCGGGTTTGAGCAGCAATTGCAGGCCGTTGGGCAAGGTGTAGCCTTCGACTTGCAGGCGGTCAAAGGCAAAGACATGTGCAGAGCCCATGAGCAGGCAGGCGAATAGCAGGCGACGCATAACAAGCTTCCTGGCGAGTGAGGTCCATTGTTAACTGACTTCACTCGCCGTCTTACGTTCAGGGTGAATGGGTGATGTCGGCAATATCTTCGGCGGAGAGTGCGCCGGTGTCGGACGTTTCCAAGACTACATAAGCGCTGCTGCAAAACAGTGAATTGAGGCGCTTCATGTCGGCAATCAGCTCCAGGTGCAGCGAGCTGGTTTCCAGGCTCTGCACGATCTTGCGTTGCAGGCGGCTGACGTGGGCATGGGCCAGGCGCCGCTCCTGGGCGCGGAAGCGGCGCTTCTCGCGCAGCAGTTGGCGGGCGCTTTCGGGGTCGGCGCTGAGAAATACCGACAACCCCAGGCGCAGGTTGGCGATCAACTGACTGTGCAGGCCAGTGAGCTCTTCCAGGCCGACTTCGGAGAACTGGCGGCGCTGGGAGGTCTTCTGCTGTTGCACTTTGCGCAGCATGCGTTCGATCAGGTCGCCGGCCAGTTTCAGGTTGATCGACAGCTCGATGATCTCAGCCCAGCGGCGGCTGTCCTGTTCGCTGAGGTCTTCGCGGGGCATTTGCGCGAGGTATAGCTTGATCGCACTGTACAGGGCTTCGACGTCATCGCTGAGGCTGCGTATTTCCTGAGTGATGGCGGTTTGTTTGCCGCGCAACACTTCCTGCATCGCGGTGAGCATGTTGTCGATCAAGTCGCCCAGGCGCAGAGTTTCGCGGGCGGCGTTGGCCAGGGCCAGGCTGGGCGTGTCGAGTGCGGTTGAGTCCAGGTGGCGCGGCTTGGCCTTGCCGTTGGCCTCCTGTTGTTCCGGCAGCAGCCAGGCACACAGGCGTGACATCGGGCCGATACTGGGCAACAGGATCAGGCAGCGGCTGACGTTGTAGAGCAGGTGGAAGGTAATGACCATGCCTTGGGCACTGTAGTCCAAACCGTCCATCCAGCGTACGAGAGGGTCGAGTACCGGGATGATCAGCAGCAGGCCAATCAGTTTGTACAACAGGCTGCCGAGGGCGACCTGGCGACCGGCGGCGTTTTGCATATTAGTGCTGAGGAACGCCAGCACACCGCTGCCGATATTGGCGCCGATCACCAGACCGATGGCCACATGCAAGCCGATCACGCCGGCGCCGGCCAAGGTGGCGGTGAGCAGGACGGCGGCCAGGCTGGAGTAGGAAATCATCGCGAACAGCGCGCCGACCAGAGCATCGAGCAAGATATCGCCGGTCAGCGAGGCAAAGATGACTTTGACCCCTTGGGCGTGGGTAATCGGCCCGGCCGCCTCGACGATCAGTTGCAGCGCCAGAATGATCAGGCCCAGGCCGATCCCGACCCGGCCCATCTGCCCGGCCCGCGTCTGCTTGCGGGACAGGAAGAAAATCACCCCGAGGAAAATCAGCAGCGGTGACAGCCACGACAAGTCGAAGGTCAGTACCCGTGCCATCAAGGCCGTACCGACGTCGGCGCCGAGCATGGTTGCCAGCGCAGGCGTGAGGCTCATCAAGCCCTGGCCGACAAATGAAGTCACCAGCATGGCCGTGGCGTTGCTGCTCTGCACCATGGCCGTTACCAGGATACCGGCGACAAACGCCAGCCAGCGCTTGGACATGTTCTGCCCGATGACTTGGCGCAAGTTGGAACCGTAGACCCGCAAGATGCCGGTACGGACGATGTGCGTGCCCCAGATCAGCAGGGTCACGGCGGAAAGCAGATTGAGCAAGGTCAGCATGCTCGGCCCCCCGTGTGGGTACGCTCCAAAAAGAGCGAAGGAAGTTTGCCGCGTGCCGTTCTACGTCTTGTAGTTAAGCTGTAGTTGGCGAATGGGCTCTGCGCCAGCATCGCATAGCTAAAGTGGGGATTGAAACAAAACTGTCATGAAATCAACTTTGTGCGAAATGAAAAAGGGGCCTGAATAGGCCCCTTTTTTGTCTGGCTTGGGTTTATTGACCCGGAATGTCCTTGCGCAGTTTCACAGGATCCTGCTGTTTCTTCTTTTTCGCGATGGCGGTGCGCATCTTGATGTTCACCGCTTCTACCGCCAGCGAGAACGCCATGGCGAAGTAGACGTAGCCTTTTGGCACATGCACGTCGAAGGATTCGGCGATCAGCACCGTACCCACCACCAGCAGGAACGACAGCGCGAGCATCTTCAGCGACGGGTGCTTGTCGATGAATGCGCTGATTGTGCCGGCCGCCAGCATCATCACCAATACCGCCACGACAATCGCCGCGACCATGACCGGCACATGGGAGACCATGCCGACGGCGGTGATGACCGAGTCCAGAGAGAACACGATGTCGATGATGGCAATCTGGATGATGGTGTAGATGAACTTGCCACCGGCGCCCTTGGGCTCGTCGTGGGTTTCGTCTTCACCTTCCAGGGCGTGGTACATCTCCTGGGAGCTTTTCCACAGCAGGAACAAGCCACCGAAGAACAGGATCAGGTCGCGACCGGAAATGCCCTGACCGAACACCACGAACAGGTCGGCGGTCAGTTGCATCACCCAGGTGATCGACAGCAGCAACAGGATGCGCGTGACCATGGCCAGGGCCAGGCCGAAGATCCGGGTGCGCGCCTGCATATGCTTGGGCATGCGGCTGACCAGGATCGAAATCATGATGATGTTATCGATACCCAGGACGATCTCGAGGGCCGTCAGGGTGAAGAAGGCAATCCAGATTTCCGGATTGGTCAGCCATTCCATGTGTATTCCTTTGAGCAAGTGTTAAACCGCGCAAGCTGCAGCGCCGCGCGGTTGGGTTGATACGATTATAGAGTGCTGAACAGCGGGAAAATCCCCATCAGCAAAGCGGCGAACATTATGCACAGGCATACCAGCACTGCCCACTTCAGGGTGAAGCGTTGGTGATCGCCAAATTCGATACCGGCCAGGGCCACCAACAGGTAAGTCGATGGTACCAGTGGGCTGAGCAAGTGCACCGGTTGACCCACGATGGACGCCCGCGCCATTTCGACGGCGGTGATGCCGTAGTGGCTGGCGGCTTCGGCGAGTACCGGCAGTACGCCATAGTAGAACGCGTCGTTGGACATGAAGAAGGTGAACGGCATGCTCACCAGGGCTGTGATCACCGCCAGGTACGGGCCCAGTGCATCAGGGATGACCGCCAGCAGGCTCTTGGACATGGCATCAACCATGCCGGTGCCCGACAGGATGCCGGTGAAGATACCGGCCGCGAAGATCAGGCCAGTCACCGCCAACACGCTGCCGGAGTGGGCGGCAATGCGGTCTTTCTGCATTTGCAGGCACGGGTAGTTGACGATCATCGCGATACTGAACGCCACCATGAATAGCACCGGCAGCGGCAGAAGGCCGGCGATCAGCGTGCACATCAGGGCGAAGGTCAGCGCGCCGTTGAACCAGATCAGCTTGGGGCGACGGGCATCGGGGTATTGCGAGACGCTGATTTCACTGTGGTCGATTTCATCGCCCGCCAGGTGCAATTCACCCAGGCGTGCACGCTCGCGCAGGCCATACATATAGGCGATCACCAGGATCGCGACCACACCGACGGCCATCGCCGGGATCATCGGCACGAAGATGTCCGACGGGTCCACATGCAGCGCACTGGCGGCACGGGCGGTCGGGCCACCCCAGGGCGTCATGTTCATTACGCCACCGGCGAGGATGATCAGGCCGGCCATGATCCGCGGGCTCATGCCGATGCGCTGGTACAGCGGCAACATGGCGGCCACGCAGATCATGTAGGTGGTGGCGCCGTCACCGTCCAGGGACACGACCAGGGCCAGCACGGCGGTGCCGACCGAGACTTTCAGCGGGTCGCCCTTGACCATCTTGAGGATCTTGCGCACGGCCGGGTCGAACAGGCCGGAGTCGATCATCAGGGCAAAGTAGAGAATGGCGAACATCAGCATCACGCCGGTTGGCGCGAGCTTGGTGATACCGGCCAGCATCATCGGGCCGATCTCCGGCGCGAAGCCGCCGAACAGCGCGAACAGGATCGGCACGATGATCAAGGCGATCAGCGCGGACAGGCGCTTGGTCATGATCAGGAACATGAACGTGATGACCATGGCAAAGCCAAGGAAAGTCAGCATAGGAATACTCCAGGCGTAGCGCGGCTAGGGAATGGCGAACCGAGTGGGGGTCAGCGCAGATCGAAAGGCACGAGGCGTACGGGTGGAGTGGGGGCGAACAGGCGGGTACGAGCGGACATCGGGAATCACCATTGTTGTTGTTAACAGCCGGTCTGTTGCCGACAGTGGGGGCGATCCTAGACGGGTAAGCTTTCAGCCAGCTTTCGCTGGAAAAACAGGTGACGAAGGGGAAAGGCACATTCTTCAGGTATGTGGAGATTCAATGTGGGAGCCGGCTTGCCTGCGATGGCGCCGGCACATTCAACATCTTTGTTGCCTGGTACACCGCTATCGCAGGCAAGCCAGCTCCCACATTCGGATTGTGTTTGCAGGGAATTATCAGGGCAGTTCGAGGCCGCCAGCTGCCTTGTGCAAGGCGCGCAAGTGCTCGCCCACCTGCTTGAGGTTGGCTTCGCAGGCGGCAATCTCGGCGGCGCGGGCAGGTTCCAGCAGCACCCTCACCTCTTTATCCAGGTCGCCGGTCAGCGTTTGCAGCTGTTTCTGGCGTTGTGCGCTTTCCGATTCGAGGCGCTTGGCTTCAGAGGGTTGCGGCAGGCCATAGCCGCCGCTGCCCAGCAGCTCGGCCGGGCGACTGAGGAAGCCGCTGTTGGCGAGGATTTGTTGCAGGGTGTTGTTGGCTTTTTCCATGCCGCCGTTTTTCAGCTCACGGGCGCCGAGGTAGCGTTGCTTGACTTCATCCTGGGCCAGCATCAGTTGTTTGCGGTAGCTGGCCTGTTCCAGCAGCAACAGCGCGGCGCTGGTGCGCAGATCGGCTTGGCCGAACCACTCGCGGCGTTCCGCTGCGCTGAGTGACAGCCAATCTTCGACCTGAGTCTGCTTTATGGGCAGGTGTTTGCGCAGGACGTCGAACATCGCCTGGTAGCGTTCGCGGAATGAATCGAAGTGATAACCCAGGCGCAGCGCTTCGCGCTTGTCCTTGAGGACGCTGGTATCGGCCAGGCCGCGGGCGCTGAGGACTTCCAGCAAACCGTTGGGGGTGATGTTGTCCAGCCCGGTGAGCTGTGGGTTGGCGCTGCCGCTGCGCAACAGCTTCAGGCTCTCTACCGCACAGTTATTGGAAATGAAGAAGTAGTTGCCGTCGTAGCTCCAGTGCATCTCGGCGGCGTGCTCGACGGTGTCGTTGATTTCCTGGCGCGTGAGTTTGAGCGGCACCGAGGCCAGGCCGCGCAGTTCGGTCTTGGTGTATTCATCGATCACCTGGGCCAGGGGCAGCACGAACAACCGTGACGGGTACTTGCCCACCAGGCCGTCCCAGCTCGACAGCTGTACGTCGCCGACGAAGGCGCGGTAGGACAGGACCAGATGCTGGTCAAGGTCCAGCCGGCAGTCCGGGCCACGTGGCCGGCCGGGTGCGCAGATCACCAGGCGCAACATGCTGTGGCCCCAGCGGCTGACCAGGTTCTGGTTGGCTTCGGCCAGCAGGTAGTCAATCTCGTAGACGCGCTCCGGGTCGATCTGGCCCAGCGGCGTCTTGGCAAAATCATTGCCTGCGTTCAGAAAGGCATAGGTCTTGGCGCAGGTGTCTTGCTCGGGCGGCGCCCAGCCGAAATGTTCCTTGTAATAGCGGAACAGCGCCGGGCGGCGACAGGCGTAGCTCGGGTCGAGGAGGAAGTACTCCATGTTGACCGCGACGAACTCCAGCGGGCTGGTGGTTTCGTAGATGTCCGGGCTGCGCGCCACTTGGTGGTTGTGCTGTTCGCGCTCGCCGCGACGGCCGACGTATTGCGGCCAGCCGGCGAGGTCCAGCAGTCGTGGGTCATCGCTGAGGGTAAAGCGGCGGTCATTCTGGCCACGGCATTGGTCGGGCAAGCCGATCAGGCCGGTGATGTTGTTTTGGCGACTGCAACGATTGATCAGCGCGCGGTCTTCCTTGGACCACAGGCGCGCACGGTCATAAATGTGGGTCAGCTCATGCAACACAGTGGCGAGCATTTCGCGGCGCACGGTGCCGTGGGGGCGATTGGTCTTCTGGGTTGCGGCACTGCCGTCGGTCAGGCTGGCGAGCAGGTTCTGGTTCAGATCCAGTTCGGAGATCAGGGAGGCCTGGCCGTAGGCGTTCTCGGGCATCTTGTCGGTCCAGCCGACATCGATGGTGCGGTCCAGCTGTTCGATGAAGCGCGGCGGCAGGGAGCGCATCGCTTCATCGAGCAACGCCTGGCTGGCCTGCTGTTCGGCCGGGCTCAAGCCGTCTGACTTGAGCCGCAGTTGCAGGCTGGCCTGGGCTGCGCTTGCACTGAGCAGCACAGCCGTGGCCAGTAGCCAGGCGTTGAGGCACCTCACAGTGCGAGGATAGCTTCGGCGAGGCTCTGGTCGCTGACGTCGCGCGTTTCCGGCATGCGCGTACGGATGGTATCGAAGGCCGCTTCCAATTGTGCGCCACGGATCTCGCCATTGGTGGCGACGAAACTGGCGGCATCATCGTGGGCTTCGCGCACGACTTTGGAATCGCGGATGGAAGTGGTGGTGTCCGAGGTGAAATCAATGGTGCGGCCAGAGGCGCGAACAATGATGTTACTGGTGGCCACCAGAGTATGTGCCTGGGCAACATCGGCCAACAACAGCAGGCCGAGAGTGGCGGCGATCAGCGGGCTACGCATGGAATAACTCCAATTACAAAGATGGAAATACAAAGATGATTATTGGACGAGAATTGCTTGCGCCAGTTCAAGGTCGCTGGCGTTAAGTTTTGGCTGGGTGCGGCGCAGGTAATCCAGTGCGGATTCCAGGCGAGCGCCCCGCCATTGGCCGTCAGTGGCGATAAACGCGGCAGCGTCATCCTGGGCGGCCGATATCAATTTCTTGTCAAAGGGTGCGGAAGTCACCTTGCTGGTGGCGTACACACTTATGACGGTGCTCTGGGTGGTCACGTCGAAGGCCGAAGCCAAGGGCGACCAGACGACTGAAAACAGAACAGGAACGATCAACAGGCGGTATGAAAAAGCCATGGGACTCGACAACTGGAAGCGAGCGCCAAGGCTAGCGCAATGCCCGGGCGAGAGCCAGCGTTGAGGCATCCGGGAGCGGCTGGCGCTCCCTTACGCCGAGCTGAAGTCAGATCGCCAGGATGGCCTGGGCCAGTTGAGCGTCTGTTGCTGCATTCAGTTGCGGGGCTTGTTGGCGGATCTGCGCCAGGGCGCTTTCCAACTTGACGCCACGAATGGCACCGTCGCTGGCGACAAAGCTGGCTGCGTCGTCACGGGCAGCTCGCACAACCTTGTTGTCACGCAAGGAAGACGTGGCATCGGAACTGGCGTCGGACGTGGCTTTGAGTGCGCCGACGATTGCGTCGGTGGTCACGATGAGGCTGGTGGCGTTGGCATTGGCAGCCACGGCCAACAAGGCAGCAGCACTCAGCAGGCGAAGACGGGACATGGAAAAACTCCTGTAGATGAACAAATAAGGCGGCGCAAAGCAGCCACTGTGAAACGGGTGTTGTTGCTATTGAGCATCAGACGTCCGTTCTACAAGGTTCGCCACGTGGTAACGGGATCTTAAGCCGCCGTTTATCTGTTCGAAAAGCCTCTCGACCCGTTAGTCACGCCAAAAGGGTTTGGACAGTTCGGCCATTCGGTCGCCGGCGCTGATACCGGCGTCAGACAGTTCGCGTGGATCAAGTTGCGCAAGCTGGCGGCGTTCGTGGGCCTGGCGCGCCCATCTGGCCAGTGCTCGGGCTATACCTGCGATGAACTGTTTATAGCGTGGGGTTTGGGTGGTCATGAGTGGGGCCTTCCATGAGGTCTTGGAACACCATGTTGGGCGGCGCGGGTTTACCGGTACAGATACACTCGATCTAAATTGTACTGCTTAATTGTTATGTTTTTTAAACTGTACCTATCGTGAAGTTGGCCTTCTGTTTTTTTACCCTCAAAACCCGAACCCCGGAAACAACAAAGCCCGCCTCCGGTTTCCCGGGGCGGGCTTTGCTTTGACAAATCAGGGTGCTGGCGGTGGACCCGGTGGGTCAGGGCCAGCGGGCGCTACATTAGCGCCAGAACGGCTTGCTCAGCTCTTCGTAGCGTTGAGCTTCGCTGATACCGGCGTCAGCCAGCAGACGCGAATCCAGACGAGCCAGTTGGTGGCGGCTGGAGATGCGGCGCTGCCACAACATCAGGTTGGCGATAACGCGCAAAGGCAGGGAGGCCTGGGTGTTTACAGCTTTTTCTTCGAAGAACAGATCGGAACTGAGTGTACGTTCCATGATGACATCCTTCCGCTTGTGGCGGGATTAGGTAGTGGTTTAACTGATGCCAATGATCCTCTTCCGGCGCAAGACTCTCTAGATACAGTTCGCCTGTATTGTGAGGGGCCAGTTAACTGTTTATAGGGGCTGTACTGTTCGTAAATGGGGCAACTGTACCTGTCCGCACTGAAACAGTGCGAAATAGGAGTTTTCGACGGAGTATGTGGGATATTTCGGTAGGAAATGACCGGTACAGCAGTACAGTTTTTTTCAGTTTGTTAAGAAGTACAGCCGAGCTGATGAAACTGTCGTTGCATCAGCCCGGATCTGTATCAATCAAGCCTTGAGCATATGCCCGGTTTCTTCCAGGTTGATGTGCCAACTCAGTGCTTCGCGCAGGATGTGTGGCGTATGCCCGCCGATGGCACAGGCTGCGTCGAAGTAAGTGTTCAGCGCATCGCGATAAGCCGGATGCACACAGTTGTCGATGATCACCCGGGCGCGTTCGCGGGGCGCCAGGCCACGCAGGTCGGCCAGGCCGACTTCGGTCACGAGGATGTCCACATCATGCTCGGTGTGGTCCACATGGCTGACCATCGGCACCACGCTGGAAATCGCGCCACCCTTGGCGATCGACTTGGTGACGAAGATTGCCAGGTGCGCGTTGCGCGCGAAGTCCCCGGAGCCGCCAATGCCGTTCATCATCCGCGTGCCGCAGACATGGGTGGAGTTGACGTTGCCGTAGATATCGAACTCCAGCGCGGTATTGATCCCGATGATGCCTAGGCGACGCACCACTTCCGGGTGGTTGGAGATTTCCTGCGGGCGCAGCACCAGTTTGTCTTTGTAGCGCTCCAGGTTGCCGAACACGTCGGCATTGCGTCGTTCTGACAGGGTGATCGAACTGCCCGAGGCGAAGCTCAGTTTGCCGGCATCGATCAGGTCGAACGTGGAATCCTGCAACACTTCCGAATACATCGTCAGGTCTTCGAACGGCGACTCGATCAGGCCGCACATCACGGCGTTGGCGATATTGCCGATGCCGGCCTGCAGCGGGCCGAGCTTGTTGGTCATGCGCCCGGCGTCCACTTCCTGCTTGAGGAAGTTGATCAGGTGGTTGGCGATGCCTTGGGTGTCGCTGTCGGGCGGTGTCACGGTGGAGGCGGAGTCCGCCTGGTTAGTGACCACGATGGCGACGATCTTTTCCGGTGGAATGGGAATGGCCGTGCTGCCGATGCGGTCATCGACCTTCACCAACGGAATCGGTGTGCGGGTTGGCCGGTAGGTGGGGATATAGATGTCGTGCAGCCCTTCCAGGTTCGGGTTGTGCGCGAGGTTGATCTCGACGATCACCTGCTTGGCGAAAATTGCGAAGCTGGCCGAGTTACCCACCGATGTCGTCGGCACGATGTGCCCCTGTTCGGTGATCGCCACCGCTTCGATGACGGCAATGTCCGGCAGCTTGAGCTGGTTGTTGCGCAGTTGCTCGACGGTTTCCGACAAGTGCTGGTCAATAAACATCACCTCGCCGGCATTGATGGCGCGGCGCAGGGTGCTGTCGACCTGGAACGGCATGCGCCGGGACAGCACGCCGGCCTCGGTCAGTTGCTTGTCCAGGTCATTGCCCAGGCTGGCGCCGGTCATCAAGGTGATTTTCAGCGGGGAAGTCTTGGCGCGTTCGGCCAGGGCGTGGGGGACGGCCTTGGCTTCACCGGCGCGGGTGAAGCCGCTCATGCCGACGGTCATGCCGTCCTCGATCAGTGCGGCGGCGTCTGCCGCGCTCATGACCTTGTTCAACAACGAAGGCAAGCGGATACGATCACGGTACATGGATTGTTATCTCAGGCTACGGAAGCAAGGTGCGCAGTTTAGTGATTTCAAAAAAATTCGGCCCGCTACCATGGTCGAATGCCGGGCAGCGATTTAGAGCCTTTGGTCGGGTTTCATGCGGCAATAAAAAACCCCAGCCTACAAGAGGCCGGGGTTTCGAGTATTGCGCTGAAGCAGTGTTACTCGACGGCCTTGACCATGTCTTCGATGACTTTCTTGGCGTCGCCGAAGACCATCATGGTCTTGTCCAGGTAGAACAGTTCGTTATCCAAACCGGCATAGCCGCTGGCCATCGAGCGCTTGTTGACGATGATGGTCTTGGCCTTGAAGGCTTCGAGAATCGGCATGCCGGCGATCGGTGAATTTGGATCGTTCTTGGCGGCCGGGTTGACCACGTCGTTCGCGCCGAGCACCAGTACCACGTCGGCCTGGCCGAACTCGGAGTTGATGTCTTCCATCTCGAACACCTGGTCGTAAGGCACTTCGGCCTCGGCGAGCAGTACGTTCATGTGCCCGGGCATACGGCCGGCCACTGGGTGGATCGCGTACTTCACGGTGACGCCGTGATGGGTCAGCTTCTCGGTCAACTCCTTGAGCGCATGCTGCGCCCGGGCGACCGCGAGGCCGTAGCCTGGAACGATGATCACGGTGTCGGCGTTGGTCAGCAGGAACGTGGCGTCGTCAGCCGAGCCGGACTTCACTGGTCGCGCTTCTTTAGAGCCGGTTGCCGCAGCGGCATCCGAGGTATTGCCGAAACCGCCGAGCAGTACATTAAAGAAGGAACGGTTCATCGCCTTGCACATGATGTACGAGAGGATCGCGCCGCTGGAGCCCACCAGGGAGCCGGCAATGATCAGCATCGAGTTGTTCAGCGAAAAACCGATACCTGCCGCTGCCCAGCCCGAGTAGCTGTTGAGCATCGACACCACCACGGGCATGTCGGCGCCGCCGATCGGGATGATGATCAGCACACCCAGCACGAAGGCCAGGGCCAGCATCAGGGCGAAGGCGGTGAGGTTGCCGGTGAACATGAACGCCAAGCCCAGGCCCAGGGTAGCCAGGCCGAGCACCAGGTTCAGCTTGTGCTGGCCGCCGAACTGTACCGGTGCGCCCTGGAACAGGCGGAACTTGTACTTGCCCGACAGCTTGCCGAAGGCGATCACCGAACCGGAGAAGGTGATGGCGCCGATGGCTGCACCGAGGAACAGTTCCAGGCGATTACCGGCAGGAATCGAGTCACCCAAGTGTTTGACGATGCCCAGGGATTGCGGCTCGACCACTGCGGCAATCGCGATGAATACCGCAGCCAGGCCGATCATGCTGTGCATGAACGCCACCAGCTCCGGCATCTTGGTCATTTCTACGCGCTTGGCCATGATCGAACCGGCGGTGCCGCCGATCAGCAGGCCGACAATCACATAGCCGATGCCGGCAGTTGCCAGCTCAGCGCCCAGCTTATAGATGAGGCCTACGGTGGTGAGCACCGCCAGCGCCATGCCGAGCATGCCGAACAGGTTGCCGCGCCGCGAAGTTGTTGGGTGCGACAGGCCTTTGAGGGCCTGGATAAAGCAGATCGACGCGATCAAGTAGAGCGTCGTGACCAGATTCATGCTCATTACTTAGGCGCCTCTTCTTTTACTTTCGGGGCTTTCTTCTTGAACATCTCAAGCATCCTGCGGGTGACCAGGAAGCCGCCGAACACGTTGACCGCCGCCAGGGCCACGGCCAGGGTGCCCATGGTCTTGCCCAGTGGGGTCACGGTGAGAGCGGCAGCCAGCATGGCGCCGACGATCACGATTGCGGAAATGGCGTTGGTCACGGCCATCAAGGGCGTGTGCAGCGCGGGCGTTACGTTCCAGACCACGTGGTAACCGACATAAATCGCCAGCACAAAGATGATCAGGTTGTAGATACCGGGGGAGATAAGCTCTTCCATCGTCTGAATCCCTGCTTAGGCGTTTTTGCGGATGACTTGGCCGTCGCGGCACATCAGGCACGCGGCGACGATGTCGTCTTCGAGGTTGATTTCAAACTGCCCTTCCTTGGTGAAGACCAGCTTCAGGAAGTCCAGCAGATTGCGCGCGTACAAGGCTGAGGCGTCGGCGGCAACAGCGCCGGCCAGGTTGGTCGGGCCGCAGATGATCACGCCGTTTTCGACAACGACTTGGTCGGCGACGGTCAGTGGGCAGTTGCCACCTTGGGCGGCGGCGAGGTCGATGACCACGGAGCCGGGTTTCATCTGCGCGACCGTTTCGGCACTCAGCAGGGTCGGTGCCTTGCGGCCCGGGATCAGTGCAGTGGTGATGACGATATCGGCCTGCTTGGCGCGCTCGTGCACGGCCAGGGCCTGGCGCTGCATCCAGCTGGTGGGCATCGGACGGGCATAACCGCCAACGCCGACGGCGCATTCACGCTCTTCATCGGTCTCGTAGGGCACGTCGACAAACTTGGCACCGAGGGATTCGATCTGCTCCTTCACGGCCGGGCGGACGTCAGACGCTTCGATCACAGCACCCAGGCGCTTCGCCGTCGCAATCGCCTGCAGGCCCGCGACGCCGGCGCCGAGGATCAGCACGCGTGCGGCCTTAACCGTGCCGGCAGCTGTCATCAGCATGGGCATGAAGCGCGGATAGTGATGAGCGGCGAGTAGTACGGCCTTGTAGCCAGCGATGTTGGCCTGGGAGGACAGCACGTCGAGGCTCTGGGCGCGCGAGGTGCGTGGCGCGGCTTCGAGGGCAAAAGCGGTAATGCCGCGTTCGGCCAGCTTGGCGATGGTTTCGTTGCTGAACGGGTTGAGCATGCCCACCAATACGGTGCCGCTTTTGATCAGCGCCAGTTCGCTGTCGCTGGGGGCTACCACCTTGAGAATCAGCTCGGCGCCAAACGCATCGCTGGCACTGCCAATGGTTGCGCCTGCCGTTTCATAGGCACTGTCGACGACGCTGGCTTTGACGCCGGCTCCGCTTTGAACAGTGATCTTATGGCCCTGGCCGATCAGCTTCTTGATGGTTTCCGGGGTGGCAGCCACCCGCGTTTCACCGGTCTGGGTTTCGAGAGGAACACCAATGTGCACGTCAAATCTCCTGCATGATCTTTTTGCTTTTGATCTTTTTGTAAAAAGGCCAGTGCACCGTGAGTGGCGCATCTGGGGCGGCCGATCAGCACGATCCCGCTGAAATGACAGCGGGGCGCGGCATTTTGCAGGCGAACTTTACGGCCTTCAAGGGATTATGACGGGTGACGAAAAATTAACTACAAGTCACCCTGTGACTGATTGTCGCAATGCGATGAAATAACCTCTTTAAATACAGGTGTTTAAAGGGTTGTAGCCGAATATTGGGTGTTTCTTCATCGTTGGTGTGAATGGTCGTGTATTGGCTTGTCGTAGTCGCTGTACGCCTTGAAAATCATGGCTCTTAGCCTTAATTCAGGGGGATAAGTACAGTCTGCTGAAAGGCGACATATACGTATATCTGTAGGTCTTTATTTTATTTGACTACAGGGTCAATAATCGTGGTTTGTCCTTTAAATACTGGGGCTGTAGCGTTGCGACTGATCGAGCAGCCAGTCCCTGAAGGCGTGTAATGACGCCGATTCGACTTTTCTCTCGGGAATCATCAGGTAGTACGCCTTCGCGCTGCTCAGCGTTTCGGGGTTGGCGATCACTAATTGGTGCTCGTCCAGCTCGCGCTGAATCAGGAACGGTGGAATCAGCGCAATGCCCATGTCATGCATGGCTGCCTGGGACAACATCGAGAATAGCTCGTAACGAGGGCCTGTCATGTCGCGAGGGATGTTCAGATGTTGTGCGTTGAACCATTGGCGCCAGGCGTAAGGCCGCGTGGTCTGCTGCAGCAGCGGCAGTTCGGCAATTTCCTGGGCGCTGAAGTGGGTACGTGTGCCCAATAAGCGCGGGCTGCAGACGGGAACGGGGTTCTCGCCCATCAGTCGGTGGGATTCGGTACCTGACCAATCGGCATCACCGAAGTAGATCGCAGCGTCGAACTCGGTGTCTGCAAACAGGAATGGGCGGGTACGGTTGGTGAGGTTGACCGTGACTTCCGGGTGTTTGTGCTGAAAGTCCTTCAGGCGCGGGATCAGCCATTGAGTGCCGAAGGTTGGCACCACCGCGAGCTCGATGACATTGGCGCCCTGCTGCCCCATGACCGACAGGGTGTCGCGTTCTACCGCGTCCAGCTGCATGGCCACCCGGCGACTATAAGACAGCCCCGCCTCCGTCAGTTTTACCCCGCGTCGCGATCGCCGAAACAGCTCGACACTCAAAAACTCTTCAAGACTGGCGATTTGTCGGCAGATAGCGCCTTGAGTGATGGAGAGCTCATGCGCGGCCTTGGTAAAGCTCTCGTGGCGGGCTGCCGCTTCAAAACTGACCAGGGCGGTGGTGCTGGGGATCTTTCTGCGCATGTAACTTGTCCTCACTTATAAAACGCATATACGTCGTTTATGGCGGTTTCGAAGTGAGAAATTAGCACAACCCTATGCGGAAACCTCGTTTGCCCTCTGCGTTTGCCCGGCCTAGTCTGCATCCACGACTTTTGATTTTTTCCGCGAGGACTTATTCATGGCTGGCAAGGCAAGCTTCAACTGGATCGATCCACTGTTGCTGGATCAACAGCTCACCGAAGAAGAGCGCATGGTGCGCGACAGTGCTGAGCAGTTCGCTCAGGACAAGCTGGCGCCCCGTGTGCTCGAAGCCTTCCGCCATGAAAAGACAGATCCCGCGATCTTCCGCGAGATGGGCGAGACCGGCTTGCTGGGGGCGATGATTCCCGAGCAATACGGCGGCAGTGGTTTGAACTACGTCAGCTATGGGTTGATTGCCCGTGAGGTCGAGCGTGTCGACTCTGGTTATCGTTCGATGATGAGTGTGCAGTCGTCACTGGTGATGGTGCCGATCAACGAATTTGGCACCGAGGCGCAGAAGCAGAAGTACCTGCCGAAGCTGGCTTCCGGCGAGTGGATCGGTTGTTTCGGCCTGACCGAGCCTAATCACGGCTCCGATCCGGGCGCGATGATTACCCGGGCGCGCAAGGTGGATGGCGGCTACAGCCTGACGGGCGCCAAGATGTGGATCACCAATAGCCCGATTGCCGATGTGTTTGTGGTGTGGGGCAAGGATGATGCGGGTGATATCCGTGGGTTTGTCCTGGAGAAAGGTTGGAAGGGGCTGAGCGCCCCGGCGATCCACGGTAAGGTCGGTCTGCGTGCCTCGATTACCGGCGAGATCGTGATGGACAACGTTTTTGTGCCTGAAGAGAACATCTTCCCGGATGTGCGTGGTTTGAAAGGTCCGTTTACCTGCCTTAACTCCGCGCGTTATGGCATTTCCTGGGGCGCATTGGGGGCCGCTGAGTTCTGCTGGCATACCGCCCGTCAGTACACCCTTGATCGTCAGCAGTTCGGTCGCCCGTTGGCAGCGACACAGCTGATTCAGAAGAAGCTGGCTGATATGCAGACCGAGATCACCCTGGCGCTGCAAGGTTGCCTGCGTCTGGGCCGGATGAAGGATGAAGGGACGGCGGCAGTCGAGATCACGTCGATCATGAAGCGCAACTCGTGCGGCAAGTCCCTGGACATTGCGCGCATGGCGCGGGACATGTTGGGCGGCAACGGTATTTCGGACGAATTCGGTGTGGCGCGTCACCTGGTCAACCTTGAAGTGGTCAACACCTACGAAGGTACCCATGACGTGCACGCCTTGATCCTTGGGCGCGCGCAAACCGGTCTTCAGGCGTTCTATTAATAGGAGCACAATCATGGGCGCGCTTTCGCACCTGCGGGTGCTGGATTTGTCGCGAGTGCTGGCGGGCCCCTGGGCCGGGCAGATCCTCGCGGACCTTGGGGCTGAGGTGATCAAGGTCGAGCGACCGGGTAATGGGGATGATACGCGGGCGTGGGGGCCGCCTTTCCTCAAGGATGCCTATGGTGAGAACACCAGCGAGGCGGCGTATTACCTGTCGGCGAACCGCAATAAGGAGTCGGTCACCATCGACTTCATGCGTCCGGAGGGGCAGAAGCTGGTACGAGACCTGGCTGCCAAGTCCGACATCCTGATCGAGAACTTCAAGGTGGGTGGTCTTGCGGCGTACGGGCTGGACTATGAGTCGCTGAAGGAGATCAACCCGGAGCTGATTTATTGCTCGATCACGGGGTTTGGTCAAACCGGGCCTTATGCGGCGCGTGCGGGTTATGACTTTATGATTCAGGGCTTGGGCGGTCTTATGAGTCTGACCGGTCGTCCGGAGGGTGATGAGGGGGCTGGGCCGGTGAAGGTCGGCGTGGCGTTGACCGACATCCTCACGGGGCTCTACTCGACAGTGGCGATTTTGGCGGCATTGGCTCATCGGGATCATGATGGTGGCGGGCAGCACATCGATATGGCATTGCTGGATGTGCAGGTCGCGTGTCTGGCTAATCAAGCGATGAATTACCTGACAACTGGCGTGTCCCCGAAGCGCCTGGGCAATGCTCACCCGAATATCGTGCCTTATCAGGATTTTCCTACGGCTGATGGTGATTTCATTCTTACGGTTGGTAACGACGGTCAGTTCCGCAAATTCGCTGAGGTGGCCGGGCAGCCGCAGTGGGCGGATGATCCGCGCTTCTCTACTAATAAGCTGCGGGTGGCTAATCGGGCGGAACTGATTCCGCTGATTCGCCAGGCTACCGTGTTCAAGACGACGGCGGAGTGGGTGGCGCAGCTTGAGCGAGTGGGTGTGCCTTGTGGGCCTATCAATGATCTGGCGCAGGTGTTTGCTGATCCGCAGGTAAAGGCGCGCGGGCTGGCGTTGGAACTGCCACATGCGTTGGCTGGAATGGTGCCGCAGGTTGCGAGCCCAATTCGTTTGTCCAAGACGCCTGTTGAGTATCGCAGCGCTCCTCCTCTATTGGGTGAGCATACGGCTCAGGTGCTGCAGGACGTGTTGGGGTTGGGGGCTGCCAACGTGGCCGATTTGAGAGCGCTGGGTGTGATCTGAGTTTTCTTTCTATATAGGTAGAGAGGTTTCTGGGTTGTTTCTTGGTTGTTTTTTAATCAATCCTAACTAATTGATAGAGAAGGCAAATTAAGAGTTGACGGCAGATTCTGGAAGTCTATAATTCGCTCCACTTCCGGCGCAGTCGAAACGGAAAACTCCTTGATAAACAATGGGTTATGTAGGTTTTGACGGTAAGTTGCTTCAGTTCATCGAAGCCAAAAGGAAGTTGAAAAAGAGGTGTTGACAGCAG
>NZ_JBWKPU010000034.1:0-76393 GCF_059418405.1 Pseudomonas sp. GW821-FHT09A09
TTAGCCGCCCCGCGCCATGGATGGCGCGTGGCGGCGGCCCCCCAAATACCTGTCGGATTACGGGCACACCGAGCCTAAGCGAGGTGCCGAGTGTTGGGGCAAGAGCCCTTTGGTTACTTTGGGGCTCTTTTCCAAAGTGACCCGCCGTAAGGGCGGAACCCATATCAGCCATTACCCAAATAACGGATATCCCCCCAGATCCAATTTGACTCCCCCCAACCCCCCATGCTCTCCTACACATCTTGTTTCGGGTGCCCTGCAAAGGGTGAAACGGGAAACCGGTACGCCATACCCCTATGGCAAGTCCGGTGCTGCCCCCGCAACGGTAAGCGAGCGAAGCGTCAGATCCACTGTGCACACGCATGGGAAGGCGACACTTTCAAAGGCGAACAGCCCCTCGCAAGCCCGGAGACCGGCCCGAAAAAATCAGATAACAAACCCGCGGTGGGCGGGCGCTGTTCGAACCCTGCGTGCCCGGCTCGCGGGGTTTTCATGCGCTCGTGTCACCCTGAAACCCTGAAGGGACGCGCCATGTCGATCATCAGCAGCACCTCGCACGCCACAGGCAACACCACCACCCTCAGCCAACGCCTGACCGCCGCCATCGGTGCGTCGATCCTCGGCGCGTGCCTGGTGTATTTCGCCGGCTTCTCGCATATCGAGGCGGTGCACAACGCAGCCCACGATACCCGCCACAGCGCCGCGTTCCCGTGCCACTGAGACCTGCCGACATGATCAAGCGTATTGCGCAAACCGCAGGATTTACTGGCCTGCTGGCCGCCCTGCTGCTGACCCTGCTGCAAAGCTTCTGGGTCGCCCCGTTGATTCTGCAGGCGGAAACCTTCGAAAACGCCCCGGCCGCCACCGAAGTGGCCCACGAACACGCCGAAGGCGCCGCCGCCCACAGCCATGACGCCGAAGCCTGGGAGCCGGAAGATGGCTGGCAGCGTGTGCTGTCGACCACCGGCGGCAACCTGGTCGTAGCAGTCGGTTTCGCCCTGATGCTGGCCGGTCTCTACACCCTGCGTGCGCCAACCCGCACCGCACAAGGACTGCTGTGGGGCCTGGCCGGTTACGCCACCTTCGTGTTGGCGCCGACCATGGGCCTGCCGCCTGAACTGCCGGGCACTGCCGCGGCCGATCTGGCGCAACGGCAGATCTGGTGGATCGGCACCGCCGCCTCCACCGCCGCCGGTATCGCGCTGTTGGTGTTTGGCCGTAACTGGCTGCTGAAAGTCCTGGGTGCCGCTATTTTGGCCGTGCCCCACGTGATCGGCGCGCCACAACCGGAAGTGCACTCGATGCTGGCTCCGGAAGCCTTGGAAGCACAGTTCAAGATCGCCTCGCAACTGACCAACGTCGCCTTCTGGCTCGCGCTGGGACTGATCAGTGCCTGGCTGTTCCGCCGCAACCGTGACGATCAATACGCCGCATGATCCTGGTGGTCGGGGTGGGTTGCCAACGGGGTTGTGAGATTGACGCCCTGCTGGGTCTGTTCGACAGCGCCCTCGCGGAGGGGGGCGTTGATCGCAGCAGTATCACCGCACTGGCCAGTATCGATCTGAAAAAGGATGAGCCGGGAATACTGGCGATGGCCCAGGCGCTGGATCTTCCGCTGCACTGTTTCAACGCAGAGCAACTGGCGGTTTATGCCGAGCGTTTGAGTCACATGTCCGAGGTCGCCTTTGCCCATACCGGCTGTTACGGCGTCGCCGAAAGCGCCGCACTGGCCCTGGCCGAACACCTCGCGGGCGCCCCTGCCCGACTGCTGATCACCCGCAAAAAAGCCGCCCAGGCCACCTTTGCATTGGCGTGCGCCGGCTAAAATCCCGATAATCGCCGCTCCCGATCATGAGCCATTTTCATGCTCGCCCGTTTTTCGACAGGAATTCCCCATGACCGTCTACTTCATCGGCGCAGGCCCCGGCGACCCGGAATTGATCACCGTCAAAGGCCAACGGCTGATTCGCAGCTGCCCGGTGATCATCTATGCCGGCTCGCTGGTGCCCGCGGCGGTGCTGGAAGGCCATCAGGCAGAAACCGTGGTGAACAGCGCCGAATTGCACCTGGAGCAGATCATCGACCTGATCAAGGCGGCCCACGCCAAAGGCCAGGATGTGGCGCGGGTGCATTCCGGCGACCCGAGCCTGTACGGGGCGATTGGCGAGCAGATCCGCCATTTGCGCGAGTTGGGCATACCTTTCCAGATCATCCCGGGCGTTACCGCAGTGGCCGCCTGTGCGGCGTTGCTGGAAACCGAGTTGACCCTTCCGGACATCGCCCAGAGCGTGATTCTGACCCGCTATGCGGACAAGACCAGCATGCCGGCCGGCGAGGATTTCGACAGCCTGGCGCAGCATGGCACGACCATGGCGATTCACCTTGGGGTAAACCACCTGGACAAGATTGTCGCCGAGCTGCTGCCACACTATGGCGCCGACTGCCCGATTGCCGTGGTGCATCGGGCGACATGGCCGGATCAGGATTGGGCGGTCGGCACCTTGGCAGACATTGCCGAGAAGGTGGCCGCCAAGGGCTTTCGGCGTACGGCGCTGATTGTGGTGGGCCGGGTGCTGGCCAGTGACAGCTTCAGCGAGTCCTCGCTGTACCGCGCAGGTCATGCTCACCTCTACCGCCCCTGATCAAATCCTGAGAGCTATGCAAAACCCTGTGGGAGCCGGGCTTGCCCGCGATGGCGGCATGTCAGATAAACATTTGTCTGCTGAAGTAACGCTATCGCAGCGATGCGGCGACCCGACAAGCCAGCTCCCACAGTTGATTTGTTTTGTTAGATAGATAGTGCAACTCATTGAATTTAAGGCATAAAAAACGGCGCTCACGGGGCGCCGTTTTTTTGTTCGCAGCGAACGCCTTACTCAGTAGTAGGCGTTTTCTTTCTGCGTGTGGTCAGTCACGTCGCGCACGCCCTTGAGCTCTGGAATGCGCTCGAGCAAGGTGCGCTCGATGCCTTCACGCAAGGTCACGTCCGCCTGGCCGCAGCCTTGGCAGCCGCCGCCGAACTTCAACACCGCGATACCATCATCGACCACGTCGATCAGGCTGACCTGACCGCCGTGGCTGGCGAGCCCCGGGTTGATCTCGGTTTGCAGGTAGTAGTTGATGCGCTCGTTGACCGGGCTGTCGGCGTTGACGTTCGGCACCTTGGCGTTCGGTGCCTTGATGGTCAATTGGCCGCCCATGCGATCGGTGGCGTAGTCGACCACGGCGTCGTCAAGGAAGGCTTCGCTGAAGGCATCGATATACGCGGTGAAGCTTTTCAGCCCCAAGGCGGTGTCTTCAGGCTTTTCTTCACCCGGCTTGCAGTAGGCAATGCAGGTCTCGGCGTACTGAGTGCCGGGCTGGGTGATAAAGACGCGGATGCCGATACCCGGGGTGTTCTGCTTGGACAGCAGGTCAGCCAGGTAATCGTGGGCGGCGTCGGTAATGGTTATGGCAGTCATGGAAACTCCTCGCAGGCTTGCCGGCAGTTTACGCCAAAATATTACGCAGGTACAAAGTCCTAGTGTTTTTGTCGGGATAGGCGGGATTCTGGGACGGGGTACATATCCGTTTTTGGGGTAACGGCTGCTTAGGGTTCCGCCCTTACGGCGGGTCACTTTTGGAAAAGAGCCCCAAAAGTAACCAAAAGGGCTCTTGCCCCAACACTCGGCACCTCGCCTAGGCTCGGTGTGCCCGTAATCCGACAGTGATTTGGGGGGCCGCCGCCACGCGCCATCCATGGCGCGGGGCGGCTAAACCGGCATCCCTGCCGGTTTACCCCCCAAATCCCTGCCGAATTCCGGCCAGCGTGTTTGACGGGGCGCTTAAGATCAAAATCAAAAGCAACAGCACAGCGGCCTGACAGCCGGCTTGAGTGGTGTGGAGCAAAGGCAACGGCAAACGCAAACCACTGTAGGAGCCGGCTTGCCGGCGATGGTAGTCAACGATGACGCAAAAAAACCAGACAGAACACCGCGCCTTTTCTGTGGGAGCTGGCTTGCCTGCGATGGCATCAACACGGTGTACCTGATTCACCGAGGTGTCTGCATCGCCGGCAAGCCGGCTCCTACAGGGGAATGCGGTCGGCAAACGCCACCGGTCGGCTCTAAGGCCGCCGCGTTTGCTTTTGATTTTGATCTTAGGCGCCCCGTCAAACACGCTGGCCGAACGCAGGCTTGAATTCGTGGCTAACCCGGCAGGACGCCGGGTTAGCCGTCCTGGGCCAAGGATGGCCCATGACGGCGGCCCACGGATTCAAGCCTTCGTTCGGGCATGCCGAGCCTAGGCGAGGCACCGAGTGTTGGGGCAAGAGCGTTTTGCTTACTTTTGCGCTCTTCAAAAGTGAGCCGCTGTAAGAGCGGAACCCATATCAGCCATCACCCAAATACCGGATATGCCCCCCCCAAAAAACCCTCACAAATTCTCATACCGATTCATATCCAACACCCCCTCCTCCACCGGCGTAGTCTCACGAATGTACTGCGACAAATCATGAAAATACTGCCAAAACAACGGATGGCTACGACGCACGCCCCAACGATCAACGATCTTTTCAAACCGGTTGGCATCCTTGGCCCGCTCCATCTGCGCCACAAACTCGGGCACTTCCTGCGCCGGAATGTTGAACATGAAATTCGGATAGCTACTCAACACCCCCGGGTAAATGGTCACCGTATCCAGCCCCGGCTGATAGCGATAAGCCTCACCCAACAGGAACGCCACGTTACTGTGGGCACGGTTGCGCAGCATGCTGTAAACCACACGCTTGCCACTGGCGGTCTCGATACGCAACATCGTCGCTTCAGGCAATTGGTCAATGACCTTAAGCCCCGCTGCCGGGCGCGAGGTCAGGCGGCTCAAGGCTTGCTCGGCGTCTTGCAACGCCGGGTCGATACCGTCGCGGGAGCAATAGGCTCCATCACAGCGATTAATCGGGTCCGGGCTGGCGTTCAGGTCGCCGTAACGACTGAGCAACTGGTTGGCAAAATCACGTTTGGGGTCTTTCTCATTCAGGTGCAGACCGGTCGGCTTGTCGTCGTCAATGGCCTCATAGTCCAGCCACATCTTGAGTTTGCCGCTGTTCTGGTACCAGTCATCGAGGAACCCGTCGCGGGAGTCGGCCGGCATCAGGCGCAGGAAGTTCTGCTCGGCACCGTTGCGGATCAGATCAAAGTACAAACGGGTCTGGGCCTGGTGCGACACATTGCCAAACACGTCGAAGTTCACCGCCAACTGGTAATAGGTGCGCTCCAGCAACGGGTAGTCGAACAGCCACATCGTCTGCGGCACTTCGCCGATCAGGCCCTTGGTCACCGACGCACTGTCAAAGTGGCGGAAGATGGTCAGCAAGGCATTGTCATTGCCCGCCCACAGGGTCGACCAGCTGGGTGGCGGCACATCGGCGTAACTGTCGCGGCGCAGGGCTTCGTATTGATTGCGCTTGTCGCGATACGACAGCCACAGACTCAGCACGCTGCCCACGTCGTCATTCTGCCCGGGCATGGCCAGCAACGGCGTGGCCTGGCCGCGGTAGCGCGCATCAGTGATGTACAGGTCGTGGTCCGGGTCCTGGAACAGCGTCCAGAAGTTGTCACGGATCACGTCGGTGGCGATCTGCCCACGGCACACCGGCCCGCGGATAAAGGTACGCACAAAGTATTCGGCGTTATCCAGCATGAACTGGTAACGCGCCTTGGCCGGGATGGCCTCGAACGTTTCGAACGGATTGGCCCGGCGCCCTGGCCCATAGCCCGGCAGCGCATTGACCTGCCAGTTACCGGCGTAGAACAGCTCTTTGATCCGCGCCATTTTCTGCGCACTGAACGGGTACGTGATGTGGGTCTTGTGCACGATCACGCCCTGCACCGGCCACAGGCGGTAATACACCTGGGTGCCCGGGTCATCGTTGGGGCGACGGGTGGCGATCAGGTCAATCGGCTGGCCGCTGGGCGTACGCGAGCGCACCCACTGGAAGAAGTGCCCCGGCTCGCCATTCTCGAAATAGATATGCGCCAGGAATAAATGCTCGAACAACCAGCGCGCCACCAGGCTTTCCCGGGCGCCGGGCTGGTTGAACAGGTTTTCCCACTGTTGCACTTGCAGCGCTTCCTTGGCGCTGGGGGCCAGGCCTTGCTCATCGATCGGCGCACCGGAAGCGAGCCAGCGTTGCAACGTCTGGTATTGCTGGTCCGTCAGGCCGGTGACCGCCAGCGGCATGCCTTCCTTGGGATGAGCCCCCGCGTAGGCATTGAACTCGCCGGGCATGGCGCACATGTTTTCGCGATTCAGGCCCAATACGATGTCTTCCGGCAGTTTGGCGTTGGGCTGCAGCGGTGCGTTGTGCCCCAACTCCAGCATGCGCGCCATCAGCGCCGCCTGGCTGCCCTGGGCATCCAGCACCGAATAGAAGCCCTTTTGCTGCCAGGCTTGCTTGCCGAAGGCGTCATAGAACAACCGCGTTGTCGGCGTGGCCTGGCTGCGCTCACCGTCGTACACCGGCACTTTGCTCGCGCCTCGGGCCGCGCCCTCGGCACTGCCCAGGTTAAGTTGGCAGGCGGAGTCGTAGCAGGCATGGCAGGCCACGCATTTCTCGGTGAAGATCGGCTGGATATCGCGGGTGTAGGAAATCGCCGGAGCGGGACTTTGTGCCTGGGTGCTGCTGGCAATCAGCAACAGCACGGCGCTGACGATAAGACGAAGTGACATGTATCCGGTCCCGATTCAATGCGTGCGCTTAAAATTTGCCGGTGATTCTACCGGGCCACATCCCCCAACAACATGAACGATATTCATGCAAATACTGTGCATGCTCTAAATCGGCACAGGTTTGCTATGATTCACGCCCTCCGAAATGCCTGACCAGAGTAGTCCCATGTCCGATCGTAGCGTTCGTCTGCAAGCCCTTCATCAAGCCCTCAAGGAACGTATCCTGATCCTCGACGGCGGTATGGGCACGATGATCCAGAGCTACAAGCTTGAGGAAAATGACTACCGTGGCAAACGCTTCGCCGACTGGCCGAGTGACGTCAAGGGTAACAACGACCTGCTGGTGATCACCCGGCCGGACGTGATCGGTGGCATCGAGAAAGCCTACCTGGATGCCGGCGCCGACATCCTCGAAACCAACACCTTCAACGCCACGCGCATTTCCATGGCCGACTACGGCATGGAAGAGCTGGCCTATGAGCTAAACGTAGAAGGCGCGCGCCTGGCGCGCAAGATCGCCGACGCGAAGACCGCAGAAAACCCGGCCAAGCCGCGTTTCGTTGCCGGCGTGCTCGGCCCGACCAGCCGCACCTGCTCGCTGTCGCCGGATGTGAACAACCCCGGCTACCGCAACGTGACCTTCGATGAACTGGTGGAGAACTACACCGAGGCCACCAAAGGCCTGATCGAAGGCGGCGCCGACCTTATCCTGATCGAGACCATTTTCGACACCCTCAACGCCAAGGCCGCGATCTTCGCCGTGCAGGGCGTGTTCGAAGAACTGGCTATCGAACTGCCGATCATGATCAGCGGCACCATCACCGACGCCTCCGGCCGCACCCTGTCGGGTCAGACCACCGAAGCGTTCTGGAACTCGGTGGCCCACGCCAAGCCGATTTCCGTCGGCCTGAACTGCGCCCTGGGTGCCAGCGAGCTGCGTCCGTACCTGGAAGAGTTGTCGAACAAGGCCAACACCCACGTCTCCGCGCACCCGAACGCCGGCCTGCCCAACGAGTTCGGCGAGTACGACGAACTGCCGTCGCAAACCGCCAAGGTCATCGAAGAGTTTGCCCAGAGCGGCTTCCTCAACATCGTCGGCGGCTGCTGCGGCACCACGCCGGGCCATATCGAAGCCATCGCCAAGGCCGTGGCCGGCTATGCGCCACGTGTGATCCCGGACATTCCAAAGGCCTGCCGCCTGTCGGGCCTGGAGCCGTTCACCATTGATCGCAGCTCGTTGTTCGTCAACGTCGGCGAGCGTACCAACATCACCGGCTCGGCCAAGTTCGCCCGCCTGATCCGTGAAGACAACTACACCGAAGCCCTCGAAGTCGCACTGCAGCAGGTGGAAGCCGGCGCCCAGGTGATCGACATCAACATGGACGAAGGGATGCTCGATTCGAAGAAGGCCATGGTGACCTTCCTCAATCTGATCGCCGGCGAGCCGGACATCTCCCGCGTGCCGATCATGATCGACTCCTCCAAGTGGGACGTGATCGAAGCCGGCCTCAAGTGCATCCAGGGCAAGGGCATCGTCAACTCCATCAGCATGAAGGAAGGCGTGGAGCAGTTCATTCACCACGCCAAGCTGTGCAAGCGCTACGGCGCCGCCGTGGTGGTGATGGCGTTCGACGAAGCCGGCCAGGCCGACACCGAAGCGCGCAAGAAAGAGATCTGCAAACGCTCCTACGACATCCTGGTCAATGAAGTGGGCTTCCCACCGGAAGACATCATCTTCGACCCGAACATCTTCGCGGTCGCCACCGGTATCGAAGAGCACAACAACTACGCCGTCGACTTCATCAACGCGTGCGCCTACATCCGTGACGAACTGCCCTACGCACTGAGTTCCGGTGGCGTGTCCAACGTGTCGTTCTCGTTCCGTGGCAACAACCCGGTGCGTGAGGCGATCCACTCGGTGTTCCTGCTGTATGCGATCCGCAACGGCTTGACCATGGGTATCGTCAACGCCGGCCAACTGGAGATCTACGACCAGATCCCGGCCGAGCTGCGTGACGCCGTGGAAGACGTGGTGCTCAACCGCACGCCGGAAGGCACCGACGCCCTGCTCGCCATCGCCGACAAGTACAAGGGCGACGGCAGCGTCAAGGAAGCCGAGACCGAGGAATGGCGTGGCTGGGACGTGAACAAGCGCCTGGAGCACGCACTGGTCAAGGGCATCACCACCCACATCGTCGAAGACACCGAGGAATCGCGGCTGTCGTTCGCACGCCCGATCGAAGTGATCGAAGGCCCGCTGATGTCTGGCATGAACATCGTCGGCGACCTGTTCGGCGCCGGCAAAATGTTCCTGCCCCAAGTGGTGAAGTCCGCCCGCGTAATGAAACAGGCCGTGGCCCACTTGATCCCGTTCATCGAGCTGGAAAAAGGCGACAAGCCGGAAGCCAAGGGCAAGATCCTGATGGCTACGGTGAAAGGCGACGTGCACGACATCGGCAAGAATATTGTCGGCGTGGTGCTCGGTTGCAACGGTTATGACATCGTCGATCTGGGCGTGATGGTGCCGGCGGAGAAGATCCTGCAGGTGGCCAAGGAGCAGAAATGCGACATTATCGGGCTGTCCGGCCTGATCACGCCGTCCCTGGACGAAATGGTGCACGTGGCTCGCGAGATGCAGCGCCAGGACTTCCACCTGCCGCTGATGATCGGGGGTGCCACCACCTCCAAGGCGCACACGGCGGTGAAGATCGAACCCAAGTACAGCAATGATGCGGTGGTCTACGTCACCGACGCCTCCCGCGCGGTGGGCGTGGCCACGCAGTTGCTGTCCAAGGAGCTGAAAGCCGGTTTTGTCGAACGCACCCGCGAGGAATACGTGGAAGTGCGCGAGCGCACCGCCAACCGCAGCGCCCGTACCGAACGCCTGAGCTACGCGGCGGCCGTCGCCAAGAAGCCACAGTTCGACTGGAACACCTACGCGCCGGTGGTACCGACCTTTACCGGTTCCAAGGTGCTGGACAATATCGACCTCAAGGTGCTGGCCGAATACATCGACTGGACGCCGTTCTTCATTTCCTGGGACCTGGCGGGCAAATTCCCACGCATCCTCGACGACGAAGTGGTCGGTGAAGCGGCCCGTGCGCTGTATGCCGACGCCCAGGAAATGCTCGCCAAGCTGATCGATGAAAAGCTCATCAGCGCCCGCGCAGTGTTCGGCTTCTGGCCAGCCAACCAGGTGCAGGACGACGACCTGGAAGTCTACGGCGAAGACGGCAAGCCCCTGGCGACCCTGCATCACCTGCGCCAGCAGATCATCAAGACCGACGGCAAGCCAAACTTCTCCCTGGCCGACTTCGTGGCCCCCAAGGACAGCGGCGTGACCGACTACGTGGGTGGGTTCATCACCACCGCCGGCATCGGCGCCGAAGAAGTCGCCAAGGCCTACCAGGATGCGGGCGACGACTACAACTCGATCATGGTCAAGGCCCTGGCCGACCGCCTGGCCGAGGCCTGCGCCGAGTGGCTGCACCAGCAAGTGCGTAAAGACTACTGGGGTTATGCCAAGGACGAAGAACTGGACAACGAAGCGCTGATCAAGGAGCAGTACAGCGGCATCCGCCCTGCCCCGGGTTACCCGGCGTGCCCGGACCACACTGAGAAAGGCACCTTGTTCCAGTTGCTCGATCCACAAGCACGGGAGATGGAAGCTGGCCGCAGCGGTGTGTTCCTCACCGAGCACTACGCCATGTTCCCGGCCGCCGCCGTCAGCGGCTGGTACTTCGCTCATCCGCAGGCGCAATACTTCGCCGTGGGCAAGATCGACAAGGACCAGGTCACCAGTTACACCGCGCGCAAAGGCCAGGACCTGGCCGTGACTGAGCGCTGGCTGGCGCCGAACCTGGGCTACGACAACTGATCTGACACAACACCAACCCTGTAGGAGCCGGCTTGCCGGCGATAGCGATTCGCCAGTTGAGAATGTATCGACTGACACATCGCCATCGCCGGCAAGCCGGCTCCTACAGGCCATGTGTGGTGGTTGGGCTATGCTTTCCTTCAGGCTCCGTCTTGCGAGGGATGTATGGACGATCCAGTCAACAACAAGCCGCCTACCTTCTGGCAGATGCTCCACAGCGTCATGGCCGCCGCCTTTGGCGTGCAGAGCGGCAAGAATCGCGCCCGCGATTTCACCCACGGCAAGCCCAGCCACTTCGTGATCCTGGGCATCCTGTTCACGGTGGTGTTCGCGCTGACACTGTTTGGCATCGTCAAACTGGTGCTGCACCTGGCCGGGGTGTAAACCCAACCTGACTGTAGGAGCTGGCTTGCCAGCGATAGCATCACTGCGGTGTGGCTGACAACCGAGGTGAGGCTATCGCTGGCAAGCCAGCGCCTACAGGGGGCCGTCTCTATGGCTACTGGTGGCTGACCCAGAACACCGCGGTGCCCACCACCAGGATGATCAGGAACAGAATGGCCCAGGCATCAACGGTACTGTCGGGTTTACGGGCTTTTGTAGAATTGCTCATCGCATCGCCTCTTGTCGGTTTTGTAGGTGATTGCACTAAGACTCGACGACAGTAAAGTTGATGATTGCCCGCATGACAAATGTGGGTAATGCGATAACCGTTCTCAATAGGCGATTTGGTTATTTGCATATACTCAAACATCACTTTTGCGCATAAACGCAAACTGGTATCGTGCGCCGGCTCCGTTGGGAGTGCGCGGCCGTGCGCGCAGATTTGCCGAGAACAGGACCTATATGTACGTATACGACGAATACGATCAGCGCATCATCGAGGACCGCGTCAAGCAGTTCCGTGATCAGACCCGACGCTATCTGGCAGGTGAACTGAGCGAAGAAGAGTTCCGCCCTCTGCGCCTGCAAAATGGCCTTTATGTTCAGCGCTTTGCGCCGATGCTGCGAGTGGCCGTGCCCTATGGCCAGCTGACTTCGCGCCAGATGCGCATGATGGCCAAGATTGCCCGCGACTACGACAAAGGCTATGCCCACATCAGTACCCGCCAGAACGTACAGTTCAACTGGCCGGCGCTGGAAGATGTGCCGGACATCCTGGCTGAACTGGCCACCGTGCAGATGCACGCCATTCAGACCAGCGGTAACTGCCTGCGTAACGTGACCACCGACCAATTCGCTGGCGTTGCTGCCGACGAGCTGATCGACCCACGCCCCTGGTGCGAAATCGTCCGTCAATGGACCACCTTCCACCCAGAATTCGCTTACCTGCCGCGCAAGTTCAAGATCGCCATCAATGGTTCGACCTCTGACCGTGCGGCCATCGAAGTCCACGATATCGGCCTGGAGCCGGTGTACAACGCAGCCGGTGAACTGGGCTTCCGCGTACTGGTCGGTGGCGGCCTCGGTCGTACCCCGGTGGTGGGCGCTTTCATCAACGAGTTCCTGCCGTGGCAGGACCTGTTGAGCTACCTCGACGCGATCCTGCGGGTCTACAACCGCTATGGCCGTCGTGACAACAAGTACAAGGCCCGGATCAAGATCCTGGTCAAGGCGCTGACCCCTGAGGTGTTTGCCCAGAAAGTCGACGCTGAAATGGAACACCTGCGCGGCGGCCAGACCACCCTGACCGAAGCCGAAGTACACCGTGTGGCCAAGCACTTCGTCGACCCTGAGTACAAGGCCCTGGCCAATCAGGACGCCGAGTTTGCAGCCCTCGATAAAGAGCACCCGGGTTTCGCCCGCTGGCGTGGCCGCAACACCCTGGCGCACAAGAAGCCGGGCTATGTCGCTGTGACCCTGTCGCTCAAGCCTACCGGTGTGGCCCCAGGCGATATCACCGACAAGCAGCTGGACGCCGTCGCCGACCTGGCCGACCGCTACAGCTTCGGCCAACTGCGCACCTCCCACGAGCAGAACATCATCCTCGCGGACGTTGAACAGAGCCAACTGTTCACCCTGTGGGGCGAGCTGCGCGAAGGCGGTTTTGCCACGCCGAACATCGGCCTGCTGACCGACATCATCTGCTGCCCAGGCGGCGACTTCTGCTCCCTGGCCAACGCCAAGTCGATCCCGATTGCCGAGTCGATCCAGCGCCGTTTCGACGACCTGGACTACCTGTTCGACATCGGCGAGCTGGACCTGAACATCTCCGGTTGCATGAACGCCTGTGGTCACCACCACGTTGGCCACATCGGCATCCTGGGTGTGGACAAGAAAGGCGAAGAATTCTACCAAGTGTCCCTGGGTGGCAGCGCCAGCCGCGATGCGAGCCTGGGCAAGATCCTCGGCCCATCCTTCGCCCAGGAAGCCATGCCTGAGGTGATCGGCAAGCTGATCGACGTGTACATCGAGCAGCGCACCGAAGATGAGCGTTTCATCGACACCTACCAGCGCATCGGCATCGACCTGTTCAAGGAGCGCGTCTATGCAGCGAATCATTAAGAACAACGAAGTCCTCGACGAAACCTGGCACCTGCTGCCCAAGGACGCGAGCTTCGACGGCATCTCCAACTGCGACGACCTGATCGTACCGTTGGCGTTGTGGCGCGAACACGGTCACGCCCTCAAGGCCCGCGACGGCGGCCTGGGTGTGTGGCTGGACGCCGATGAAGAAGCCGAAGAGATCGGCGCCGACGTGGAACACTTCCAGGTCATCGCCTTGAACTTCCCGGCCTTCACCGACGGGCGCAACTACTCCAACGCCCGCCTGCTGCGTGACCGCTACGGTTACAAGGGCGAGCTGCGGGCGATTGGCGACGTGCTGCGAGACCAGCTGTTCTACCTGCGCCGCTGCGGGTTCGATGCCTTCGCCTTGCGTGCCGACAAAGACCCGTACGAAGCGCTGGAAAGCCTCAAGGACTTCTCGGTGACGTACCAGGCCGCAACGGATGAACCGTTGCCGCTGTTCCGCCGCCGCTGAACCCTGGCGCACAAAAAAGCCCTGGCAATGCCGGGGCTTTTTTTATGCGTCGTTTTTGATGGCGGCCAGCACACGCTGCTGACCCATGGAACAGGGAGCGCCTTCGGGGTGCGCCCGTACGGTTTCGATCACGCCCAGCAATTGCGCCTTGTTGTGGGCCAATTGCGCTTGCATCTGTTCGATCTGCTGCACCTTGCGCTCCAGCGCGTCGATCAGTTCGTCGCGCTTGTGCTCGCCCGGGGCCGGCATCAAGGCCTTGAGCTCCTGCAAGGTGAACCCGGCCTTTTGCGCGCTCTGGATCAGTTGCAGGGTCTGTAACGCCTCGACAGCGTAGCGCCGGTAGCCATTGGCTTGGCGCCCCACCTGGCTGATCAGGCCTTCGGCTTCGTAAAAACGGATGCGCGATGCCGCCAAGCCACTCTGTTTTGCCAGCTCACCAATATTCATCGCCACGCCCTGCTTGACATTAAAGTTGACTTTAAGCTTAGCCTGAGGCCTCCCCCGCTCAGGAGTCAACCCATGTCACCCTTTGAAGCCTTGCAACTGCCCAACGGCCAAGTCCTCGCCAACCGCATCGCCAAGGCGGCGATGGAAGAGAACATGGCGGATGCCCGGCAGGCGCCCTCCCGCGAATTGAAGCAGCTGTACAAGGCCTGGGCCGACGGCGAACCGGGCTTGCTGCTGACCGGCAACGTGATGATCGACCGCCGCGCCATGACCGGCCCCGGCGGCGTCGCCCTGGAAGATGAACAGCACCTGGCGAGCTTTCGCGAATGGGCCGACATCGCCCGCGCCAAGGGCGTGCACTTCTGGGTACAGCTCAACCACCCCGGCCGCCAGACCATGGCCAACCTGGGCCAGCAAGCCCTGGCGCCCTCGGCGGTCGCGCTGGACCTCGGTGGTTTTTCCAAGATGTTCGCCAAGCCCAAGGCCATGAGCGAAGACGATATCAACGACGTGATCCAGCGCTTCGCTACCAGCGCGCGCCTGGCCGAGAAAGCCGGCTTCACCGGCGTGCAGATCCATGCGGCCCACGGCTACCTGCTCAGCCAGTTCCTGTCGCCGTTGAGCAACCAGCGCACCGATCGCTGGGGCGGCAGCCTGGAGAACCGCGCACGCTTGCTGGTGGAGGTGATCACGGCCGTACGCGCCAGCGTCAGCCCCGGGTTTTGTGTAGCCGTGAAGCTCAACTCGGCAGACTTCCAGCGCGGTGGTTTCGACGCAGCGGATGCGCGGGCGGTGGTCGAGTTGCTCAACACCTTGCCGGTCGACCTGCTGGAGTTGTCCGGTGGCAGTTACGAAGCCCCGGCCATGCAGGGCGAAGCACGGGACGGCCGGACCCTGGCCCGGGAGGCGTACTTTCTGGAAATGGCCAGTGAGCTGGCGGCCATTGCCCATATGCCGGTAATGGTCACCGGCGGCATTCGCCGCTTGCCGGTGGTGCAGCAAGTGCTCGACAGCGGCATCGCCATGGCCGGTATCGCCACGGCGCTCACCCTGGAACCCCAGCTGATCAAACACTGGCGTGAGGGGCGCGACCTCAACCCGCAATTGCAGCCGATCCGCTGGAAGCGCAAGCCACTGGCCTCCCTCGCCACCATGGCCGTGGTGCGCTACCAACTGCGCCGCCTGAGCCGCGGGCGCCTGCCCAACCCGACCGTCGCGCCCCTGCTGGCCCTGGTCCGTGACCAGTGGTTTATCGCACGACGCACCCGCCAATACCGTGCAGCCATGACGCAATCTTCACAATAAGGGCGGAGCATTCGCCGTGATCGAACTGTCCTCTACTGATCAGCAGTTTTTAACCTCACTGACGATTGGAGTGCTTCATGGCGAAAATCAACTTGGCCCAGCAATTGGCAACCACCCTTGAACAGGCGGGCATCAAGCGCATCTGGGGCCTGACCGGCGACAGCCTGAACGGCCTGACCGACGCCCTGCGCACCATGGACAGCATCGAGTGGATGCACGTGCGCCACGAAGAAGTCGCGGCGTTCGCGGCCGGCGCCGAGGCGGCAGCCACCGGCGAACTGACGGTGTGCGCCGGCAGCTGCGGGCCGGGCAACCTGCACCTGATCAATGGCCTGTTCGACTGCCATCGTAACCACGTGCCGGTGCTGGCCATTGCGGCGCAGATCCCCTCCTCCGAGATCGGCCTGAACTACTTCCAGGAAACCCACCCCCAAGAACTGTTCAAAGAGTGCAGCCACTTTATCGAGCTGATAACCAACCCCGCGCAGATGCCCCAGGTGCTGCACCGCGCCATGCGCTCGGCGATCCTCAACCGTGGCGTGGCCGTGGTGGTGATCCCCGGGGACATTTCGCTGCTGGAAGTCGAGGACACGCTCAAGCCCTGGCCTGCGCTGTACGCACCGCGCACCTTGCCGGCCGAACAGGACCTGCAACGCCTCACCGAGCTGCTCGACGGCAGCCAGAAAGTCACCCTGCTGTGCGGCAGCGGCTGTGCCGGCGCCCATGACCAGGTGGTGGCCTTGGCCGACGCTCTGGGCGCACCGGTGGTGCATGCCTTGCGCGGCAAGGAGCATGTGGAATGGGACAACCCGTTTGACGTGGGCATGACCGGCCTGATCGGCTTCAGTTCGGGTTACCACGCCATGCTCAACTGCGACACCTTGATCATGCTCGGCACCGACTTCCCCTACCGCCAGTTCTACCCCACCGACGCGAAGATCATTCAGGTCGACCGCAACCCACAGGCACTGGGGCGCCGTGCCACCCTGGACCTGGGCATCGCCGCCGATGTCGGAGAAACCATTGACGCGCTGTTGCCGCGCCTGACCCGCAAGACCGATCGCAGCTTCCTCGACACGTCGTTGAAGCACTACGAGAAAGCCCGCCAAGGCCTGGATGACCTGGCCCAGCCATCGAAAGCCAACCGCCCGATCCACCCGCAATATGTCGCGCGCTTGCTCAGCGAACTGGCCAGTGATGATGCGATTTTCACCGCCGACGTTGGCTCGCCGACCGTGTGGGCCGCGCGTTATTTGAAGATGAACGGCAAACGTCGCCTAATCGGCTCGTTCAACCATGGTTCCATGGCCAACGCCATGCCCCAGGCGATTGGCGCCCAAGCGGCGTTCCCCGGGCGGCAGGTGATTTCCCTGTCCGGTGACGGTGGGTTCGCTATGTTGATGGGGGATTTCATTTCGCTGGCGCAGTTGAAACTGCCGATCAAAGTCATCGTGTTCGATAACTCATCCCTGGGGTTTGTCGCCATGGAGATGAAAGCCGCCGGCTACCTGGACACCGGCACCGAGCTGAAAAACCCAGACTTTGCGGCCATGTCCAATGCCATGGGGATCCTGGGCATTCGCGTGGAGCAATCCGAAGACCTGGAACCGGCCTTGCGCCGCGCCCTGGCCCATGATGGCCCGGTGTTGGTGGATGTGGTGACGGCGACTCAGGAACTGGTGATGCCGCCGAGCATCAAGCTGGAACAGGCCAAGGGTTTCAGCCTGTACATGCTCAAGGCGGTGATGAGTGGCCGGGGCGATGAAGTGATCGAACTGGCGCGTACCAACTGGTTGCGCTGATCGTCAATAAGGCCGGGCAGCGCCGTATTGGAGCACCACACGGGTGATCACTTCGACCAAGCGCGGGTCTGCGTCCGGCGCACTGAACAAGCGGAACTGGGCGTCGGGCAAAGCGGGCAAACCGTGTTCGGCACCCAGTACAGTCAGGCCCGGCCCAACCTGGCTACGCGCCATCGGAGCGATGGCAAACCCGGCTGACGCGGCGGCCTGCAGCGCAGCATAACTGCTGCACTGCAGGGCGGTGCGCTGGGCGATACCCGCCTGGGCCAGGCGTGAAAGCGCCGCCTCACGGTAGGGGCAAGGCTCGGGAAACAGCGCCAGCGGCAAAGGCGATGGCAGCGTCACCACGGGTTGCGCAGACCAGACCCACACCAGAGGCTCCTGCCATAGCGCCAAACCCGGTTCGCCGGACTCGCACAACGACCCCACCACCACATCCAACTCGCCTTGCTTCATGCGCGTCAGCAACGTGCCGGGAATGCCGACTTGCACGCTGATGTGCATGCCGGGGTACGCGGCAGCGGCATCCTGCAACTCACGCAACAAGCGTGCGTCGGCGAACTCTTCCGACACGCCGACCCTTAACTCACCTTCGAATGCTGAGCGCGTCAGGTCCGCCCAAGCATCCCGATTCAGCGCCAAGATGCCGCGCGCGTAGGCCATCAACCGCTCACCGTCCGGCGTCAAGTGTTGGGAGCGCGTTGTGCGTGTGAGCAAGGGTTTGCCGACTTGCTCCTCCAGCCGTCGCAAGTGCCCGCTGACGGCCGATTGGGTGAGGTGCAGGCGAGCGCCAGCGCGGCTGAAGCCGCCTTCATCCACCACGGCTACAAAGGTTTTAAGCAATAACGTATCGAACATATTCCGCTCGGTGATCAATAGGCCCAATAAACTCAATTTATATTTCAATGAGCGGTATGTTGCAATGAGCGGGTCATCTTATTCCGAGGCTCACCATGACCACGCTCCTGCACGTCGAATGTTCACCGCGCAAACAGCGCTCTGCATCGTTGGAAATCGCTCGTCAATTTATCGCACGCTACCAGCACAACGCGCCGGATACGCAGGTGGTGACCCTGGACCTCTGGGCGCTGGAACTGCCCGAATTTGATGGGCCGGTGATGGATGCCAAATACGCCGGTATCAGCGGCACGCCCCTGAGTGAAGAGCAAGCCGTAGCCTGGGCGACGCTCAAGTCCTTGGCGGCCTACCTGCATCAGGCGGATGTGTGGGTGTTTTCGGTACCGCTGTGGAATTTCGCAGTGCCCTACAAGCTCAAGCACTTTATCGACGTGGTGTCGCAAAAGGATGTGCTGTTCGAATTCAGCCCCGAGCACGGTTTGCGTGGCTTGCTGCAAAACAAGACGGCAGTGAACGTGTATGCGCGTGGCATGGATTTTTCTGCGCCGGACGCGCAGGCCATGGATTTCCAGAAACCTTATATGGAGGCTTGGCTCGGCTTTATCGGGGTGAGCGACGTGCACTCGCTGTACGTGGAAAAAACCATCCTGGGGCCGGAGGTCGATCAGGCGTCGCGCCAGCAGTCCACGGCGCTGGCACTGGCATTGGCCGATCAACTGACCTGATCGTTGTAGGAGCCGGCTTGCCGGCGATGGGCCCTAAAGCCTTGCGGTGATCACGAAACCGCCATCGCCGGCAAGCCGGCTCCTACGGGGTGAGGGGTGTCAGGCGGATTGTTTTTCTACCCATTTGCTGTAGGCGTCGATAAAGGCCTGCAGGAAGGGTTTGGTTTTTTCCGACAGCTTGCCGGCCTCATCGAACAGGCTGCCTGCACCGCCCAGGTAGGCTTCCGGTTGCTGCAGGCACGGCACGTCGAGGAATACCAGGGACTGGCGCAGATGGTGGTTGGCACCAAACCCGCCGATGGCGCCGGGCGACACACTGATGATCGCCCCCGGTTTGCCGCTCCAGGCACTTTTGCCGTAGGGGCGCGAACCGACGTCGATCGCATTCTTCAGTGGAGCAGGCACGGAACGGTTGTATTCCGGGGTCACGAACAACACCGCGTCGGATGAGCTCACCTGTTGGCGGAAAGTACTGTAGGCTGCCGGCGGCGTACCTTGGTCGATGTCCTCGTTGTAGAGCGGCAGATCGCCAATTTCCACAATGTTCAACTTCAGGTTGGCAGGGGCCAGTTTGGCCAAGGCCAGGGCGACCTTGCGGTTGATCGACTCTTTTCTCAAGCTGCCAACCAGGACGGCAATCGTGTAGACCTTGCTCATTGAGGTTTTCCCGACGTCTGACTAAAGGAGCTTTTAGTTATAGAGTCTTCACGGCGTGTTCACCAGCAGGTTTTGATATTCCTCCTGAACGTTACTGCGCGTACGCATGCGTAGGAAGCGTCTGAAATTTTCAACGAATAGTATTTTTTTACTATAGGTAAACTACCCCGCTCCATGACGGTCTACAGAACCGCAAATCGAGTGTTTATCTCCAGAGGTTCTAAACAGATGGCTGCAGTACTTGTCGGACAGTTCCATGCCAGAGACGCGGAAGGACGCGTGTATTCGGTGCATGAGTTCCAGGAATCCAACCCGGCGCAGGACAGCCAGGCTGGCTCGATGCCTACCACCACCTACAAATTGGCCATTGGCGACCGCGTAGAAAAACTGGAAGGGGATGAGTTCAAGCTGATTCAGTCGGGCACCATTATTGTCCGTGAATCGGAAACCACCCTCGCGTCATAAGATCTCGCCTCACTAGACCTGCTCAGTCCTGGCCATCCGCGCCATTGACTGGGCCGGCGATCACTGCCGGCTTATCTGCGTCACCTCCACCCCCTGCTCTCCCTCCACTTGCTTGAGCGTCACCAGCACCCGCCCCTTTTCGCCTTCGACGGCAAACATCGAGCGCGTATAGCCCGGCGTACTACCTGTGGCGCCATAGCCCGGGTGCGCAACCACTTCCCTGACCAGTGCAATATCCAGCACGGCGCCCACCTGCTCGGCGACCTGTTCCTGGGAACGGATAAACGCTTCGAGGGCGTGCTTTTGCGGGGTGCTGTCGTCGGGATTACTGAAGAGGTAAGCGGCCACGCAGCCGACGGTCACCAGGACCAGCAGTTGCTTGGCCGTTACCCCGAGAAAATTCGAGGGTAGAGGCATTCGAGACCAGACCTGTTTTTGTTGTAAGTGCCGGTAACCGGCTTTGGTCGTTGATGATCAGACGCGTCATTCTAATCAGGTCTATGGGTATTGCCAGATGATTCAGTTGTCGCCGTAGGTAATATCCTTATTGACCCCAACACCGCCCAGCGTCCGGTCTTTGCCGAACGAGAACAGGTCAAACGGCGCCTGGCCCTGGGTCGCAGGGTAATGGTACTGGTAGGCAATGCCCCACGGATAGGTCAGCCATTCTTCCTTGATATAGGGGCCCTTCCACTGCGTCAGGTCGACAGGCTGCTCAGTCAAGGCCTCCAGCCCTTCTTCATCGCTGGGATAGCGGCCCGTGTCTTGATGAAAACGTTCGAGTGCCTTGCCCAACTCGGCCACCTGCGTTTTTGCCGTGGCGATCTCGGCCAGGGTCACATCGCCAAACAGCCTTGGCCCCACCGCCAGGGTCAGTAGCCCAACGATGACCAACACCACCAGCACCGCCCAACGGGTAAACCCTCGTTGGCGGTGCAGGCTGTCAATTGCTGCGGTTTTGCCGGACATCGCGACGCTCCCTCATTGTTCGTCGGTTATTACACGCTTTACATGAACCGCAGGTTGCAACGGTAGACCAGGCCCACGCTGTTTTTTGTCCAGCCATTGAAACCCCATCGCACTGAACATAGACTCCGGCGATGCGTTTACGTCATATCGAAGTGATTCAGGCCATCTTGCAGACCGGACACCTCGGCACGGCCGCCGAATGGTTGCAACTCCCCGTGGGCGACGTGGACGCCACGCTCAAGGATGCCGAGCATCTGTTGGGCTTCATGCTGTTTGCCAGTGTGCGCGGGCGTTTGCAAGCAACGCGTGAGACCCTGGAGCTGCAAACCCAGATCGCCCACCTCTACGAAGCCCTGGAACCGGTACAACGCCTGGCCAGCCGACTGAAACACCATCACGCCCCAACCTTGCGCGCCCTGTGCACGCCGCCCCTGGCCAACCAGTTGTTGCCGCAGAGTATCGCCGTGCTGCGCCGACGCTTCCAGGACACCCCGTGCAACCTGTCCAGCCAACCGACCCGGGAGATCGTACGCAGCCTGCTGCTCCACGAGGCCGACGTGGGCTTGAGCCTGCATGACCCGGAACACCCGCAGATCCAGAGCACCGTGCTGGCCCAGGGCAAACTGCAACTGCTGGCCCCCCATGGCTGGCTCAAACCCAAGCAGAAGTACATTGCGCTGCAGGACCTGGCTGGCCAGTCGATGATCGGCCTCGAAGGGCATGACCCCTTGAGCCGCCTGCTGGACGCCAAGCTGCAAGCCCTGCGCCCGCTGCCGGTGGTGCAGACGCGGGTGCAGACCTACCAGATGATGCGCAGCATGGTGGAGGCCGGGGAAGGCCTGGCGATTGTCGACCCGTTCACCGCCTACGGCGCCCGCGAAGCCGGGCTGGATGCGTGCCCGGTGTCGCCACCGATCCCGGTCAGCCTGTATGCGCTGACCCTCAGGGACGGCGCGGCGTCTCCGGCCTTGAATGCACTGCTCGAGATCGTCACGCAGAAGGCCGAAAGCCTGCTGCCGGGTTAAACCTGTTCGACTTCGCTCTTGAACAACCGGTACCAGAAAATCGCCACTTCGCGGGTCTGCGGGTCGATGCCGCGATAGCGCAGGTGGTCGATTCCGCCCATCACGTAACCGCATCGCTCATACAAACGGCAGGCGCCGAGGTTGTTGTTCTGGGTTTCCAGCATCATCCCCGGCAGGTTCTTCTTGCGGCTCCAGAACTGCGCCACATCCAGCAATGCCTTGGCCACGCCATGGCGCCGCGCCGGCAAGGCCACCGCCAGCTCGTCGACGTGGGCAAAACCGTTCCAGTTGGTGCTGACCACGATATGCCCCACCGCCCGGTCGTCCAGATAGGCCATGAAGATCGCGCTGTCCGGCGCGTCACGGAAGCTGGCGAACTCTTCGGGGTCGATCCCGTAGCACTTGCGGTACGGCACGATGCGCTCCACCGGCCACTGATCGACGCGCTTACCCATCTGCGGCTCGCCGTAAGTGCTCACCTCAAAACTGAAGTCATTGCCCCACACATAGGCGTCAAAGCCCTCGTCGGCGACCCTTACACTGAGCCCCGGGTACTTCGGGTTCATTACAGCTTGCATAAACATCCTTAACCCTTGATGCAATCGACGGTGTAACAACGACCACTGCCGTCGTCTTCGTGTTGCAACCCATGAACATCCGCGACAAAACCGGGGAAACTGCTATCGAACGTCCGGGCAAACGCCAGGTAGTCGATGATCGAACGTGTCGATTCGGTAAAGCGCTCACCGGGCATGATCAACGGAATGCCCGGCGGATAAGGCACCAGCATCACGGCTGCGATGCGCCCTGGCAAGGCATCAATGGAAACCGCCTCCACTTCACCCCGCACCAACTGGTCGTACGCGTCGGCGGGTTTCATCGCGATTTCCGGCAATACCGTGTACATGCGCTTGAGGTGCTTGGCCGTCGCATTGCTGCGATAACAGGCGTGCAGCTGGTCGCACAGGTCGCGCAGCCCCAGGCCCTGATAGCGCGCCGGCCCTTGGGCGTACACCGAAGGCAAACAGCTGGCCAAGCTGACGTTGGCGTCGTAGTTGCGCTTGAATTCCAGCAACTCGGTGAGCAAGGTACTCCACTTGCCTTTGGTAATGCCCATGGAAAACAGCACGAGGAAGGAATACAGGCCGGTCTTTTCCACCACCAGCCCACGCTCCCAGAGGAATTTACTGACCACGGCAGCGGGAATCCCACAGTCGCTCAACGCGCCCCCCGCATTAAGGCCCGGCATCACCAGCGTGACTTTGATCGGGTCGAGCAACACATAGTCTTCGGCCACATCACCGAACCCGTGCCAGTCATCCTGCGGCTGCAGCAACCAATCTGCCGTGGCGACGCGGTCGATCCCGGCCACCGAGGGCGGCTGCCAGATGGAAAACCACCAGTCTTCGGCGGCGATGTGCTGGCGCAGGTTAGCCAGGGCCCGACGAAAACTCAGGGCTTCGTCGAACATCTCCTGCAGCAACGAGCGCCCGGCCGGGCCTTCCATCATCGCAGAGGCCACGTCCAGCGAGGCAATGATGCTGTACTGGGGCGAGGTGGAAATATGCATCATGAACGCTTCGTTGAAACGGTCGCGGTCCAACTGGCGAGCGCCGCCATCCTGCACGTGGATCATCGACGCCTGGCTGAATGCCGCCAGTAGCTTGTGGGTCGAGTGAGTGGTGAACACCAGTGGGCTGTCCGGGGTACGCGAGGTGCCCATGCCATAGCGTCCAGCAAAGAATTCGTGGAACGCCGCGTAGGCGTACCAGGCCTCATCGAAGTGCAGCACCTCGACGCTGTTGCCCAATTGCTGCTTGATCAGCTCGGCGTTGTAGCACAGGCCGTCGTAGGTGGAGTTGGTCACCACGGCCATCTTCACTTTCGGCGGGCGTCCTCGGGTCAAGGGGCTGGCTTCGATCTTGGCGCGGATGGACTCAGGGCTGAATTCGCTCAGGGGAATCGGGCCGATGATGCCCAGCTCGTTGCGCTCCGGGCACAGGTACAGCGGGATCGCGCCGGTCATGATGATCGAATGCAGCACCGACTTGTGGCAGTTGCGGTCCACCAGCACCAGGTCATCGCGGCCGACCATGGAATGCCAGACGATCTTGTTGGCGGTGGACGTGCCGTTGATCACGAAGAACGTGTGGTCGGCGCCGAAGTTGCGCGCGGCGCGGGCTTCGGCTTCCGCCAGGGGCCCGGTGTGATCGAGCAGCGAACCCAGTTCAGGCACCGAAACCGACAAGTCCGAACGCAGGGTGTTTTCCCCGAAAAACTGATGAAACGCCTGCCCCACCGGGCTCTTGCGATAGGCCACCCCGCCACCGTGGCCGGGGGTGTGCCAGGAATAATTGGAGTCGGCCGTGTGCTGTACCAGGGCCTTGAAGAAAGGCGGCAACAGGCCATCCAGGTAGCCACGCGCCGCCCGGGCGACTTGCCGGGCCAGGAACGGCACGGTGTCTTCGAACAGGTAAAGAATGCCGCGCAGTTGGTTGAGTTCGCTCATGGCATCGGCCGGCGCGTTCTCCAGGGTGACTTGCTCGCCCAGGGCGAAGATCGGCAGGTTGGGCGCCCGCAGCCGGGCCAGACGGATCAGCTCGACCATGTTTTGCAACAAGTGGGTGTTTTCGCCGGCCCCTTCGGCGGCGATCAGCATGCACGCCAAACCGTGATGGGTAGAGGCCACTAGCCGGCCTTCGGCGTAATCCACCGCGGAGAAGATACTGAAGCCCTCTTGTTCCAGCTCCCGGGCGATGCCCCGAACCCGATCACCGGCCACCGTGTCGGCCTTGATGTCACGGTGCACGATAAGCACAGGGAACTTCAGGTCTTTGTACATAAGTGCGTTCAGTCCTGAGGGCTATGCACTCAAGGGTAGAAGCTTGGGGCGGATGACGCGAATGAAGATTTCGAAAGCAGTCTGTAGGAGCCGGCTTGCCGGCGATGGCGGCCGCGAGCCTTGCGCTAAAGGCAAGGGCCTCATCGCCGGCAAGCCGGGCTCCTACAGAATGGGGGCTATTGCTGGGTCAGGGTCGACCACAACGCCGGCGCACCCGCCGATTTGGCGATGGCTTCGAGGCGCGCCGCATGCTCAGCCATGTCCTGCTCGCTGGCGCGAATGATCACGCTCGGTTTGCGATCTGCCGGCAGGCGACGGATTTCCGAAGGGCGATTGCCCGAACCTTCGGCGGAACCGCTGCCGTCAGAGGCGTTGCCGGCCAGCGACAGGCTGGTCTGCCCGCCCGTCATGGTCAGGTAGACGTCTGCCAGGATCTCGGAGTCGAGCAAGGCGCCGTGGAGTTCACGGCCGGAGTTGTCGACGCCATAACGCTTGCACAAGGCATCGAGGCTGTTGCGCTGGCCCGGGTGACGTTCGCGGGCCATCATCAAGGTGTCGAGGATCGAGCAGTGCTGGGAGATGTCTGCGCGATCGGTCTGCCCCATCAGGGCAAATTCGTTGTTGATGAAGCCGACGTCAAACGCCGCGTTATGGATGATCAGCTGGGCGCCGTTGATGAACTCGAAAAATTCATCGGCGACTTCCGCGAAACGCGGCTTGCCCTTGAGGAACTCGTCGGTGATGCCGTGGACGCCGATCGCGCCTTCGTCACTGTCACGGTCCGGTTGCAGGTACACATGAAAGTGACGGCCGGTGAGGCGACGGCCCATCAGTTCGACACAGCCGATTTCGATGATCCGGTGGCCATCGGTCACCGGCATGCCGGTGGTTTCGGTATCGAGTACAACAGATCGGATGGCCATCAGGGTTCAGCTCTCAACGGGTGGTGTATTTCAAGGAGCGGGATATTAGCACGTCATGCCCCGGGCAGCCCAAGGCTGGCCTCGGGCCCTGGCGGCTCGACAGTTTCTTACACTCTTTAGCAAAGTTGCAGCAGTTCAGCCCATGCGCCCTTGTTAGCCTGCGTTCCCCAGCCCGATGCGGACCTCGCAGAAACATGAACACCTCGAAAACACTGTGCGCGTTGCTGCTGATGAGCAGCGCCCTCACAGCGCACGCCACCAGCTTTGTGATGACGACCGACTTTCTGGTCAGCCTGTCCATGAGTGCCACACGAGGCACCAGCTCTTCGTTCAAGGATGACAAGATCGTTCAGGCTGCCCGGGATGACGCCCAAGCCTTTGTAGCCACTGACGGCCAGATCCACGGCGCACGCCTGGAGTCGGCGCTGGTGCATATCCGCGAATGCCTGCCGGGGCAAACCTTCAGTGACATGCAACTGGCCCAGGCCATCGCCGCGCTTTAAACCTCAGCTCTGCTTGTAGCCGCGCACATCGTCCACGCCACGGTTGGCCAGTTGGTCAGCCCGTTCGTTGCCCGGGTGGCCGATGTGCCCGCGCACCCATTTCCAGGTGATGTTGTGGCGGTTGCACTGCTCATCGAGCAGTTGCCACAGATCGGCGTTTTTCACCGGTTCCTTGGCGGCGGTCTTCCAGCCACGCTTCTTCCAGTTGACCATCCACTCGTTGATGCCCTTCATCACGTATTGCGAGTCGGTCACCAGCAGCACGTCGCAGCGACGCTTGAGTTCTTCGAGGCCACGGATGGCGCCCATCAGTTCCATGCGGTTGTTGGTGGTGTTGGGTTCGCCGCCCCACAGTTCCTTCTCCACGCCCTTGCACACCAGCAACGCGCCCCAGCCACCAGGGCCTGGGTTGCCCTTGCAGGCGCCATCAGTGAAGAGTTCTACGGTATCGGTCATCGGTTGCATCCATCAAGACAGGCACGTCTGAAATCAAAAAAGGTATTAGGGTTCGCTTTGCTTGCGGTTGACCTTGGCCATCGGCATCGGCACCAGCTTGCCCATGGGCTGGCGCAGTACCTGGCGCACAGGGCGCAGCCCGACCACGATCTTGCGCGCGACCAACAGATAGAAGCCGCCACCCGACAGTTGCCAGGCACCCGCGCGGCGCTCCCAACCGGCCAGGCGGCCTTGCCACTTGGCCGAGGCAAGCGGCGGACGATAGCACCCGAAGCGGCGTTTCTCCAGCGCAAAGCCCAGCAGGTTCAGCCAGTCCCCTACGCGCGACGGCGAGATGCAGCGCGCCTGGCGCAAGCCGTCATGGGCGAACACATGACGCAGGCCCCAGCTGCTCCAGGGGTTGATGCCGATGATCAGCAGATGGCCACCCGGGCGCACGCTGCTGGCGGCCTCGCGCAGCAGGCCGTGGGGCGACAGGCAGAAATCCAGGCCATGCTGCAGCACCACCACATCGGCGGCATGCTCACTCAACGGCCAGGCTTGTTCCTCGCAGACGATTTCCACGCCTGGCAGCGGCGCGCCCAGGCGCACATTGCGTTGCACCTGGGGCGCGGTGGGCGGGGTCTCGGCCGACGGGCCGTAATGCACCAGGTAGCCACCGAAGAAGCGGCCCAGCTCGTCTTCGAGCATGCGCCGCTCTTCATCCAGCAAAAATTGCCCGATGGGCCCGGACAGCCATTCACGGGCCGCGCCGATCAAGGCCAGCCATTCAGGATCGGCCTGGGCGAACGCTTTATCAGTCATTGCATTCTCCAACTCGCCTAGACGTTCTAAGATGCACCAATGTGTTCAGCTTGGCGAATCGAAGAATGATACAGATCAGTGCCCTGCCCGCCTTCACCGATAACTACATCTGGTTGTTACAAGACCCCCAAAGCCAGCGCTGCGCGGTGGTCGACCCGGGTGACGCTGCGCCCGTGCTGACCTGGCTCGGGCAAAACCCGCAATGGACCCTCAGCGACATCCTGATTACTCATCATCACCACGACCATGTCGGCGGTGTCGAACAGCTCAAGCAGGTGACCGGCGCCAAGGTCTACGGCCCGGCGAACGAGAAGATCCCGGGGCGAGACGTGGCCTTGCAGGACAACGACCGCGTCAGCGTATTGGGTTGGGACTTCGACGTTTATAGCGTACCCGGCCACACCCTCGGCCATATCGCCTTTTATCACCATGGCGTGCTGTTTTGCGGTGACACCCTGTTTGCCGCCGGTTGCGGCCGCCTGTTCGAAGGCACGCCGGAACAGATGCACACCTCCCTGGAGCGCCTGGCCGCCCTGCCCGCCGACACCCTGGTTTATTGCACCCACGAATACACACAAAGCAACCTGAGGTTCGCCCAGGCGGTGGAACCGGACAACGCCGACATTGCCGAACGGGTAGAGAACGTCAATCAACTCCGGGCCCGCGGCGAGATGACGCTGCCGTCCAACCTGGCCCTGGAAAAACGTACTAACCCTTTCCTGCGTACCACTGAAACATCCGTTAAACAAAAAGCGGACGAACGGAATGGCCGCGACAACCGCTCTGGGGCCGAGGTGTTTGCTAGCTTGAGGGCTTGGAAAGATAAGTTCTAATGGATCGCAATCTGATACGTAATTTCTGAATGGTTGACCGGAACCAAAGCGCTTTCTAGAATCGCCCGACATTTTTGCCCGGAACTTACTTCCAGCCAATGTCGTCATCTATTCGTAAATCCATTTCTTCAGACGCATTGACCCGCCTGGCTCAAGCTGTGGCGGTGGCTGTGTCCGCGACTCTGGCGGGCTGCCAATCGACAAATTTCGCTGCACAATCCACCGTGCAACCCAAACCGAATCTTGCTGCCAAGATCAAGCAAAAACCTATTTGGCTATCAGAGAAGCCCAGCCCCGAAGTGCCCCAGGACGTCTGGGAACGCATGCGACGGGGCTTTCAATTGCAGGACGGCCTGGGCGTCAACCCGCGCATCGAGCAACAGCGCTTGTGGTTCGCCAGCAACCCCTCCTTCTTAGAGAACGCCGGAGAACGCGGCAGCCTCTACATTCATTACATCGTCGAACGCCTTGAAGAACGCAACATGCCGCTGGAACTGGCGCTGCTGCCCGTGATTGAAAGCGCCTACAACCCAATGGCCTATTCGCGCAGCGATGCGGTCGGCTTGTGGCAGTTCATTCCTTCCACCGGGCGTTACTTCAACCTGCGCCAGACCCGCGCCTACGACGGCCGCCGCGACATCACCGCCTCCACCACCGCCGCCCTGGACTACCTGACCCGTCTGCACGACATGTTCAACGGCGACTGGTTGTTGGCCCTGGCCGCCTACAACGCCGGTGAAGGGACGGTGAGCCGGGCCATCGAGCGCAACGAGAAGCTCGGCCTGCCGACCGACTACTGGAACCTGCCCCTGCCCCAGGAAACCAAGGACTACGTGCCCAAGTTCCTGGCGCTATCCCAGGTGGTGCTGGCCCCCGAGGCCTACGGCGTCAACCTGAGCCCGATCGCCAACCAGCCGTATTTCGAAGTGGTCGAAGTCAAGCAGAGCATGGACCTGTCCCGGGTCGCTGCGCTGGCCGAGATCGACGAAGACGAGCTGTTCCAGCTCAACCCCGCATTGAAGCAACGCACCACCCTGGACGGCCCCCAGCATTTGCTGGTGCCAAGCTCCAAGGCGCAGTTGCTGACCAGCACCCTGTCGACGATGAAGCCGGAAGAATTGCTGGCGATGCGTCCGAAGAAGCAGGTGTTCGACGAAGTCGAGACTGCACGTGTTGCCGGGCGCTCACGCAGCTACAAGGTGCGCAGCGGCGACAACCTAACGCTGATCGCCAAGGCCAACAAGGTCGACGTGCATGACCTGCAGCGCTGGAACAAGCTCAACGGCCAGGCCCTCAAGGTCGGCCAGACACTGGTGATGCAGGACACCCGCAAGCTGGTGGCCAAGGCCGACAGCAAGAAGCCGGTGCAATACAAGGTCAAGAAAGGTGACTCGCTGTACATCGTTGCCAAGCGTTTCAACGTCGAGATGCAACATCTCAAGCGCTGGAACCCGCGCACTGGCCAGGCGCTGAAGCCGGGGCAGATGCTGGTGGTGTCCGGCCCAAGATAAACCTGCAGCTGAGCGGGCTTGTGTGGGAGCTGGCTTGCCTGCGATGGCATCACCTCGGTGTATCAGTGATACCGAGCCGATGCTATCGCAGGCAAGCCAGCTCCCACATTTGATCTTCACCCCCTTCAATACCGCGCCAGCCCTCAAACCGAGGCATTCCAACGGCCTTTTTCCAACCGGAACAAGCTGTTACTGTACCGATCATAAAGCCCAAGCCGCCTGGATCGGATCTCTGACTTGAAGCGTCCCCTCCTTCTTCTAATAAGTCTGGCCTTGAGCTTTGCTGCGAACGCGACGATTACCGAGAGCCACGGTTACACGCAGTTCGGCAGGCTCAAGTACCCCGCCACATTCACCCACTTCGATTGGGTAAACCCTGCAGCGCCGAAAGGCGGGACGTTGCGGGTCATGGCATTTGGCACGTTCGACACACTCAACCCCTACACCTTCAAGGGCTCAAGCCCGGTTTCCACCCCCAATTTCCTGCAGTACGGCGTCAATGAGCTCAATGAGCCGTTGATGGTCGGCACGGGGCAGTACGCGCCATCCGGTGATGAGCCCACCTCCAGCTATGGGTTGATTGCACAGTCGGTGGAATACAGCGAAGACCGCAGCTGGGTGGTGTTCAACCTGCGCCCGGAAGCCCGCTTCCATGATGGCAAGCCGATCACCGCCTACGACGTGGCGTTTTCCTATCGCACCCTGCTCACCGAAGGCCACCCGCAGTACCGCACCAACCTGCAGGAAGTGGCCCGGGTCGATATCCTCAACCGCCACCGCATTCGTTTTGTGTTCAAACGCGCCGGCAACCCGTTGCTGATCCTGCGCCTGGGCGAGTTGCCGGTACTGCCCCAGCACTACTGGAAAAACCGCGACTTCAAGGCCACCACCTTTGAACCACCGCTGGGCAGCGGCCCGTACCGCATCACCAAGGTGACGCCGGGCCGGCAACTGGTGTTCGAACGGGTCAAGGACTACTGGGGCAAGGACCTGCCGGTCAACCGGGGCTTCTACAACTACGACAAGGTCGAGGTGGAGTTCTACCGCGACAGCGACGTGGCCTTCGAAGCCTTCAAGGCCGGCGAGTTCGACATTTATATTGAGCACCAGGCCAAGAACTGGGCCACCGGCTACAACTTCCCGGCGGTCAACCGGGGCGATGTGATCAAGGCGCAGATCGCCCACCAGATCCCAACCCAGAGCCAGGGCCTGTTCATGAACACGCGGCGGCCCACGTTCAGCCAGACCAAGGTGCGCGAAGCGCTGGGGCTGATGTTCGATTTCGAATGGACCAACCGCACCCTGTTCAGCAGCGCCTACAAACGCACACTGAGTTACTACCCCAACAGCGAATTCTCGGCGACCGGCGTGCCGGTGGGCCATGAGTGGCTGATGCTGTCGCCCTACCGCGACCAGTTGCCGGCCAGCCTGTTTACCCAACCCTTCAGCCTGCCGCAGACCGACGGCCGAGGCATCCCGCGCGAGACCATGCGCCGCGCCCTGGCCCTGCTCGGCGAAGCCGGCTGGAAGCTGTCGGGCCAGCGCCTGCTCAACAGCGACGGCCAGCCGCTGCGTTTCGAGATCCTGCTGGTGAACCCGAACCTGGAGCGCATCCTGCAGCCCTACGTCGAAAACCTGATCAGCATCGGCATCGACGCGCGCCTGCGCACAGTTGACCGCGCGCAATACAAACAGCGCCTGGATCAGTTCGACTTCGACATAATCCTGATCACCCTCAACCAGACCCTGAGCCCCGGCCTCGAACAGTGGCAGTACTTCCACTCCAGCCAGGCGGTCATCAAGGGCAGCAAGAACTACGCAGGCATCGCCAACCCGGTGGTCGATCACCTGCTGGAACAACTGCTGGCCGCGCAGACCCGCGAAGAGCAATTGGCCGCTGGCCGAGCCCTCGACCGGGTGCTGCTGTGGCAGCACTACAGTATTCCCAACTGGTATCTCAACTATCATCGCTTGGCGTACCGCAACCGGTTCGCCTTTGTCACCACGCCGCCCTACAGCCTGGGCCTGAGCGCGTGGTGGCTGAAAGCTTCGGAGAAAGCCCAATGATGTTTTTGCGTACTGCTCTGCTCTCCAGCCTGTTGCTGAGTGCCGTGGCCCATGCCGCACCGCAACATGCGCTGACGCTGTACAACGAACCGCCGAAATACCCCGCCGACTTCAAGCACTTCGACTACGTGAACCCCGATGCGCCCAAGGGCGGCACCTTCCGCGAATCGAGCATGGGCGGCTTCGACAGCCTCAACCCCTACATCAGCAAAGGCGTGCCCGCCGATAACGTGCCGCTGATCTACGACACCCTGGCCATGCAAAGCCTGGACGAGCCCATCACCGAGTACGGCCTGGTGGCCGGCAAGATCGAGAAGGCCCCGGACAACAGCTGGGTACGCTTCTACCTGCGCCCCGAAGCACGCTTTCATGATGGCCACCCGATCCGTGCCGAAGACGTGATTTTCACTTTCCAGACCCTGATGAAAGAAGGCTCGCCGATCTACCGCACCTACTACGCCGACATCGACGAAGTGGTGGCCGAAGACCCGTTGCGCGTGCTGTTCAAGTTCAAACGCACCAATAACCGCGAATTGCCGCTGATCCTCGGGCAATTGCCGGTATTGCCCAAACACTGGTGGGCCACCCGGGATTTCTCCAAGGGCAACCTGGAAATCCCCCTCGGCAGCGGGCCTTACAAGGTGGCCGAGGTCAAGCCCGGGCGCATGGTGCGCTACGAGCGGGTCAAGGATTACTGGGCCAAGGACCTGCCGATCACCCAGGGCTTCTACAACTTCGATAACCGCGTCACCGACTATTACCGCGACAGCACCGTGGCCCTGGAAGCCTTGAAGGCCGGGCAGTTCGACTACTGGCTGGAGTTCAGCGCGAAGAACTGGGCCAATGCCTACAACATCCCGGCCGTGGCCCAGGGGCGCCTGATCAAGGAAGAAATCCCCAACGGCAACCCCACCGGCATGCAGGGTTTCGTGTTCAACACGCGCAAGCCGATGTTCCAGGACGTGCGTGTGCGCAAGGCCATCAGCCTGCTATTGGATTTCGAGTGGAGCAACAAGCAGCTGTTCAACGGCGCCTACACGCGCACGCGCAGTTACTTCGAAAACTCGGAAATGGCCGCCACCGGTCTGCCCGGCCCGGACGAGCTGAAGATCCTCGAACCGCTGCGCGGCAAGGTCCCCGACGAAGTCTTCACCCAGGCGTTCGAACCGTCCAAAACCGACGGCAGCGGCATGATCCGCACCCAGCAACGCGAGGCCTACCAACTGTTGCAGGAGGCTGGCTGGCGCATCGTCGACGACAAGATGGTCGATACCACCGGCAAGCCGGTGACCATCGAGTTCCTGCTGGCCCAGACCGAGTTCGAGCGCATCCTGCTGCCGTTCAAGCGCAACCTGGCCGACCTGGGCATCGACCTGGTGATCCGTCGGGTGGACGTCTCACAGTTCATCAACCGCATTCGCTCGCGGGATTTCGACATGCTGGTGGGCAGCTTCCCGCAATCCACTTCGCCGGGTAACGAGCAGCGCGAATTCTGGTCGTCTTCCAGTGCCGACAAACCTGGCAGCCGCAACTACATGGGCCTCAAGGACCCGGCCGTCGACCAGTTGGTCGAAGAGCTGATCGACGCCGACTCGCGCAAGAGCCTGGTCGCCCACGCCAAGGCGCTGGATCGCGTGCTGCAGTTCGGCTACTACGTGATCCCCAACTGGCACATCAAGACCTTTCGCGTTGCGTATTGGGACCACCTCGGTCACCCCAAAGTCTCGCCGCGTTATGACGTAGGCACCGCCACTTGGTGGGCCAAACCCGACGCCAAGCCGGCGGTCTCCCTGGACACGACCCAAAGCGCCGATCCGGCGAGTGGAGGCGATTAAATGCTGGCCTATATCATTCGCCGCCTGTTGCTGATCATCCCTACGCTGTTCGGGATCCTGCTGATCAACTTCATCATCATCCAGGCCGCCCCCGGTGGCCCGGTGGAACAGATGATCGCCAAGCTCGAAGGCTTCGAAGGCGCCACCAGCCGCATTGCCGGCGGCGGTGCCGAGGTGTCGGTGGCCGGTTCCAGCTACCGCGGTGCCCAGGGCCTGGACCCGGCCCTGATCAAAGAAATCGAGAAGATGTACGGTTTCGACAAATCGGCGCCGGAACGCCTGTGGATCATGGTCAAGAACTACGCCCGGCTGGATTTTGGCGACAGCTTCTTCCGCGACGCCAAGGTCATCGACCTGATCAAGGAAAAGATGCCGGTTTCCATTTCCCTCGGGCTCTGGAGCACCCTGATCATGTACCTGGTGTCGATCCCCCTGGGGATCGCCAAGGCCACGCGACACGGCAGCCACTTCGACGTGTGGACCAGTTCGGCGATCATCGTCGGCTATGCAATCCCGGCGTTCCTGTTCGCGATCCTGCTGATCGTGGTGTTTGCCGGGGGCAGTTATTTCGACTGGTTCCCGTTACGCGGGCTCACCTCCAACAACTTCGACGAACTGAGCTGGGGCGGCAAGATCCTCGATTACTTCTGGCACCTGGCGCTGCCCATCACAGCCCTGGTGATCGGCAACTTCGCGACCATGACGCTGCTGACCAAGAACAGCTTTCTCGACGAGATCAACAAGCAATACGTGATCACCGCCAAGGCCAAGGGCCTGACCAACCATCGCGTGCTCTACGGCCATGTGTTCCGTAACGCGATGCTGCTGGTGATCGCCGGTTTCCCCTCGGCCTTCATCGGTATCTTCTTCACCGGCTCGCTGCTGGTGGAGGTGATCTTCTCCCTCGACGGCCTCGGCCTGATGAGCTTTGAGGCGGCGATCAACCGCGACTACCCGATCGTGTTCGGCACACTGTTTATCTTCACCCTGCTGGGGCTGATCGTGAAACTGATCGGCGACCTCACCTACACCCTGGTCGATCCGCGTATCGACTTTGCCAGCCGGGAGCATTGAGATGAACCTGTCCCCCCTCAATCGCCGCCGGTTCGAGCGCTTCAAGGCCAACAAGCGTGGCTGGTGGTCGTTGTGGCTGTTCCTGATTCTGTTTGTGCTCAGCCTGGGCGCGGAGTTGATCGCCAACGACAAGCCCCTGGCGGTGCACTTCGATGGCGACTGGTACTTCCCGGCACTCAAGCGCTACCCGGAAACCACCTTTGGCGGCGAGTTCCCGCTGGAGGCCAACTACAAGAGCCCGTACATCCAGGAACTGCTAAAGGCCAAGGATGCCTGGACCCTGTGGGCGCCGATCCCGTTCAGCTACCAGAGCATCAACTACGACCTCAAGGTGCCGGCCCCTGCGCCGCCCTCGTCGGTGAACCTGCTGGGCACCGATGACCAGGGCCGCGATGTGCTGGCGCGGGTCATCTATGGCTTCCGGGTGTCGGTGCTGTTTGCCCTGACGCTCACCGTGCTCAGCTCCATCATCGGCGTGATCGCCGGCGCCTTGCAGGGTTTTTATGGCGGCTGGGTCGACCTGGCCGGGCAGCGCTTCCTCGAGATCTGGTCCGGCCTGCCGGTGCTGTACCTGCTGATCATCCTGGCCAGTTTCGTGCAACCCAACTTCTGGTGGCTGCTGGGGATCATGCTGTTGTTCTCGTGGATGAGCCTGGTGGACGTGGTGCGCGCCGAGTTCCTGCGCGGGCGCAACCTGGAATACGTGCGCGCAGCCCGGGCCTTAGGGATGCAGAATGGCGCGATCATGTTCCGCCACATCCTGCCCAACGCGATGGTCTCGACCATGACCTTCATGCCGTTCATTTTGACGGGCGCCATCGGTACCCTCACCGCCCTGGACTTCCTCGGCTTCGGCTTGCCGGCAGGTTCGCCGTCCTTGGGCGAGTTGGTGGCCCAGGGCAAATCCAACCTGCAAGCGCCGTGGCTGGGCATGAGCGCCTTTGCCGTGCTGGCGATCATGTTGAGTTTGCTGGTGTTTATCGGCGAGTCCGCTCGCGATGCCTTCGACCCGAGGAAATGAGATGAATCAGGATAATCTGATCGAAGTCCGCGACCTCAGCGTCGAGTTTGTCACCGGCGATCACCACCACCGCGTGGTGAACAACGTCAGCTTCGATATCAAGCGCGGCGAAACCCTGGCGCTGGTGGGCGAAAGCGGCTCGGGCAAATCGGTGACGGCCCACTCGATCCTGCGCCTGCTGCCCTACCCGCTGGCGCGCCATCCGTCGGGCAGCATCGAGTACTCCGGCCAGGACCTGCTGACCCTCAAAGAGAAAACCATCCGCCATATTCGCGGCAACCGCATCGCGATGATCTTCCAGGAACCGATGACCTCGTTGAACCCGCTGCACTCCATCGAGAAGCAGATCAACGAAGTGCTGGGCCTGCACAAAGGCCTGCAGGGCAAGGTCGCCACCCGGCGCACCCTGGAGCTGTTGGAGCTGGTGGGGATCCCCGAGCCGCACAAGCGCCTCAAGGCCCTGCCCCACGAATTGTCCGGCGGCCAGCGCCAGCGGGTGATGATTGCCATGGCATTGGCCAACGAGCCGGAGCTGCTGATTGCGGATGAGCCCACCACCGCCCTCGACGTGACCGTGCAGTTGAAGATTCTTGAACTGCTCAAAGAGTTGCAGGCGCGCCTGGGCATGGCGCTGCTGCTGATCAGCCATGACCTGAACCTGGTGCGGCGTATTGCCCACCGCGTGTGTGTGATGCAGAAGGGTTGCGTCGTCGAGCAGGCCGATTGCGAGACGCTGTTCCAGTCGCCACAACACCCTTACACCCAGGAACTGCTGGCGGCGGAACCGAGCGGTGGCCCGGCGACCAATGAGGTCGGCCCGCCGCTGCTTGAAGTGGATGACTTGAAGGTCTGGTTCCCGATCAAGAAGGGCTTTCTGCGCAACACCGTCGATTACGTCAAAGCCGTGGACGGCATTAACTTCAGCCTGCCCCAGGGCCAGACCCTGGGCATCGTCGGCGAGAGCGGCTCGGGCAAATCCACCCTGGGCCTGGCGATTCTGCGGCTGATCGGCAGCAAGGGCGGCATTCGTTTTGAAGGCCAGCAATTGGACCAGCTCAACCAGCAACAAGTGCGCCCGCTGCGCCGGGAAATGCAGGTGGTGTTCCAGGACCCGTTCGGCAGTTTGAGCCCGCGCATGTGCGTCAGTGAGATCGTTGGCGAAGGCCTGCGCATCCACAAGATGGGCACGCCGGCCGAACAGGAGGCGGCGATCATCGCCGCGCTCAAGGAAGTCGGCCTGGACCCGGATGCCCGCCACCGCTACCCCCATGAGTTCTCTGGTGGCCAGCGTCAACGCATCGCCATCGCCCGCGCCCTGGTGCTCAAGCCGCGCCTGATCCTGCTGGACGAGCCCACTTCGGCCCTGGACCGCACGGTGCAACGCCAGGTGGTGGAATTGCTGCGCAGCTTGCAGGCCAAGTACAACCTGACCTACCTGTTCATCAGCCATGATCTGGCGGTGGTGAAGGCGCTGAGTCATCAGCTGATGGTGGTCAAACATGGGCAGGTAGTGGAACAAGGCGATGCCAAGGCGATCTTCGCCGCACCGCAGCATGCCTATACCCGGCAATTGCTTGAGGCGGCGTTCCTGGTGCCCAGTCCATGACCGCCGCAACGGCCCCGCTCTTCTGGCGTGACCCTGCACTGCCCTTTATCGAAGCACGGGCCATCGCCGACGGGCGCGACGTGACCTACAGCCGCCACGCCCACGAGCACTTTTCCATCGGCGCGGTCACCCACGGGCGCAGTTATTACCACTACGGCGCACAGACATTCCAGATCAGCGCCGGCACGGTGGTGTTGATGAACCCGGGGGATGTGCACGCCTGCAACCCCATCGAGAACGAGCCCTGGTCCTACCGGATGCTCTACATCGATACGCCCTGGCTCACGGACCTGCAACACCAGCTGGGTTTCAGCACCGAGGAAGGTTACAGGCCGTTCAACACGCCCTATATCCAGGATGAGGCGCTGTACAGTTGCCTGCTGGAACTGTACCGGGTACTGGTGGACGAGCACGCCGAACACCTGCACAAACAGAGTGCGCTGGTCAGTTATTTCAGCGACGTGCAACAGCGCCTGAACCCGTCGGGCAAGCCGTTGCGTGAGGTCAATGGCAAGCTGGAGCGCGCGGCCGAATACATCCGTGAACACTGTACCCAGGCGCTGAAGCTGGAAGACATTTGCCTGGCCGCCGAGCTGTCGCCCTCCTACCTGATCCGTGCCTTCAAGCAGTACTACGGGCTGACGCCCCATGCGTTCCTGGTGAACCAGCGCATCCAGTTTGCCCGCGCCCAATTGCGCCAGGGCGAGTTGATCGCCGATGTGGCGCTGGCTGCAGGTTTTGCCGACCAGGCGCATTTCCAACGGGCCTTCAAACAGCATTTTGCGGCCACGCCCGGGCAATACCGTGACGTGCTCAAGCCATCAGTAAATAACCCACACTGGCCACCAGCAACGCGGCCATTGAGCGGTTGAACAGGCGCATGCCCTGGGGGTTGCTCAAGTAGCGACGCAAAAAGGTCCCTGCATAGGCCCAGCACGCCACCGACAGGTAACAGATCACCAGGTAGAGCGCCGCAAACAGCCACACCTGCCGCGCATCGCCATCGGCCACAAACAAGCCCATCCCTGCCACGCAGGCCAGCCACGCCTTGGGGTTGAGCCATTGCATGATCGCGCCATACAGCATTGATGGCGCTGTGGCCGTGCCGTCGGCGTCCAGCCGGCCATCGTCTGCCGCCAGCTTCCACGCCATGTACAGCAAAAAGGCCACCCCGCCCCACTGGATCAATTGCGTCAGGATCGGCCAACGCACCAGCACTTCGTGCAACCCCAGGCCGATCAGCACCAGCAGCAACGTGAAGCCACTGGCGGCACCGAACACGTGCTTCTGGCTGGCGACGAAGCCGAAGCGCGCCCCCGAACTCAGCGCGACCACATTCACCGGGCCCGGCGTGATAGACGTGGCCAGGGCGAAGGCGGCCATGGAAAGAAGAGAGCTCATTGCGGTTCCTTTTAGTCGACGAGTCACGAGGGCACACGTTAAAGCGCCGTCTTCGCGGGGTATTGAAGAAAATAACCCTCTCTGAATTATTTTGTATACAACTGTAGACTTATACTGATTTCAGCCCTAGAGTCAGCCTCACTTCGTTCACACAGGCGGGAGAAAGGTTATGGCTGAGACAGTTCTGGTCACCGGTGGCACGGGCTACATCGCCGGCTGGTGCCTGGCAGGCCTGTTGCAACAGGGTTATCAGGTGCGCGCCAGTTTGCGCAGCCCTGACAAGGAGGCTGGGGTGCGCGCCGCGTTGAGTGGCTTGGGTATCGATCATCACCGGCTGACGTTCTTCACCGTCGACCTGACCCGCGACGAAGGCTGGGACGCCGCGATGATCGGCTGTGACTATGTGCTGCACGTGGCCTCGCCCCTGGGCCTGGACGCGCCGCAACACCTGGACGACATGGTCGCCCCCGCACGGGACGGCACCTTGCGCATCCTGCGTGCCGCCACCGGTGCTGGCGTGCGCCGGGTGGTGATGACCAGCGCCGCCACCGTCGCCACCCCGCCGCTGCAAAGCCCCGACAGCCTGAGCGACGAGACGGTGTGGTTCGACCCCACTGAAACCAACGTCACCCCCTACCGCCACGCCAAGCGCCAGGCCGAGCGGGCGGCCTGGGACTTCATGGCCAAGCACGAGGGGCCGACGACCTTGACCACCGTGTTGCCCGGTGCGGTCTTCGGGCCGATCATGAGGCGCGATACCCTGGGCTCGGTGCAAGTCATCGCGCGTCTGTTGCAAGGCCGCGCCAAGGGCAACCCGCGCCTGGGCTTCGAAGTGGTGGATGTGCGTGACCTGGCCGACCTGCATATCCGCGCCATGACCGCCCCCGCCGCTGCAGGCCAACGGTTCCTCGGCGTCGGCAGGTTCATGTGGATGGCCGAGATTTCCCAGGTGCTGCGCGACCGCCTGGGTGACGCCGCACGTAAGGTGCCCACGCGCACTATCCCCGACTGGCTGCTGCGCCTGTTGGCGCGCTTCGATCCCCTGCTGCGCGGTCTCACCCCCAACCTTGGCCGCGCCCACCGCCACAGCGCGGAAAAAGCCCGCCTGCTGTTGGGCTGGCAAGCGCGCCCGGCGGAGGACACATTGATCGATTGTGCCACTGGCCTGATCGACCACAAGGCGCTTTAGACGCTTTTATTCCATTGATATAGCTGAATTTTTTTCTTTCAGCTGACGATTTTCGATAGGCAAAAATGCGTTTTTGCCGACCAGTGGCGGTGCTAGAGTTCAGCGCCTACTCACTGCAAAAAGGAACCGCCATGTCACGCCGTCTACTGGCAGCTGCCTGCCTGTTGCTGTCTTTTTCCGCGGCCCAGGCCGCTGAACGCTGGGAAACCCTGCCGCCGACACCCGCCCCCGTGGCCGGCGCAAAAACCGGCTATGCCGCGGTCAACGGCATCAAGGTCTACTACACCCGCACCGGCCACGGTTCGCCGGTGGTGCTGCTGCACGGCGGCTTGTCCAACTCGGATTACTGGGGCAACCAGGTCAAGGCCCTGTCGGCCAAGCACGAAGTGATCAGCATCGACAGCCGTGGCCACGGGCGCAGCTCACGCAATGAACAGCCGTACGGCTACGACCTGATGGCCGACGATGTGGTGGCCGTGCTGGACAACCTGAAGATCCCGCGGGCTGATATCGTCGGCTGGAGCGACGGCGCAATCATCGGCATCGACCTGGCCCTGCGTCATCCGGACCGCATCAGCAAGGTCTTTGCCTTTGCCGCCAACACCCAGACCGCTGGTGTAAAAGACGCCGTCGAGAAAAACCCGACCTTTGCCGCCTTTATCGAACGCGCCGGCAAGGAGTACGCCAAGCTGTCGCCAACGCCGAAAGAGTACGATGCGTTCGTCGAGCAGATCAGCCACATGTGGGCCAGCCAACCGAACTGGACCGACGCACAACTGGCAAGCATCAAGACGCCGATCCTGATTGCCGATGGCGACCATGACGAGGCGATCAAGCGCGAACACACCGAGTACATGGCCGCGTCCATCCCCGGTGCCGGCCTGCTGATTCTGCCCAACACCAGCCACTTTGCCTTCCTGCAGGACCCGGCGTTGTTCAATGCCGCGGTGCTGGGCTTCCTCGACAGCAAATAGACCCTGTACCCTGTGGGCGCGCACGACCTGCGCGCCCACAGCCCCCAGCCACGTCAGGACGCCAATGCCCAACCCCACTCCACGACGGCGCAATGCCGCCACCACCCGCGACGCCATCCTGTTATCAGCGCGCAAGGCCTTTGCCCAGTCAGGCTACGACGGCGCCGGCGTGCGTGAAATCGCGGCCGGTGCGGGCGTGACGGCGATGCTGGTCAACCGTTACTTCGGCTCCAAGGAGCAGCTGTTTGCCGAGGTGATCGCCGAGACCATGGCCAGCCCGATCATCCTCACCGAAAACAACCTCAGCGCGCAGAACCTCGGCCGCACGATCGCCACGGCACTGGTCAGCATCACCGAGGCCGGCAGCACACCGCTGGAAGGCTTCCTGATCATGCTGCATTCGGCGTCGAGCAAACGCGCCGCCGTGATCGGTCGCGAACAAGTGGAAAAAGGCCATCAGGCAACCATGGCTGCCGCGCTCAAGGGCGCGCACCACGAAGAGCGTGCGGCATTGGTGATGGCGCTGGTCTCGGGCTTTCAGGTAATGCGCCAGATGCTCGAACTGTCGGCGCTGGCCAAGGCCGACCCGCAGGTGTTGATCGATCTGTTGACGCCGCTGTTCCAGCAACTGGTGGACGGCTGAGCGCGCTTATTTCACAAACAGCTCGCGGTCCCGCGCCTTGACGTGGCCGGGGCTGTAGTACGCGTCGAACCAGGTCTTCTGCCCTGCTGCGGGCGGCTTGGCCAGGCGCAGCGTTTGCAGCGCGCCTGGCTTGCTCGCATTGACCCGGAAGTGGAAGTGATCGAACAGGCGCAGCGCCTCGATCGCATACACCACGGCGATCTTGCGATCTTCGATGCGGATCAGATGGTCGCCGTTGTTCTTCTCACCGCCGCCCGCCAGGTTGGACGAGCCGGTGTACACCGTGGGGTTCGCCCCATTGAAGTCGGTGACCACAAACTTGTTGTGCACCATGTTCCCCGCATTGCCCGACCATTCAGCCTTGAACGGCGCCGGCACGTTGCTGGCCAGGTAGCCGAACGGCAGCAAGCCCACCGAGCCATCCGGCTTGCGCACCGCCAGCTTGCCGGTGCGCTGGGCCACGCCGTAGGAGAACAACGAGCGCTGCATCAGCGTGTCCAGGGCGTCACGTACCTTGCCGTTGATCAGGCTCAGAAACACGATGGAGTACAACACCGAACTGGTGGCCTGCTCGATGCTGGTGGCGATGGGGTCCAGGGACAGCGCGCTGTCGGCGTGGGGCGCGAAGCACAATGAGACTTTGGAACCCGGCTGATCGCGCACCACCCACCATTGTTGCGAGAGCGGGTGCTTGCGAAAGGTGGTGGGCGCCGACCAATAGGCATCGAACACTTCGGCAAACTTGCCGGCCACCGTGGCGTCGTCAAACAGCAGCACGTTATTGGCCTGAATATACAAACCGCGCAGGGCGAAATTGGTCGAGCCGCCCAACACCCGGATCGCCTCTCCCGCGCGCCGCACGATCAGCACTTTGTTGTGTTGCTGGCTGGAGAAATGCAGGCGCTGGATCTGCGCCCCCGCCGCCGTCAGGCGTGCAGCGCTGAGGCTTTCGCAACTGTCGGCGGCGCCCTGGTCACCATGGTCGTCGATGATCGCCCGCAGCCGTGGGCCGAGGCCTTCGAGGCGACGCAGGATGTCGGGTTCCTTGCTCTCGTAGATCAGCGCGTCGAGGGTCAGCTCGGGGTCATTGGCCACTTGATCCAGCACGTTGAGGATCAGCTGTCGCGCTTCGAAACCCAGCCAGGCGTAGTTGCGTTCGAAGGGCGCCATGTCCAGGTCCAGGTAGGCCCGTGGCGCAGAGCCTGGGGGCGGCAGGATGCGGGTTTCATTGTTGAAACGATCGCCGTAGGCCTGGGATGAGGCAAAGCCGCGCGTGAAGCCGATGTTCACGAAGTCGCTGATGGTTTGCGCTTCCAGGGACACCTGGTTTTCCAGGCTGACGCCCTTGGACAACGTGCCGTCTGCGCCCATGTAGCACGCTGTGACGCGGTAGCGGAACACGCCGGGCAGGATCTCGCTGGGCACGTGGATCCAGCGAAATTTCTGGAACGGCGCCTCGGTTGAAGGAAAGCTGCGCGGCTGTTCCGGGGTGGGCGGGTAGTCGAAGTGCAGGCGGTTGTGCAGCACGCCCCAGTGATCGGCGCCGGGGTAGCGCACTTCGATGCTGAACCCGACAAAATCCGGCGTCGCCAGGTCCGGCGCCAAATCGAAAGCCAACAGCGCCGCCCCCTCACCACGGTACAGCTTGAAGGTCAGTCCCTGGAACGTGGTCTTGCTCTCGAAGTCGGCGCTCAAGCGATGTCCTTTGTGCGAAGAGGCGGTGTGTAGAGTCTAGCGCGTGCGCCTGATCAAGCCACTGGGGCCTGGGTGACAATGTCTTCGAGGCCCAGCACGCGACCGTCCTCGGACATCACCTCCACCTTGCGCAATGGCTTGAGTGAACGCGCGTCCAGTACTCGCCGCCCTACCGTCTCCGGTTGGGTGTGGGTTTCGCCCCATTGCGCCAGCGTGACCAGCACCGGCATCAGCGCGCGGCCTTTGTCGGTCAGTTGGTATTCACTGCGTGCGCCCACTTCGCTGGTTTGCAGCAGGCCTTGTTCGACCATGCCCTTGAGGCGCGTGGCGAGGATGTTTTTCGCCACGCCCAGGCGTTTCTGGAAATCACCGAAGCGCGTCACGCCAGCAAACGCATCGCGGATGATCAGCAGCGTCCACCAATCCCCCACCACATCCAATGCGCGGGCGACCGGGCAACCGTCACCTTCCAGGCATTTGCGTTTCATCGTGAGGCCTCCAGGCTGTTAGAAATATTAGGTTGCATTATAGGACCGATGCGCTCAGGATAAAAACAGTTTCATCATTAAACCTAAATCAGCGTACGGAGCTCATCATGGATATTCGTGGAAAAGTGGTATTGGTCACCGGTGCCAATCGCGGCCTGGGCAAAGCGTTCGTGACGGCCTTGCTGCAAGCGGGTGCCGCCAAGGTGTATGCCGGTGCACGGGATGCGGCCAGCGTGAATATTCCCGGCAGCACGCCCATCGCCCTCGACATCACCGACGAAGCCAGCGTGCAGCGCGCCGCCGAGCAATGCAGCGATGTCAGTGTGCTGATCAACAATGCCGGTGCCCTCAAACGCGGCGCCCTGCTGGATGCCGACAGTGTCAAAAACCTGCAGCATCACTTTGATGTGAACACCCTCGGCACCCTGCGCGTGACTCGTGCCTTTGCGCCGGTCCTGGCCAAACACGGCGGCGGTGCGCTGATCAACATCATCTCGGTATTGAGTTGGCTGAGCAGCCCGGGCGCCGGAGCCTACAGCGCTTCAAAATCCGCCCAATGGGGCCTCACCAACGGCCTGCGTGGTGAATTGCGCGAGCAACAAACCCTGGTGATCGGCGTGCACCCCGCCTACATCGACACCGACATGACCGCCGGCATCGAAGCGCCGAAGAGCACGCCGCAGGAAGTGGTTGCACTGACCCTGCAAGGGCTCAGCGAGGGCCGCGAAGAAGTGGTGATCAGTGACATGGGCCACGCAGTGAAGGCGTCGCTGTCCACCGAACGCCCAATCTACCTCAGCCGCTGATCAGCGAAAAATGCGCGCCCACCCCGGCGCGCACGCCCTCACCCACTGCCAAGGCCACAGAGCCTCCGGCGAGCGCCACATCGCCACAGGCAAACACGCCGTCCACCGAGGTCTGGCGTGTTTCGTTGGTGAACAGATACGGGCCCGTGGGGCCATCAACCAACTCGCACCCCAATTGCTCCGCCAGCGGACTGATGCGGGTACGCGACATCGTAAAAATGCCATCGAGCTTGAACACCCGCCCATCGACCAGTTCCAGATCAGCACGCTCGCCGCTGATGCGTTTTACCCCCGCACTTTCCACGCTGACGCCACGCAGTGTCAGTTGCGCCTGCTGCTCGGCATCCGGCGTGAACACGCCGTTGGTGAACAAGGTGGTGCTGCCCCAATCCGGCAACATCAACGCGTGGTGCATCGCCAGGGGTGAAGTGGCCAAGACGCCGATTTGGCCCTGGTCCAGCTCATAACCGTGACAGTACGGGCAATGGAACACCCGCGTGCCCCAGCGTTCCTGCAAGCCTTCGATCGACGGCAAGTCATCGACCACACCGCTGGCCAGGATCAGGCGCTTGGCGCTGAACGTGCCGTTGCATTGAGTGCGCAGGCTGAAACCCTCAGGCTGACGCAGCGCTTCAAGCGCCGTGTCCTGTACCCACGTCACCGTCGGGTATTCCATCAATTGGCTGCGCCCTTCGGCCGCGATGACGGCGGGTGGCTGGCCATCCTGGCCCAGAAAACCGTGGGAGGTGGCCGCAAACCGGTTGCGCCGAAGCCCGGCATCAATCACCAACACCTGGCGTCGCGCCCGTGCCAGTTGCAACCCTGCGGACAAGCCGGCATAGCTGCCGCCTACGATAATGACGTCGAACATCATGGCTGTGCTCTCGCTGTGCATGCGCCCTGGTTGTCCGGGCACTTTCACGACACACCATAAGTTACGTAAAAATACGCCGTCAAGAGTCTCGCAACTTTTTAGGTTACGAACGATACTTTGCGTCGAATCGACCTGAGGTTTTTTGATGAGAAACGACACCCGGCTGTCCCGCATGCTCCACGTGCTGATCCACATGGGCCGCCACGAAGAGCGCGCTACGTCGGACACCATTGCACAAATGCTGGGCACCAACCCGGTGGTGGTGCGGCGCACGCTGGGGTTGCTCAAGGAAAAAGGCTATGTGCGCTCGGAAAAAGGCCACCAGGGCGGCTGGACCCTGGGCAAACCCTTGAGTGAAATCACCCTGCTGGACATCCACAACGCGCTGGGCACGCCGTCGATCTTTGCCATCGGCCTGTCCACTGACCACCCGCAATGTCTGGTGGAGCAAGCGGTGAACGCGGCACTGACGGACGCGTTCGAACAGGCCCAGGCCTTGCTGCTCAAGCGCCTGGGCGATGTCACCCTGGCGCAGTTGGCCGAAGATTTTGACGAGCGCTACCGCGTGGCCATGCTGCCCTAGCGCTGCGAAGGGATGCGGATATCGCCGTCACGGCATTGGCTTTTCACGCTACGCGGGCAGCCGGCGAAGGCCAGGTCTTTGGTCAGGCACACACGCACTTCCGACAGCACCTTGCCTTTGCAGATCACTGCCAGCCCACGGTTGCCCATGCGCGGGTTGCTTTGCCGAAACAACGCTTCGATCTCGCTGGCCTGCAATGAAGGCGGCGTGTTGAACGGCTGCAGCTGCTGCGGAATGACAACCGCGCCCAGCGCTGCATCGGTTTTTTCCAGGTACGCCAGCGGCTCCAGTCCGCTGCAGGTGCCATGCTTGGCCCATTCGTGCCTGAGCAGCGAACGGGTCGGGAACAGCGTTGCGCCCTTGTCGATCTCCTCGCGGCTCAATTGCGATTGCGGCGCACACGAAGCCGGCCACCCTCCCCGTGCGTATTGCGGCCACAAGCCGTGCAACACAAAACCGTAGCCTTTGCCGGAACACTGTTCATTGTCCGGGTGCGACAGGCAAAACGTCGGCGACCATGACAACGACAACACATAAAAATCAAACGCCCCAGGCGTCCCCTGTTCCCGTGGCGCTGCCATCACACTCGTGGCAATCGCCAGCCACATCAACATCCAGTACTTCATCGGTCTATTCCTTGAGAAAGTCATTCACCCTTCCACCCTAGCCCGACTATTCGGGTTGATGGGGGTTACGGAGTAGCACCCGGTCCAGAATCTTGTCGGTTTTCAACGCTTCGATCGCCAGCGACGGGTGTTCGGCCTCGCCACGAATGTGCGCATTCATACCCAGCACGTGATGCCATTGGATATGCGTGTGGCACGGCACCTCCAGCACTTCGTTGGACTCGCCCTCAAGCCGCAACGGCTGGTCGTCGAACACCGAAAACTGAATGCGCCCGCGGCTGCCGATCAGCTCCACGAGGTCTTCGCGCCGGTCCGCCACAAAGTTCCAGCAGCCCATGCCGAGTGCGCCGCTGGCAAAGCGCCAACTGGCGGTGACGGCGTCCTCGGCGGCATAGCGGCCCTCCTGGCGCGACGTAAAACCGGACACTTCGACGATATCCCCGGCCAGGTACTGGAACAGGTCAAAGCCATGGCTGGCGAGGTCGGCAAAGTATCCGCCACCGGCGATGGCCGGATCGGTGCGCCAGTTGGCGGCGCTGGCATCCTCGACGGCGGCGGGCTTGCACAGGGTCCAGGTCACGTGGCGCAACTCGCCGATGCGCCCCTCGCGCAACCAGTCGCGCACGTGCTGGAAGCGTGGCAGCGAGCGGCGGTAATACGACACAAACAGATGCAGCCCGGCCTTCTCGAAGGTGCGCTGCATCAGCGCGCTCTGCTCGGCATTCAACGACATGGGCTTTTCGACACAGCAATGCTTGCCGGCTGCCGCCACCATCAGGGCGTATTCAAGGTGGCTGTCGGGCGGCGTGGCGATGTACACCGCGTCCACTTCGGGGTCATCGATCAAGGCTTGGGCGTCGGTGTAGAAGCGGGCAATGCCATGGCGCATCGCATAATCGCGCACGGCCTCTTCGCGGCGCCCCATCACGGCCACCAGCGCGGAACCTGGCGCTTTGTAGAAAGCCGGCCCGCTCTTCAATTCAGTGACACTGCCACAGCCGATCATGCCCCAACGTACGGTGTTCATCCGTTGTCCTCGTGCGAATTCATCAGTCGGGCAGTATCCACAACCCCGAGGCTCTATGCCACACCATCAAATGCTTCCTACGTCGCCTGTAACTCAGCGCTCTGCCCGCTGGCCAGCAACCCCCGCTTCACACTGCCATTTGCTAACTGCCGTTCGACAAAGGATTTGACGAACGCGGCAGCGGCTGCATGCGCCACCGGTACGGCCATGGCCTGGCGGATGGTCATGAAGTCATCTTCCATCAGACGCCCTGGTTCACCCACGCGGGTTTGCAGAAAATCGCGCACCCCCGCCGCCGCGTCCAGGCCCTGTTCGACAAACCAGTCCACAGCCGCTGCCGAAGTGGGCGCACGCACCAGTTCCGCATGCTGCAGCGTGCGGCTCAGGTACAGGTCATAGGCCGCGCCCTGCCCCACGGCGATGCGTCGGCCCGGGGCATCCAGTTGTGCAACCTGCGTAAAGGGTGAATCAGCCGGCACCAGGTAGGTGCCCTTGATCGCCACGTAAGGCGCACTGAAGGCAATTTCCCGCTCACGCACCGGCTCGATGGCCAGGAACGCCACGCGCCACACGTCCTGCGCCAGCGCGGCAAATACCTTGCCCGCCGCCTCGAACTCAATCAACGCCAGGTCGACACCCAGCGTGTCGGCCAACGCCCTAGCCAGCGCCACCGAAACCCCTTGGGGCTCGCCGTTGGCGCCGCGTTGTGCCAGCACCGGGTTGCCAAAATTGATCGCGGCGCGCAGCACGCCCTGAGGGGCCAGTTGTTGCATGACACAGGGGTCAACCATCGAGCGCTCCTTTTCGGGTCCGTTGCACGGTCTTGCGAATCACAAACGGCAACACGCCGCCGTGCTCAAGGTACCCAAGCTCCTGCAACGAGTCGAGCCGCAAGGCCAATGCACAGCGGGACACACTGCCGTCGGCGCGATCGATCAGCAGGGTGATCGGGTTCTCGCCCACCTGGAGGGTCTCCAGCCCGAGGAACGTCAACCGCTCACTGCCGTCGAGCTGCAAGTCCTGCACCGAAGCGCCCTCGGTAAACACCAGCGGCAACACGCCCATGCCAATCAGGTTGCTGCGATGAATACGCTCGATGCTGCGGGCCACCACGGCCTTGATCCCCAGCAAGCTCAATACCTTGGCCGCCCAATCGCGGCTGGAACCGGCGCCGTAGTTGATCCCGGCAAACAACACCGTCGGCGTGCCCGCGTAGCTGTGCGCTGCCAGGTACAACGGCAAGTATTCACTGTGATCGGCATTCCAGGCCCACACGCCCTGGCGCGGTGCTTGGGTGCGGTCCAGCAGGTTGTTCAGGCCCGGGTTGGTGAAGGCGCCGCGCACCATCACTTCGTGGTTGCTGCGCCGGGTCGAATACTGGTTGAAGTCCGCCTCGGCCTCACCACGCTCGCGCAACCAGGCACCGGCCAGGCTGTGGGCCGGGATGGTGCCGGCCGGCGAGATATGGTCGGTGGTCACGTTATCGCCAAGCACCACCAGCGCCCGCGCATTGCTCAGCGCCAGGCGGTTGACCGGTCGGGGTTGCACACCCGCCAGGTACTGCGGGCGGCGCAGGTAGGTGGAATCGGGGTTCCAGGCAAATTGCACGCTGCCATCGGCCTCCAGCGCCTGCCAATGGTGGGTGCCGCGCCAGAGCAGGTCCTGGCGCTGCCGGAACACCTGCGGGCGCACTACCCGCGCCACTAGCGCGGCCACGTCGGCATCGCTGGGCATCAGGTCGTGCAGGTACACCGGCAGGCCCCGGGCATCCAGCGCCAATGGCTGGGAGGACAGGTCGATGTCGATGCTGCCCGCAATCGCATACGCCACGCACAGTGCCGGCGAGGCCAGGTAACCGGCGGGCACCCGGGGGTTGACCCGGCCTTCGAAATTGCGATTGCCCGACAGCACCACCACGCCCTTGAGCCCCTGCCCGGCAAACGCCTCGACATGCGCCTCCAGGCTGCCGGAGTTGCCGATGCAGGTCATGCAGCCAAACCCCGCCAGGTCAAACCCCAGGGCGGAGAAGTCCTCCAGCAACCCGGCCTCGTCGAGGTAGTCCGCCACCACCTGCGACCCCGGCGACAGCGATGTCTTGACCCATGGCCTGCGCCCCACGCCACGCTCACGGGCGTTGCGCGCCAACAGCCCGGCCTGGATCATCTGCGCCGGGTTGGCGGTGTTGGTGCAACTGGTAATAGCCGACATCACCACCGCGCCATGGGTCAGCGGCGCCTCAAACGACGGCTCGAAAAACTGCTGCCCTGGCTCGCCCTGCACATGCCGGTGGAAGGACGCGCCGGCGTCCGCCAGTGACTGGCGCTGATGCGGTTGATTAGGCCCGGCGACGCTGGGCTCGACCTGCGCCAGGTCCAGTTCGATCAACTCATCGAACTGCGGCTCCGGTTCACCCGCCTGCCGCCACAAGGATTGCGCCGCCATATAGGCCGAGACCTTGGCCAGCAGCGGCGCCGGTCGGGCGCTCAATTCCAGGTAGGCCAGCGTCTCGTCATCGAACGGGAAAAACACCACGGTAGCGCCATACTCCGGCGCCATGTTCGCCACCGTACCGCGCGCCGCCCACGTCAGGTTCGACAGGCCCGGCCCGCTGAACTCGACAAACTTGCCCACCATGCTGCGCTGGCGCAGCAGCTCGGTGACAGTCAGCGCCAGGTCGGTGGCGGTCACACCGGGGCGCAGGGCATTGCTGACGCGAATCCCCACCACCTGGGGAAACGGGATCGGCACCGGCTCACCGAGCATGGCCGCCTGCCCTTCCAGGCCCCCCACGCCCCAGCCCAGCACGCCGATGGCGTTGATCATCGGCGTATGGCTGTCGGTGGCGACCATGCAGTCGGGGTGCAGCAGCACACCGCCGTCGGCGGCTGGGCTTTCCCACACCACCTGGGCGATGGACTCCATGTTCATCTGGTGGATGATCCCGGTGCCCGGCGGGATCACCTTGAAGTTGTCCAGGCTGGCCTGGGCCCACTTGATAAACCGGTAGCGCTCGCTGTTGCGGCGAAAGTCGATGTCCAGGTTGGCGTGCACCGCACCGGCTTCGGCGTAGTGCTCGACGATCACCGAATGGTCGATGGTCAGCACCGCCGGAATCGCCGGGTTCACTGCCCTGGGGTCGCCGCCCAGTTCCGCCACCACGTCGCGCATCCCGGCAAAATCCGCCAGAGCCGGCAGACACGTGGTGTCATGGAACATCAGGCGATTGGGCTGGAACGGCACCTCGCAGTCCGGTCCCACCCCCGTCGCCCGCGCCAGCACCTGCGGCAGGGATGCTGGCGCACACCGGGCGATGTTCTCCAGCAAGATGCGCAGGGAGTACGGCAGCCGGTGCAACTGCGCCGGGGTCAACAGTTGATGCAGGTCGATGTAGGCGTAGCGCTGCTGGTCGACGGTCAGGTGGTTGAGAAAGTCGCTCATAGCGCTGCAAACACCCGCTCGATACGGGCCAGGCCCCAGTCCAGTTCCTCACGGGTAATGGACAGAGGCGGCGCAATACGCAGCACGTTTTCGTGGGTTTCCTTGGTCAGCAGGCCTTCGGCGAGCAACGCTTCGCAGATTGGCCGCGCATCGCGGTCCAGCTCCACGCCCACCCACAAACCGCGCCCGCGAATCTCGCGGATCGACGGGGCGTTCATCGCCTTCAGGCGCTCCACCAGGTACTGGCCCAGCGTCGCGCTGTTATCGATCAAACCTTCCTCTTCCAGCACGCTCAAGGCTTCCAGGCCAACGGCGGCGGCCAGCGGGTTGCCGCCAAACGTGGAGCCGTGGCTGCCGGCATCAAACAGGTCCATCACCGAGTGGTCCGCCACAAACGCCGACACCGGCATGATCCCGCCGCCCAGGGCCTTGCCCAGGATCAGCGCATCCGGGCGAATGCCCTCGTGCTGGAAGGCAAACCACTTGCCGGTACGGCCCAGGCCCGACTGGATTTCATCAAGGATCAGCAAGGTGTTGGTCTCGTCGCACAACTGTCGCAGCGCACGCAGGAAGCCGGCGGGTGGCACCCGGATGCCGGCCTCGCCCTGGATCGGCTCGATCAGCACTGCGCAGGTGTCGGCAGTGATTGCTTGGCGAAAGCTCTCGATATCGCCAAAGCGCGCTTCGGTGAAGCCATTGCAGAACGGGCCGAAATCGGCCTTGTAATCCGGCTCGGAAGAGAAGCCGACAATCGTGGACGTGCGGCCATGGAAGTTGTTGTCGGCCACCACGATTTTGGCCTGGTTCGCGGCAATGCCCTTGACCCGGTAGCCCCAGCGGCGCGCCGCCTTGATTGCGGTTTCCACCGCTTCGGCGCCGCTGTTCATCGGCAGCACCGAATCAAACCCGGTAATGCGGCACAGGGCCTGGAGGAAATTGCCCAGCGGCTCACTGTAGAACGCCCGGGACACCACGCTGATCTTGTCGATCTGCGCCACCGCGGCGGCGCGGATACGCGGGTGCACATGGCCATGGCTGACAGCCGAATAGGCCGACATCATGTCCAGGTAGCGCTTGCCGTCATCGCCAATGGCCCACACGCCCTCGCCCTTGACGATGACCACCGGCAGTGGCGAATAGTTATGGGCGCAGAAACGGTTTTCGAGAGTGATTGCCGGGTTGGAGTGCATGGGGGGTGTCCTGCCAGAAGAAGGTTTATCAAACAATGAAGATCAACTGTGGGAGCTGGCTTGCCTGCGATAGCGGTACATCAGACAGACCGCTATCGCAGGCAAGCCAGCTCCCACAGTGAATTGCATTTCATGGCCGCAAGGTCACGCGCTGAGCAGCTTGCCGCTGCGAATCGGCGTGGCGCCGGAGACCCGGCCCAGCGGGTCACCCGGTTTCACGAAGCGCACATCACGGCGCATGTACAGCACACCGGTGGTCTGGCTGTTGACCGTCACGGTCTTGCCGCTGTGGGGGTCGACGATGTCGAACAACGCCTGCCCCGCCTCGATGCGGCTGCCGACCGCGGCGCGGTGTACCAGCACGCCCGCGCTCGGCGCGTAGAACTGCTCGCTGCCCGCCAGTGGCGTGGCCGGGTTGCGCAGGGCCGGCAAGGGGCGCGGCGTGCCTTCGATGGCGCCGAGGTGGGTCAGGTAATCAATAATGGCGGCGGCGTCATGCTCCGCCAGCTCATAGGACACATCGCGCTGCCCGCGATGCTCCACCGTCACCGCAATGCTGCTGTCGGGGATCGGGAAACGCTCGCCCAGTTGTTCGCGCAGGTTCACCCACAACAGGTACAACGCTTCATCGAAGGAATTGGCCTGGGAGTCGGTGGCCAGCAATGTAGCTTCGGCGCCGATGTAACGGGCCAGGGGTTCGATGGTCGGCCACACCGACTCACCGGTGTAGAGGTGCATCGCCGCTTCGCGGGAGCAATGCAGGTCCAGCACGATGTCGGCGTCATGGGCCAGCAGCATCAGCGTCTGTTGCAGCGACTGGTATTCGTCCACCGGTTGAGCGGCGCGTAGGCATTCGCCCCAGGCGCTGCGGATCAGCTCGCGGTTGGCGTGGATATCCTGGCCCAACTGGTGTTCGACCTTGCCGACAATCGCCTGGTACGGCACCGGGAAACCCCGGTTGTAATTACGCCCGCTGCCCAGTTCAAAACGCCCGCTCGGGGCGCCCATGATGTACTGGCCCAGGCCCGCCGGGTTGGCCACTGCCACCAGCACAACGTGCGCATTCAAGCGCCCGGCACTTTCCAGCGCCACCAGGTGCCGACGCAACTGCGCGGCCACCAGCATCGCCGGGGTTTCATCGGCATGCAGCGCCGCCTGGATATAGATTTTTCGACCTGCACCCGCCGCGCCGTAATGCTCACTTTCCACGTACCTGTGGGTGCCCGGTGTCGCTTGCAGCAAGGGGTGTTGATTAAGTTTCATAAACCGGAAATCTCGATATTCGAGTGATGGACGCTGAAGAAATATTAACGAGCCGGTGTGATCACCTGTAAGGGCGGCCCGGGCTATCTTGATCTGCAAATCCGATCAGTGTGGGAGCTGGCTTGCCTGCGATAGCGGTACGCCAGGCAACATTGCTGTTGGCCGTGATGTCGCCATCGCGGGCAAGCCCGCTCCCACAGGGGTCAACTACCAGAGCGCCAGGGTGTAGCCCAGCAGCACGCGGTTCTCGTTGACGTCGTTGTAGAAATTGCCCTTGGCCAGGGCGTTGCGCCAGCGCATCGACACGCCTTTGAATGGACCGTTCTGCACCACGTAGCTGATGTCCAGGTCACGTTCCCATTCACGGCCTTCGCCGTTGAAACCGACCACCTCGGCCGAATCACCCTTGGCGTACTTGATGCCCATCACCAGGCCTGGCAGGCCCAGGTCGGCAAAGTTGTAGTCGTAGCGCGCGTGCCAGGCCTGTTCCTTGGTCTGGGTGAAGTTGGTGAACTGGTATTCGGTAAACAGGTACGTGATCGAGCCGTCCAGGTAGGTAAACGGCGTGGTGCCGTACTGGCGCTGGAAACCGCCGCCGATGCTGTGGCCGCCGTACTGGTAGGTCAGGCGCGTACTCAGTGCGCGGTTGTCGACATTACCCGCCAGGCCCGCGCCGTCCTTGTCCGCCTTGAAGTAGCGCACGTCGGTTTTCAGGGTGCCGGGGCCCAGGCCGAAGTTGTTTTTGAAGCCGCCGTATTGCTGGTGGTAGATGCTGTCCAGCGCCGCATAGTGGTAGCTGAGCAAGGTGTTGGGGGTCAGCGAATAATCGCCACCGGCGAAGCGGAACTGATCGCTCAGGGCCGTGCTTTTGTAGACTTTGCTGACAGTGGTCAGCTTCATGTCTTCGTAGTTGGTGGAGTCGCGGTCCTTGGCCTGGTCCAGCTGGCCAAGGCTGAGCTTGAGGTTGCTGATGTCATTGGACACCAGTTGGGTGCCGCTGAACGACTGCGGGAACAACCGGCTGGTGTTGGGTTGCAGGGTCGGAAGGTCCGGCACCAGGTAGCCCACACGCAGCTCGCTCTTGGCGAAGCGCGCCTTGGCGGTTACGCCCAGCTTGGAATAGCTGTCGGAGGCGCGCTTGTCGCTGTCACGCTGCAACAGGCCGGTGCCGGACAGCCCCGGGCTGGAATCGAGCTTCAGGCCCAGCATGCCGATTGCATCCAGGCCGAAACCCACGGTGCCGTCGGTAAATCCGGACTTGATGCCGAGCAGAAAGCCTTGGGCCCACTCCGCACGCATCGACTGGGAAGCGGCTTCCCGGTAGTCACGGTTGAAGTAATAGTTCTTCAATTCCAGCGTACCGCTGCTGTCCTTGACGAAGTCCGCATGGGCGGCGAACGGGATCATCCCGCTGCTCACGACGCCTACGCCGGTGATGAATTGAGTCAGGGATTTTTTCATTTTTTTAGCTCCTGGCAGTGGGGGGTTGGGGGTGTTTTTATTGTTCTTCGGGCATGGCTTCGCCGTTCGCGCAAATCGCTGATTTGCGCGGCGGGTGAAGTCAGTCCTGGGTTACAGCGCTAGCGGTACGGGGCCCTGGCGGATGCGGTAGCCACCGTTTTCAAGCTTCTCCAAGGGGCTGGCGGCGGCCAGTAACTTGCGGGTGTACGGGTGTTGCGGCCGGTCGAAGATCTCGTCGCGCGCGCCCATTTCCACCACCCTGCCCTCGCTCATCACCGCCACCCGGTGCGCGATGCGCTCCACCGCCGCCAGGTCGTGGGAAATAAACAGGCAGGCAAAGCCATACTGGGCCTGCAAACGCTCGAACAGCTCGAGAATCTGCTTCTGGATGGTCATGTCCAGCGCCGAGATCGGCTCATCGGCAATCACCAGTCGCGGGTGGCGCACCAGGGCGCGCCCAATCGCGACACGCTGCCGTTGGCCTCCGGAAAGCTGGTGCGGGAAGCGGTCGACAAACTGCTCGGCCAGGCCGATGTCCAGCAGCGTCTTCGCCACCCGCTCACGCTTCTGCTCGGCGTTCATGCCGGGCACGTGGCGCAAGGGTTCGGCGAGGATGTCGCCGATCTTCATGCGCGGGTCGAGGGACGAGTACGGGTCCTGGAAAATCATCTGGCATTGCAGCCGATGTTCGCGGTTGCCGGACTTCAGAATGTCCACGCCCTCGAACTCGATGGCGCCGGCACAGGCTTTGTTCAGGCCGACAATCGCACGGCCGAGGGTGGTCTTGCCCGAACCGCTGCCGCCCACCAGCGCCAGGGTTTCCCCCGGTGCAATGGTCAGGTTGGCCGAGTGCACCACCCGCTTGAACGCGGTGCGCCCCCAAAGGCTGCGCGGGCCGGGATGCTCGATGCACACGTCCTTGACCGTCAGCAACGGGCCGTCAGCCTGCGGCAAGTCTGCCAGCACCCCGCGACGCGGCAAGGCCTCCAGCAGTTGCCGGGTGTAGTCGGCCTTGGGCGCCAGCAGGATCTGTTCGATGGTGCCCTGCTCCACCGCACGGCCTTCGCGCATCACCACCACCTTATGGGCGTAGCGCGCCACCAGCGACAGGTCATGGCTGATGAACAGGATCGCCGTGCCCTGCTCGCGGGTCAGGTCGAGCATCAGCTTCAACACGTCCAGCTGCGCCAGACAATCCAGGGCGGTGGTGGGCTCGTCTGCGATCAGCAGCGCCGGGCGCAGCAGCATCACCGAAGCGAGCATGATGCGTTGGCGCATGCCGCCGGAGAACTCATGGGGGAATGAGGCCAGGCAACGCTCGGCATCCTTGATGCCGATGTGGCCGAGCATCTCCAGGCTGCGTTCGCGGATCTGCGCCTCGGTCAGCTTGGTGTGCAGGCGCAGCCCCTCAGCCATTTGTTCGCCGATGCTCATGGACGGGTTGAGCGACACCATCGGTTCCTGGAACACCATGCCGATCTTCGCCCCGCGCAGCTCGCGCAGTTGCTCGGGCTTGAGGCTGTTGAGGTCATGGCCCTGGAACCGCACCTGCCCCCCACAATGTTCCAGCGGTGGCGGCAGCAGGCCGATGGCGGCACGGGCGGCCATGGTCTTGCCGCTGCCAGACTCACCCACCAACGCGACGATCTCACCGGGGGCGATGGTGAAGCTCAAGTCATTGACCGCCAGCGGGCCGTGGGCGCCGACGCGGATTTTCAGGTGATCGACTGCCAAAAGTACGTCAGGCATGCTCATTTACTCATCCGTGGATCAAGGCGGTCACGCAAGGCATCGCCACACAGGTTGAACGCCAGCAACGCCATCGCGATGCAGACACCGGGAAACAGCCCCAGCCAACTGGCCGTGGCGATGTACGGCCGGCTGGCCGCGAGCATGTTGCCCCAAGTGGCTGCCGGTGGCGGCACGCCGAGGCCGAGGAAACTCAAGGCACTTTCGGCGAGGATCGCCCAGCCAAACATGCTGGTGGCCAGCACACACACCGGGGCTACGCAGTTCGGCGCGATGTGGCGCAGCATGGTGTACAGCTCGGAGTTGCCGATCACCCGGGAGGCCTCGACGAACTCTTTCTCACGCAGCGACAGCACGGTGCCGCGCACCACCCGCACCACCGACGGCGTGTAGGCCAGGCTCAGGGCAAACACGATGCCGTACAGACTCGGGCCGATGATCGCCATCAGGCCCAGGGCCAACAGGATCCCCGGGAACGCCAGCAGTGCGTCGTTGATCATCATCAGGCCACGGTCGACCCAACCACGCAGGAAACCGGCCAGCAAACCGAGGAACGTCCCGGCGATAATCGCCATGCTCACGGTCAACACACTGACCCACAGGCTGGTGTGCGCGCCGATCATCAACCGGCTCAATACATCGCGGCCGTATTCATCGGTACCCAGCCAGTGCGCGGCGGTAGGCGCCTGCAACCGCGCCAGCAGGTTCAGCGCCAGCGGGTCATGGGGCGTCCACACCAGGCCGAGCGCGGCCATGATCAACAGCAAGCCCAACAGGAACGCACCGATCAGTGCATTCAACGGCGGCACGCGCCAGGCCCTGGGGGCACGCACCGGTGCAGGCAACAGCACCTCGGGTGCAACAGGAAGCGGCTTATTCATAACTTAACCCTGGGGTCGAAGAGCGGGTACAGCAGGTCCACCAACAGGTTGACCAGCACATAAACAAAGGTCACCAGCAACAGGCAGCCTTGCAGCACCGGGTAGTCCCGGGCGTAGATGGCGTCGACCATCAGGCGGCCGATGCCTGGCAGCGTGAACACGGTTTCCAGCACCGCGATACCGCTGAGCAGGTTGCCCAGGATCAGGCCGATCAGGGTCAGCGTCGGTGCAAACGAGTTGCGCAGCGCATGGCGCCACAACACCGCACGCTCCGACAGGCCCTTGGCGCGGGCATGGGTGATGTATTCCAGGCGCAGCACTTCAATCGCACTGGCCCGGGCCATGCGGGTAATCGCGCCCAGCTCCACCAGCGTCAGGGTGACAATCGGCAGCACGATAAAACTCAAGGCTTGCCACGGCGCCTGGCCGAACGAGACGTACCCCACCACCGGCAACCAGCCCAGCTTGATGCCGAACGCATAAAGCAACAGCAGGCCCAACCAGAAGCTGGGAATCGACAGCAACAGGGTGGCCGTCGAGACCACGCCAAAGTCCAGCGCGCTGTCCTGTTTCCAGGCGGCGAGCAAGCCCGCCGGCACGGCAATCAGCGCGGCCAGCAACACCGAGACCAACACGATCCCGGCGCTCACCTGGAAACGGTCAAGAATCAGCGGCAGCACCGCTTCGTTGGTGGTGATCGAATGCCCCAGGTCGCCGCTGAGCACTGCCTTGAACCAGATCAGAAACTGCATCGGCAACGGCTGGTCCAGGCCCAGGGACGCACGCGCCACCTCCAGGCTGTGGGCGTCGGCCATGTCGCCGAGCATCAGCAACGCCGGGTCACCTGGCACCAGGCGGATGATCGCGAAGACCATCAACGAGATCAGCAGCAAGGTCGGAATCGACATGGCCAGGCGTTGAGAGATAAAACGAAACATCCTTAATTGCTCCCGGAGGCAGGGACGCTGACGGTCCACAGGCGCGGCTTGGACACCGGCCAGGTGCGCAAGCCCTTGACGTAGTCACGACTGGCGGCAATCGCGTTGCCGTTGTACATCGGGATCATCGGCACGTCCTTGATCATCTGCTGGTGCAGTTGGTCGAACAACGCCTGGCGCTTGCTGATGTCGCCTTCGCGCTGGGCTTCACGCAGCCAGTGACGGGCGTCGGGGTTGTCCCAGACCTTGCGCGCTTCCTTGTCCTTGTCGCCGGTCATCGAGTCGAAACTCAGGGCCGGGTCGAGGCGCTCGGAATACGGGAAGGCCATCATCTGGTAGTTGCCGCTCTGGTAGCGCTCCAACTGAGTGCCCCACTCCAGGGTTTCCAGCTCCAGGTTGATGCCGCTGGCCTTGGCCATGGCTTGCACGAACACGCCCATGTCGAAGATCGCGGCGTAGCGTTTGTTGACAATCAGCTTGATCGGCTCGCCCTTGTAGCCGGCTTCACGCAGCAGTTGCGCAGTCTTGGCCGGGTCGAACGCAAAGCCCTGGTCCTCGACGGCGGTGTGGTAATGGCTGCCGCTGGCGACCATCGAGTTGTTGGCCTTGGAACGCCCGCCGGTGAGGGCTTCGACGATTTGCGCCGAGTCCAGCGCATGGGCGATGGCCTGGCGCAGGCGCACATCTTTAAGCAGCGGGTCGCGGGTCTGGAACAGCAAGGCGTTGACCGACATGGTACCGCTGGAGGTCACCCGCACATTGGGGTTGGCCGCCAGTTCGGTGGCGTCCAGCGGGGTGACGTCGATCAGCAGGTCAACGTTCTTCGACAGCAGCGCCGCCTTGGCCGCCGCCGGGTCCGGGATCACCAGCAGGCGCACGCGGTCGAGGGTGGTGCTCTTGTTGCCGGTGTAGCCGTCGGGGGCTTTTTCATCGCGGGCGCTGTAGTCGGTGCTACGCAGCAGTTCGACATATTGACCGGGCTTCCAGTCGCCCAAGCGGAACGGGCCGGTGCCGATCGGGGCTTTCCAGCTGCCGTCGGCCGCCACGGAGTCCGGGTGCAGGATGCCACTGCCGCCACACTCAGGCAGCGCGGTGCTGGTGAGGAACAGGCCGTTGGGCTTGTCGAGGGTGAACACCACTGTCAGCGGGTCCGGGGCGCTCATGTCGACGATCTTTGCGCCGCCATGCCCATCGAATTCAGGCGCACAGCGCCATTGGGTCTTGGGGTCGAGGAAGCGCTTCCAGGTCCACAGCACCTCGGCGGAGGTCAGCGGCTTGCCATTCTGGAACTTTACCCCGTCGCGCAGGTGGAAGGTGTAGCGCAGGCCGTCGTCGGACACCTGCACGTCCTTCGCCAGCAGCGGGCCAACGGTGGCGTCTTCGCGGAAGGCCACCAGCCCTTCGGTGATGTGCATGATCACCGCATCGGAGTTGGTGTCGCGGTTCACACCCGGGTCGGTGCTGCGGATGTCAGCGTTGAGCGCCACCTTCAACACACTTTCAGCATGGGCAGTGCCCACCAGTGCCGCAGACAAGGCGCCTGCCAGGATAAAAGTCTTGTTCATGGATAACTGCACCTTAAAGATTCCTTACGCATGGGGTTCGGACGCTGGCAGGACCCAATAAGAGGCACGGCCGAACTCCTGGATAATTGTTGTTGTTTTGGTCGCCTTCACGGTTGGCGAATGTTCCTGGACCGATCTTATTCTTCGTGCGGCAAGCTTGAGAAGAACGCTCCAAGTGATCAGGCTCGGCTTTTCCGATCACCTGCCGAGCCGCACGTGACCTGCCTGCAGCCTACCGAAAAATCAGGGGTTGGAGCCGTTTGCATTCGTTCAAAAATAATGAACCTGATCGGCCAAACCGATCTGTTCGCACCTATAGTCATCAGATAAGCTGGCGGGCATTCAATGGTTTAAATGCTGAAACCTGAGGCAGTCCTTCATGACTCTCACCCATCTTCGTGCGTTCTGTGCCGTGGTTGAAAAAGGCAGTTTCCGCTCTGCCGCACGCCAGCTGGATGTGGCCCAAAGCACCCTGACCCAATCGATCCAGACCCTGGAAAAGGAACTGGGCGTGGTGCTGCTGCAACGCTCCAACCAAGGCATCAACCTGACCCCGGCTGGCGAAGTGTTCCTGGTGCGTGCCCGCTCCATCACCCTGGACTGCGAACGCGCCCTGCTCGACCTGCAACCCTGGAAAGGCGAGCCTGAAGGCCATATCGACCTGGGTGTCACCTCTGAGCCCCTGGCCGAGTTGCTGGTGCCGGTGCTGAGCAACTTCACCCAGCGCTTCCCGCGTATCCAGGTGCACGTGGCCAGCGGCACCACCAAGGGCCTGGTAGAAAAGGTCCGCGACGGCCGGCTGGATTTCGTGTTGTGCCCGCTGGCGCCGAATGTCACCGACATCGACCTGTCCATCGACCGCCTCTACCCGTCGAGCGCTGGCATCATTGCGCGCAAGGGCCACCCCCTGGCCCAGGCCAGGTCGGTGCGGGAACTGGTCGACTGCCAATGGATCAGCGTGCGCTCCACCGGCGTCATCGGCGGCGCGGAAAACCGCCTGGTGGAGCTGTTCCGCACCCAGGGCCTGGCACCGCCGAAAATCGCTATCACCACCGACTCCCTGCTGGAAACCCTGCACATCGTCTCCGAAACCGACTACCTCACCATCGAGCCGCGCATGCTGCCGGGGATGAAACTGTTTTCCAGCGCCTTGACCCCCATCGCCATCGAAGAGCCGCTGGCGTCGCGCGATGTGTGCCTGATCAGTCGCCGCTCCTCGCCCCTCACCGGGGTCAGCCAGGAGCTCACCAGCATGCTGATTTCCTATTCCCGGCTGGTGCACCGCAACCGTTGACCCACCCTACCCACGAGCCCCTACATGCCCCCGATTTCCTATGATGGTTTGCCCCGCGCCAGCGCCAGCAGCGTGGGCGTGGACCCCGACCGCCTGATCGCCTTTCTTGACGAGGTCAAGGCCGCCGGCCTCGATCTGCACGGCTTCATGCTGCATCGCCATGGCCACGTCGTCGCTGAAGGCTGGACCTGGCCGGTCGACCCCAATGAGCCTCGCGTGCTGCACTCCATGGCCAAGAGCTTCACGGGCTGCGCCATCGGCCTGGCGATCGATGAGGGTTTGCTCAGGCTCGATGACCGGCTGGTGACCTTCTTCCCCGACGACGTACCGGCCGACGCCGACCCGCGCCTGGCCGATATGACCGTCGAACACCTGCTGACCATGCGCACCGGCCATGCCAGCAACACCTCCGGCTCCGTGTGGCGCGGCATCGACACCAGCTGGATCGCCGAATTTTTCAAGATTCCCCTGGCCTATGCGCCCGGCACCGAATACGTCTACACCAGCGCCGCCAGCTACATGCTCTCGGCGCTGATCAACCGCGTCACCGGGCAAACCCTGCACGCCTACCTCAAGCCGCGCCTGTTCGAGCCGCTGGCCATTCACAACGAAACCTGGGACATCGGCCCCGACGGCGTGAACCCGGGTGGCAATGGCCTCACCGCACCGGTGTCGGCGGCGCTCAAGCTGGCAGTGCTGCACGGGCAAAATGGCGTATGGGAAGGCCGACAAATCCTGCCGGCCGCCTGGGTCGAAGCCGCGACCCGGCCCCAGGGCGGGCCGGACAGCCGCTACGGCTACCACTGGATGATGAAACCGGGCGGCGCCTTCAGCGCACTGGGTGTGTTTGTGCAGATGGCGGCGGTGTACCGCGAACATGGCGCGACGCTGGTTGTGGTCGGTGGCATGAAGAACTCGGCCGAGATCATTCCGTTTATCGAGCGGTCTTTTCCGGCGGCGTTTGGCGGCGGTGGGACGCGCGAGGCGGATGCGCGACTGGAGGCGCGGTTGGCGAGCATGGCTGAGCGGCCGTTATTGGTTTCAGCCTGCTCGGCACCCGCAGACTCGACGCGCGTGTTTGCGATGGCCGAGAACGGGTTGGGCGTGAAGCAGTTGTCGTTCGACTTCCGGGCGGGTGTGCTGACGTTCGAATTGACCGACAACCAAGCGACTCACCGCCTGAGCGTGGGCATCGACGACTGGCTGCCAGGCAACACCAGCATGCCCGGCCGCGCCTTGCACCATGGCTATGAATTCCACAATGCGCAGATCGTCGCCGGCGCTCGCTGGCTGGATGCCCAGACCCTGGAAATGACCTGGATCTACCCGCAGACGGCGTTCAGGGACCGGGTGGTGTGCGTGTTTGAAGGTGCTGGCCTGAGCTTCGCCCGCACTGTGAACGTGAACAGCGCGGGACGGGAGCAGGAAGTGTTGGTGGGTCGGGCAGTGGACTGTGTGAGGCCACGTTGAAGGTAGGTGGACTGAGAGGACGTCATCGCCGGCAAGCCAGCTCCTACATTTTGATCGGTGTCCGGCCGGGACATTGGGTACACCGCTACCCCTCTGTGGGAGCGGGCTTGAAGAGCGCCCTAAACCTCCACTTCCTTCTCCAGCACCAAGGTAATCCCCGTCTGCGAGTACACCTTCGACCAGGTGTTCATCGTCTTGAAGTTATCGTGGTTGTCGCCATCGGCCGGGTCCATGAAGTCTCCGCCCGGGCGCAGCATCACGTAGTGCAGTCCCACTACAAAGGTGGTGACCACACACAACGCTCGGCGATTTGCGGCCATCGGCGGCGGTGCGCCGTGGATCACGGGAAAGCCCGCCTTCACGCAAAGCTCTTCGCACTTGGGGTACAAGGTGGCCAAGGCGCTGGCCAGAAAGCCTTCCATGTAGATGGTCACGTTCAACCCCAACGTCCGCGCCGCCAACGCCACACTGTGGGGATAGGAGTAGCCGGCTTTGGTGGGATCGAAGGGTTTGACCACCCCGCCGGTCAGCGCGCCGGAGGTGAACTTGTAGAGTTCCACTTCACACATGTTGGTGCGCAACGCATCGGTTGCGGTCATGCCACCGGGCAAGGTTGCCTCCAGCTCCACTGCCGCGCACAACAACGACGCAGCCCCACAGGAAAAATCAAAAGCCTGTTTCTTTTTCGCAGCCGGCATAAGCACACTTCCATAGAGGTTATGCGGGCTTAACAGCTCAAGAACGGGGTTTATTCCCCGCTGTCTGGATGAATTTTTCTTTAGCTTTGACCTGTCCGCGTTGGTACAGCGCCTCGACCAGTTTCTGTCGCTCGTCCTGGGGCAAGTTGCTCGCAAATTGCGCCAGGGTGCCGTCCACCAATGCCCTGAGCGACGTATCGGCCTCGCGCGCTTTGGCCAGCTCGGTCACCAGCGCGTCGCGGTCCAGGCTCGGCGATTCCAGCTGTTTGATCACGCCAAGGCGTGCCTCGCGGCCGGCCATGATCAGCGGCTGGCTGTCAGCACGGTTCTGGCGCAACAGTTGGCGCAGTTCCTTGCGCCGCTCGGGCGGCAACTTGATCATCGCCTGGCGCAGGCCATGCTGGTTGACCACCGCTTCGGCGGGCTTGGCCGCTGTCGTCCAGTGGTACAAGCCACCGCCGACGCCGCCGATCAAAAACACATTGAGCAAGACCGAGACGACCAACCACGGCTTGAGGGATTTGGGGGTCATTGCTCGGTTTCCTCGGCGTTGACGGTGAAGACGACGTCGGCGTCGCCCTGATCGAAGACGCTGGGCAGCACTTCGGATGACGACATCGGCAGCGGCACGCTCAGCGACGCCACCAACACCCCGGCCGCGATGCCGGCGATGCCCACCCCCACCAGGCCGGCAGGTGACAACCAACTGGCGTAGCGCGACCAGAATGACGCCCGGCGCGGCGCCGACTGGCGAATCTGTCGGGCCAGCGCAGGGTCGGCGAACGCCAACTGATGGCTGTCCAATCGGGTATCCAGCCAACTGGCCTCGCGCAACGCCTCGCGGGCGCTGGCGTTGCCGTTATCGAGCAGCGCCTGGGCGGCGGCTTGTTCGGCGATGGGCCAGCGGTGCAGGCTGGCCCCGTAGGCATCAGCCAGATGAGCAAATCGTTCGGGCGTCATGGTTTTTCCCTTCCTGGGCGGGCAAGCCCTGGTGTGTCGGCAAGTTGATTGCGCAACTGGCGTCGGGCCCGCGACAGCAGGCTCTCCAGTGCCTCGACGCTAATATTCATCAGGGCCGCGGCGTCGATGTTCGACAGCTCCTGGTAATACTGCAGCACAATGGCTTCGCGCTGGCGCTCGGGCAAGGTCGCCAACGCGGCGGCCATCCTCGCACTGCGGTCGGCGGTTTCCAACTGCTCATCAAGGGACGGTGCGCTGTCCGCCAGCTCCAGCACTTCGTCCTCGTCCAACGGGCGCTCTTTGCGACGACGCAAGCGGTCGTGGCACAGGTTCAGCGCCACCCGGTGCAGCCAGGTGTCAAACCGCGCTTCACCAGGACGCCAGTTCGCCGCGTGGCGCCAGATGCGCAAGAAGCTTTCCTGGGCCACGTCCTTGGCCTCGTCGGCATCGCCCAGGATCCGACCGGCGAGCGCCAGCAGACGCGGCAGCTTGCGCGTCACCATCTCGTTGACGGCCGCAGGTTCGTTGTTGCCGATACGTGCCAGTAGCTCAACGTCCGGATCAGTGTCTTTCAATCGGGTAATACTCGGTCCGGAGGCTAAGTTTCAGGGTTCAGCGGATCCAATGCCCTTCGCGCCAGTACCAGTTCGGCCCATGGGATTCCCAATGGCCCGGCTCCCAGCGCGCATTGCGCATCACCGGCTGCCAGTGTCCTGGCACCCACGCATAGGCACCGCCTTCCCAGCGCCAGTGTCCACGGTCCCAGGCGTAGCCGGGGCGTTCGGCGGGTATCACTTCAACGCGCTCGGCCGGTGGGGCCTGGCGAATGATGACTTCGGTCTGGGCAAACGTCGGGGTGCTGACAAACGCGGCGAGCGCCAGCGGGGCAAGCAAGACAAGGCGCAATTTGGCCAGTGGTTTCATGGCAACTCCTCATACGGCGAGCGAAAGTGCACGCTGCTGATGGGTTGAACGCCAGGTACGGGAAGAATCCGTCGCGAACTCCGCAGATTTTTTTCACGCCGTGCGTAAGAGGAGTATTGCTCAGGGGATGAAGGGGCTTGATGAAATGTTTGAAAGCATTGCGACGGATATTCCAGGGTGGCGGCGTTCAACCTGTAACGCCGAACACACCAAGAGGAAACATCATGTCCCGTCGCCTATCCATGCTGGTTGCCGCCCTGCTGATCGTAAGCCTGAGCGGCTGTGTGATCCTGCCGGAACATCGGCATTGCTGCTGGCGCTACTACGGCGCGGTCTCGACCCAGGCCGACACCGCCGTGTCATGACGCTTAGCCGACGGCTGCAAACCCGCGGCGCCCGGCCTTGATCTCGGTGCGCAGCTCGCCAATCAGGTTTGAGATGGAACGGATGCTGTCCAGGCCTTCGGGCGAGACGCGGGTCAGCAGCAGCTCGACGCGCCCGGTCTGCGGCTCGAACACGCTGATGCGCAGTGAACCGTCGCTGTTGAGGCTGCAATCACAGGACAGCGGCAAGAAGCCTGACGCCATGATGCGACTGAATTCAGTGATCGAAATCATCATAAGCCCCCGTCCCTGGGCCCTGCCCTGTCGGTGTGATGGAACCAGAGTAGATGAGCTTGCGACCCTGGCGTAACAATTAATGCAAAAGTGTTAGCTACCACGCATTTTGCCCCGTAAACGCTGGTGCGTTGGCGCCAGGAACCCGGCACTCGACCTCTCGTCCGGTGCGCTGGCGAAGGCTTGACTCACGGGCCGGTTCAAAAGACGCTCATGGCATTTCGCCCCTACTTCGAGCAGCCCACCTATGAGCATCGCCCCACCGAGCCAGCCCGACAGTGACGTCTACAAAACCCTGCTGGAGTCGACTAAAGCCATTCCCTGGCGCATCGACTGGCAGACCATGACCTTCAGCTACATTGGCCCGCAGATCGAGACACTGCTGGGCTGGACCCCGCAAAGCTGGGTCAGCGTGGATGACTGGGTCGAACGCATGCACCCCGATGACCGCGAATACGTGGTGAACTTCTGCGTGTCGCAGTCCCGCGCCGGCGTGGACCACGAGGCCGACTACCGGGCGCTCACAGTGAACGGCGACTACGTGTGGATTCGCGACGTGGTGCACGTGGTGCGCAAGGACGGCGAAGTCGAAGCGCTGATTGGCTTCATGTTCGATATCAGCGAGCGCAAGAAGACCGAAGAGCACCTGATCCGCCTGCAAAAGCAGCTTGAGGAATATTCCTACCAGGACGGCCTGACCGGTATCGCCAACCGACGCATGTTCGACATGGTCTTGGAACGCGAGTGGGCCAGCGCCCAGCGCAGCCAGTTGCCGTTGTCGTTGATCATCCTGGATATCGATTTTTTCAAGCAGTACAACGACCACTACGGCCATATCAAAGGCGATGAGTGCCTGCGCCAGGTGGCGCGCACCTTATCGCTGGCGGCCAACCGGCCACGGGACTTCATTGCGCGCATCGGCGGCGAGGAGTTTGTGTGGTTGCTGCCGGAGACCGATGCCGCCTCGGCCAGACAGGTCGCGCAACGCTGCCTGCACCTGATCTGCCAGCAGCAGATCGAGCACGGTTTTTCACCGGTGTCGAAACTGCTGACCCTGAGCCTGGGCGTGGGCACCCACCTCGTCACGCCCGACAGCGCCATGCTGGGGTTTGTCGAGGAGGTGGACAAGTTGCTGTACCAGGCCAAGCGCAACGGCCGCATGCGTGCAGAGTTCGCCGACGTTGAAGTTTGACGTTTGAGTCAAATCGCAGGCAAAAAAAATCCCAAGTAGCTGATGGAAACTTGGGATTTAAAAATGCATAAACCGTGGGAGGTGAACGCCCGGCTATAGTACCGATTGTAAAAAGCTGTAACAAGATTATTTTAATCCTTTCGTCGGATTAAAAGTCGCGTAAGTCATTCAATAACCACACATTTTTTGAGGTAGCCCGAAGCACTTGTGCCACTTTTTGGTGCAAGTACCGCGACTATCACCTGACACTTCGTCGGTATATATCCGCTGTATAAATAAGGTTATTGATTATAACGGCGCGACACTTTCGGACTAACGCGCCTTAAGTTGCTTGCACGCCTCGGGCGGCTGGAGGTTGGCCGGCAAGGCCGCACGGGCCACGCTTTCGATATGTTGGCAAAGGGCCAGGCGTTCGGCGGCCTCCTCCCGCTCCTGATCAACCCGCGCATTGAGCCGTACAAAGTAGAAGCCCAGCAAAACCGCGACGCAGAGCACCCCGATCACAAAGTAGCGAAAGCTGTTGGAGGACGGGGCTTCGGGTGGGTTCATGGCACTACAGCGCCCTGCTCTTCTGGTAACGAACGTCGTCGCCGTCGACCTGATCCACCACCGACCAACCGAGGCGTTGGTAAAACCCGTTGGCGCGGATTTCATCGCGCCCGTCGGTGACCAGGAACAACGTGTCATGGCGTTCAAACAAGGCGGCCTCGGCAACCGTCATCAATTGGCGGCCGAGCCCTTGGTTCTCATAGGCCGGCCGCACGAACATCGCAAACACTTCGCCACCGTCCAGGTCGACCATGGAAAACCCGGCAGGCTCGCCATTGACCTCGGCGATCCACACACAGGGCGCTTCACGGATGCTGTCCGCCAGCCCATCCGGGGTAATGCCCAATTCGGCCATTTGTTCCCGGCTCAGGTGGTTCTGCACCACCGAGGTACGAATCGCAAACAATGTGTCGATGTCCTGCGGTGTCGCCTGCCGTATCCGCGTATTCATGGGCGCTTCCTCCGTTGAAGCACGCGATTGTATGCAAATAGAAACATATGCATTGTCGTGGTTTTGTAAAAAGCGCGCGATTACAGGGATTCAGTGTGCTGCTGGCGGCGGAATTGCCCCGGCGCCAAGCCGTGTGCCTTGCGGAAACAGCGGGAAAAGTACGCCTCATCGGTGAAGCCACAGCGTTGGGCGATAACGCCGATCAATTGCGCGCTGTTGAGCAACAAGGTACGCGCCAGTTGCATGCGACGGTCGAGCACCAGTTGGGAGAACGGTCTGCCGGTCTCCTTGCGCAACAAGTGAGTGAGGTAATTGGGCGACAGGAAAGCCGCAGCGGCGGTGTCTGTCAGGTTGAGGGTGGGTTCGTGCAGGTGCTCGCGGATATACCCCTGCACCCGTGCCAGCGCGTCCTTGCGCCCGCGCCGGGTGGCGTTGCTGGCGGCAAATGCCTGCAGCGGCTCGGCGTAGGCCTGGCACACCAGGCCGATCAGCTGGAACAGGTAGCCCTTGAGGCGCTCGCGCGCGCCGAAGGTGCGGTGGGCGTCGAGGGCACGCATCTGGGCGAGCCAGGTTTTCACTTCTTCGAAGGCCGCGTCGTCGAGGATGAAGTCCAGCTGTTCCTGGAAGCGAAACGGTGCCAGTTCTGGCGCCTGGCCGATGGGGATGTCTTCCAGGTCCAGTGGGTCGCACGTCAGCTGGGGCAGGAAAAACGCCTGGCTGAAGTTGATCAGCATGAACTCGCCGTCCTCGGGATGAGGAATCACGTGCAGGCGATGGGGCAGGATGAACGCCAGGGCCTTGTGCGGAAACGGGCGCACCGCGCCGCCGATATGCTGCACGGTGTCGCCGCCGAGGTTGATCTGGATCTGGAAATACTCGTGGCGATGGGGGCTAGTCAGCGCCGCCCGCCCGCGTTTGTCGCGGATATAGAAGTCGGGGCGGTCGCTGCGTTGTTCCATGCCATAGGTGGTGACGCGGGTGCCTGGCATAACAGTCTCTCGGGTGGCCTGGGCACCACTTTAGCCTCAACCCTGGCTGAGGGTGAAACGCAACTCGCCAATGCCGTCGATGCCGGCCGTGAGCACATCCCCCGGCTGCACGGCACCCACACCTGCGGGCGTACCGGTGAAAATCAGGTCGCCCGCCTTGAGCGCCACGGATTTGGACGCGTGGCTGATCACTTCGCTGACGGACCAAATCAGGTCGGCCAAGTCACCCACTTGGCGTTGTTCGCCGTTGACCTTGAGCCAGATTTTCCCCGTGGAGGGATGGCCGATGGCACTCACGGGCCGCAAGGCGGTGGTCGGCGCCGACTCATCAAACGCCTTGGCCCAATCCCACGGACGGGAGAGTTTTTTCGCCTGGGCTTGCAGGTCGCGACGGGTCAGGTCGATGCCAACACCATACCCCCAGATATGCGACAACGCCTCTTCAGGGCTGATATCCACCCCACCCTTGCCGATGGCCACCACCAGTTCCACTTCATGGTGCAGGTCGGCGGTCAGCGGCGGGTAAGCGATCACCCCTTCGGCGGGCACGACGGCATCCGCTGGCTTCATAAAGAAAAACGGCGGCTCGCGGTCTGGGTCATGCCCCATTTCCCGGGCGTGCTCGCTGTAGTTGCGCCCCACACAAAACACCCGGCGCAGCGGGAAACGTGCGTCGCTGCTCTGGATGGCAAGGGAGGGAATGTGCGCGGGGGTGAATACGTAGTCAGTCATGGCCTGTGCCTCTTCGTTTACCTGGCGCCAGTATGGCGAGGGGTACGAGGGCAAAGTTGGACAGGCTTACGCAGATTTTGTACTGGCCGGTGCTTGCTCGTGCAGCGCTCGGTCCAGCAGGCGATACAGCGGCAGGCACGCAGCCTGGATCAACAGCATACGGATAACCTGCATGGCCGTGACCAATGTGACCGCCAACCCCAAGGCTTCGGCAGTGAGGCTCATTTCCGGGGCACTGCCGGGCATCATGCCCAGGGCCAGCGACAGCCACGGCATGCCCAATCCAGCACCCAGCCCCCACGCAGCCAGCGCAGTGGCAATCACTGAGCCCGCCAAGAGCACCAGCACCTTGGCCAGAAAACCCGGTGCACGGCGGAAAAAACCGCGGTCGAACGCAACACCCAGTGCACATCCGATCAGCAATTGCCCGCACCCGCTGAGCCAGCCTGGCATGCTCATCGACAAATGGTTGCACCCCACCCCCACCGCACAGATCAGGAACGGCCCGAAGGTCCAGGGATTGGGAAGGTTGCAGCGCTTGAAGGCCAGCGCGGCGAGAAAGCCCATTGCCAGGATAAAGATCAGCCAAGGCCAGATGACCGGCAACGGCTCGTGCGCCACAGAATGGGACACGCCAAAGGTAGCCACCGCTGGCACTGCCAACAGGATCAGCAGCAACCGGACGCTGTGGGCCGCCGCGATAAAACTGGTGTCCGCCTGACGCTGCCGTCCCAGGTGCACCATCTCGGTGGAGTTGGCCGGCATCAGCGCGAAGAACGCCGTGTTCAAGGCAACGCCCCATCGGTGCAAGACCAGCACCGAACCCAGGGCCAACACCAGCGTCAGCAGTACTGCTGTTACGATCAGCCCCAAATGCCCCGCCACCTGCTGCATCACCGGCACGGTGAAATGGCAGCCGATGGCCACGGCCACGATCAACTGCCCGGCTTTGCGCCCGTGGGGAATTTCCGGCACCCGGCTGCCCGCGCAGCGGGTCAGCAACACCGCGAGCAATGAGCCAATAACCCAAGGCAAAGGCCATCCCGCCCATTGGGCAAGGCTACCGCCCAAGGCGCCAACAGTAAGGGTGGCGAGCCAGTAACAGCGAAGGTAGAGGGGCATGATGAAATCCGGCATGGAGAAGAATGCCGACAGGTTATAGACTGCCGCGCATCACAAAAAATATCCATTTGTGAAGCTGTTCATCACTCTTTGTTATGTGAGCCGGAATGAACCTCAGAGCCCTGGAATACTGCGTCGAAATCGCCCGCCAAGGCAGCTTCACCAAAGCCGCGCAGGCCCTGCATGTGGCGCAGCCGGCATTGAGCATGGCGGTCAGCCGCCTGGAAGATGAGCTGGGGGTGGCCTTGTTCAACCGGGCCACACGCCAGATCAGCGTGACGGCCGAGGGCCAGCTGTTTCTGGCCCGCGCCGAAGCGTGCCTGGAGGGTTTGGCCGGCGCACGCCGCGAACTGCAGGACCTGACCCAACTGCACAGCGGCGAAATCCGCGTCGGTGTGCCACCGATGTATGGCATCCGCCATATTCCGGAACTGTTGATGCAATTTCGTGCCCGCTACCCCGGCATTGCCATGCACGTGGTCGAAGGCAGTGCCGATGACATCAGCGCACGCCTCGCGACACGGGCGATTGATGTCGCGTTGCTCGAGTCGCGACGCGTGGAACCTGGCTGGGAGTCGGTGCTGCTGGGCAGCGATGAGATGGTGCTGTGCGTGAACGAGCATCATCCTTTGGCGGGAGCGGTATCGCTGTCAGCAGACCGCCTGCACGACGAACCGTTGCTGGTGTTCGACAACACCTTCCTGCAACGTCACCTGCTGGATACTTTTTGCAGTACCGCACGGGTGCAACTCAACATCGCCCTGGAAAGCAACTTCGTACCACTGGTGATAGCGGCCACGCGCAGCGGGATGGGGGCTTCTACCCTGCTGCGTTCCGTTCAGGAGCAGGAGCCAGGGTTGGTGGGGGTGTCTTTTGCGCCTGCGCAATTTATGCACTTCAACCTGTGCTGGCGCGCCAACGAATACCTGTCACAAGCCAATCGGCGCTTTATCGACACCGCCAAGGTATTTTTCCAGGAAGATGCCGGCTCACCGCTGTCACGCTGAGCCAGTCAGGCCATCACTTGCGCGCCACTTTGTAGCGTACGCAATCCTGGTAAAAACTCTGGCGGATTGCCTCGGGTTTCAGCCGGGAACGGCTGTCATAGGTCTGCTCGGTGATGCCCATGGCCATCATGCGCATCCACGATTTGCTGAACTTGATGGTCTGGATCTTCTGCCGCGCGGCATACAGCGACACGCCCGACAGCTTGAGTTCCTGGGCCCTGGCGGCGGTGCCAGCGCCCCAACTGCACATGTACTTGTCACCCTCGCGCAGCTCCCGTGCCTGCACGGCAGCCGCGCCGCCTGCCAGGGAGCAGGCGATCAGCATGATTCCAACAGTGCGCATTTGCATCCCCACCTAACCACCTGAAAATAAAAGCGATTCTGGCGAGGATTTTGTTACAAAGGGGCCATTAAATTGCCTTATCAGCGCATTTTTACCACTGGTAGGTCGCACTCGCCTGCACGGTGCGCTGGGAGCCGTACCAACACCACGAGTACGAGTAGCACGAGGCCACGTACTCTTTATTGGCCAGGTTGGTGGCATTCAATGCCAGGCGCAGGTTGTCCTTGAGACTGGTGATGTTCGGGATGTCGTAATGCACCGCCGCGTCGAACAGGGTGTAGCCCGGCACCTTCAGGGTGTTGGCGGTATCGCCCCAGGACGACCCGACATACCGCGCACCGGCGCCGGCACCAAAGCCTTTCAGGCTGCCGTCATGGAAGGTGTAGTCCGCCCACGCCGACGCGGTATGGCGCGGCACGCCGTAGGTGGTGGTGCCCTCGGCGGCGATGGCCGGGCCTACGCCCACATCGCCGATCGGCGCATAACGCACGGTGCTGTTGGATTTGCTGATGCGATTGTCCAGGTAGGCGTAGGCCGCGGTGATGTCCAGGTTGTCGTTGAGATTGGCCTTGCCTTCGAGCTCAAAGCCACGGGACTGCACTTCGCCATCCTGGCTTTGGCAGCGACCGGTGCCGCACAAGTGCGTCGGGTCCGGGTCGGTGGTGAGCACGTTGGTCTGGCGCAGGTCGAAGATCGCGGCAGTGATAAAGCTGTTGCTACCCGGCGGCTGGTACTTGATGCCCACTTCATACTGCTTGCCTTCGGTGGGTTTGAACACCGAACCGCCATACCCCGTACCCGATTGCGGCTGGAACGACTCCGAATAGCTGGCGTACGGCGCCAGGCCGTTATCGAACAGGTAGACCAGCCCCACGCGGCCGGTAAAGGCCTTGCTGTCCAGGGACGATTTGGCCTTGGCGCCGGTGCTGAGGGTCTGGGTGCTGTTGTCGGTACTGGCCCAGTCATAGCGGCCCCCCAGCAGCAGCACCCACTTGTCCCACTTCATCTGCTCTTGCAGGTACACGCCGGTCTGCTCGCTGCGCGACGTGCCGTCGGTGGTATACGCAGGCACCGGAACCGCCGCGCCGTACACCGGATTGAAAATATCCAGGGTCGGGCCCGCGGTGTACACGCCGGAGCCCTGCTTGGTGTCGGTGCTGGTGTTCTGGTAGTCGAGCCCCATCAGCAGCGTGTGCTGCAGCGAGCCGGTGTCGAATTTGGCTTGCAGCTGGTTATCGAGGGTGTAGGCGTCCATGTCGACGTCAGCGGCAATGGTCGAGCGTCGGATGGTGCGGTAATCCGCCATCAGGTAGTTGTTGTAGAGGCTGCGGTACTGGCCCTCGCTGCGCAGGTAACGCGCGTTCTGGCGTACGGTCCACACATCATCGAAGTGATGCTCGAAGGCGTAACCGATGGAGTAATACTCACGGTTGCTCTTCTCGAAGTTCTTCTCGCCGTCATAGAAATCCACGTCGATGCTGCGCCCGGTCGGGCTGTGCAACACCGATCCCCAGGCCGGCACCGAACCGTAGGACGCGCCCTTGGGGTCCTTCTGAAAGTGCCCGAGCAACGTGAGCGACGTCGCCTCGTCCGGGCGCCAGGTGAATGCGGTGGACAGCGACTGACGGCGGGTCTCGGTGTGTTCCACTTGCCCATCGGCATCGTCGAAAAGCCCGGCGACGCGGTAGGAGTAAACGCCCTGATCATCAATCGGCCCGCTCAAGTCGAAGGTGGTGCGCTTCTTGTTGAAGGTGCCATATTCCACGCCGACTTCATGAAACGGCGTATCCAGCGGGCGCTTGGTGACCATATTGATCACACCGCTCGGCGTGCCCTGCCCGTACAGCACCGACGCCGGCCCGCGCAGTACTTCGACGCGCTCCAGATCAAACGCGTCCTTTTGCGGCAAGGCATCGCGACTGGACGGCATGCGCAGGCCATCCAGATAGGTGGCCGGGGCAAAGCCACGGATGGTCAGCTGGTCCAGGCGCGACGCCGTGGCGCCACGGGTTTCCGGTATCACGGCGGCGCTGTAACGCAGGATCTGGTTGAGGCTCTCGGCGTTCTGCGCGCGCATCTGGTCCTTGGTCACAATCGAGATCGACTGCGGGGTCTCGATCAACGCGGTGTCGGTCTTGGTGCCCGACAGACTGCGCGTGGCCACGTAACCGGACACCGGCCCGGTGGGACTCTCGGCCTGGTAGGCGCCGCTGATGGTGGTGGCCTGCAACTCCATGGCCCCGCCGTTATCCGGGATCGGCTCCAGGCGGTAACGGTCGGCGGAAATCTTCAGCGCCTGCAGGCCACTGCCGGCGAGCAACTGGTTCAGCGCCGCGTCGGTGTCGTACTGCCCGCTCAAGCCATTGCTGTGCTTGCCCCGCGCCAGGCTCGCATCAAACGCCAGCACCAGGTTGGCCTGCTCGGCCAAGGTGTTGAGCGCCTGGCTCAGATCACCTGCCGGAATCGAGAAGCGACGCAGCGCGCTGCTGCTTTCTTCGGCAAAGGCAGGTTGAACAGACAGCAACGGCACGGCGGCAAAGGCGAACGCCACTGACAGGGCCAGTGGATGCAAGGGACGAGCAAGGCGCGACATGGGAAATCCTGCGTAATAGAGGTTCTATTAACCATGACGGCCAGGTCGGAAAATCGGGCAAGGATGAGAGCCATTTTTATTTGAGCAGCTTTTCGCAATGAGCCGGATCGCCTTTTTGCGTAATCCCCCGGGCTAGTTTTTCGCGGCTTTTTCCCGCTCTACGTCATCCCATTCTGATTTTTCCAACCGTTCATCCAGCCGCTTTTTGCTGCGGCAGACTCCGACGCCTTGCCCTTCGACGAGACGTCACGGATGACACACACCGCCCACATTGCCTTTATCGAACACGAGCTGGATGTCTTCCATCAGAGCCTGGCGGAGTATCGCCAGCAGATGGGCACCTGGTACGCGCAGGCGTTGGATTCAGCCAGCCATGCCGCTGATTTGCCTTCGTTGTTGGGCATGGAGCGGGTGTTGCGGGTGGGTGATTCGCAGCAATCGGTGAGTGCGTCCGATGCCGATTTTTCGACCGTGACCCATTGCTCGCTGGGCGGCGAGCTGAACATCGAGAGCCTGTTTGAATCGGTGTATGACGTGCCGATCGGCAACATCCCGGTTGAGGTGATTGGGCTCGATGACGGCACCTCCACCGTGGTCATGCTCGATGAGCACGGCAAAGGCTCGCACCACTGCGCGGCGGGCAAGCGCTATCAGGTGCGGGTGCAAGGGGGCGTTTCCGAGGAACAGATGGATGCGCTGTTTGCCTCCTACGCCGGGCTGACGGCTGACCTGGAACAGTGGCTGCGATCGCAATGGTCTGGGTTTAAGCCGCACTGGGAACGCTCGACCGCCAGTGCGATTGGCAACGGTGTTTTGGCCGGCAGTTGGGCGGCGATCAAAGAGGTGTGGGACAGCATCAAACTGGTCCAGGCGATTCTTGAAGACCCGCTCAAGTTCGCCGAGCAACTGGGCGATCAGGCCGCCAAGTTGGCGCAATTGGCCACCGATACGCCCAAAGTCATGGAACAGGCCATGCTGCTGGCCAGTGACGAGGCGGCGCTGTACCTGATGCTGCGCACGGCGATGCTCTGGCTCGATGCGCTGCCCCCCGGCGAGATGGCCGAGAAGGCAGCCGGGTTTGCGGTGTCGTTGCTGATTGACCTGGTGATTGGCGCGGTGTTGACCATCGCACTACCCGCGGCGGGCGTGGCTTACCTGGGGTTGCGCCTGGTCAAGTACGGCGCGCAGATCCTTGATGCGGCGGTGGGTTTTGTTAAGAGCCTTTTGGCGATTCTGACGAAGTTCATGCAGGCAGTGGATCGCTACAAGGCCGTGGCGGTTCGCGGCGTGTTCGGCGGGTTGAAGCAAGGCACGATGCAGATGCGCTGGCGGGCACGGCAGAACGCGGTGCTGACGCAGAAAGAGCAT
>NZ_JBWKPU010000035.1:0-75295 GCF_059418405.1 Pseudomonas sp. GW821-FHT09A09
TTTTGGTTACTTTTGGCTGGGCCGGCATTCCGGGCTCTTTTCCAAAAGTGACCCGCCGTAAGGGCGGAACCATAAGCCGCCATCACCCCAATAACGGATATGCCCCCCAACAACCCAAAACCTGGCCCGACTCTTGCTCTACCTCCCAATACTGCATCCCCGATCCCCAATGCAGTGGAGACCTTTACCTATGCCAGTCGCCCCGAACACCCTCCTTCAGGCTGCCCCCGCAGCCAAGCCTCAAGCGCCCGCCGCTACACCTCCGGCAGCGGCTACGGCCCCACAGGACAAGGGCCCTGGCTTCGCTCAGGTGTTCGCCAGCCAAGGCACCAAGCCGACGGTAAAGACCGACGACACCCCGTCCAAACCTTCTCGTGACAAGACCTCTGACGCCAGCGCCAAGCCTGCTGACAACAGCAGCAAGCCTGCCGCCAGCACGCCAGCGGTTGCCGATAGCGGCAAACCCTTGCCTGCCACGCCACCGGCCAAGTCCGATGACAGCGCCAGCAGCGACGACGACAAACCCACCGACCCGTCCCTGGTGCAGCAACCTCTGGTTGACCCCGTCGTCGACCCGGCGCTGATTGCTACCGTTACCCCTGTGGCCGTGCCGGTTCCGGTGCCCGCAGTAACCCCGGCGCCGGCCGCTGCACCAGATGAAAAGGCTCAGCCCGTGGTTGCCCCGCCCGTCGCAGCCACCGACGAAACCAAGCAACCTGCTTTCGACCCTTCTGCCGACCCGCTGGACTCAATGCCCGCCGTACGCCTGGCGATGGAGCAGGGCGGTCACGTCTCCGCAAGCAGCCAGACGCCGCAAAAAGCCACGCCTGCGCCGACGCAGGACCAACCGACCGCCGCGCAGAACTTCGCCGCAGGCCTGGCCAACATGGTCGACCAGCAGGCCGCCAAGGACAGCACCGACACCGGTGGCGACAAGACCTTCACCAGCCTGATCGACGGTGGCCTCAAGGACTTGAAGGACGTCAGCAGCGACACCCGTGTCGATGACTTCGCCAACCGCTTGGCGGCGCTGACCCAGGCCGCCACGCCGAAAACCGCGAACGCCTTGCCGCCCGTGGCCAATGCGCCGCTGGCCATGCACCAGAGCGGCTGGACCGAAGAAGTGGTTAACCGCGTGATGTACCTGTCCAGCGCCAACCTCAAGTCGGCCGAGATCCAGTTGCAGCCGGCAGAACTCGGGCGCCTGGACATCAAGGTCAACATGGCGGCCGACCAGCAGGCCCAGGTCACCTTCATGAGTGGCCATGCGGTGGTGCGTGAAGCGCTGGAAAGCCAGTCCGGCCGCCTGCGTGAGATGTTCGCGCAGCAGGGCATGGGGCAAGTGGACGTCAACGTTTCCGACCAGTCCCGTGGCTGGCAAGGTCAGGGCCAAGAGCAACAACAGCAAAACCAGGCCCGTGGCGTGAGCGGCAGCGGTGGCCGTGGTGATGGCGGCGATGCGGCGGACCACGCCGAAGTCGCAGCGGCCGTCGCGCCGGTCACCACCACCGTGATTGGCTCCAGCGCCGTCGACTACTACGCCTGACCCAGGCAACCGCGAACTGTAGGAGCCCGCTTGCGGGCGATAGCGTCCTTAAGGGCCCCATCGCCGGCAAGCCGGCTCCTACAGTTTTGTTGCGCGTACGCTTCCAGACAACTCTGGCATAACACTTGCTCTTGCCTTTCCGTAGATCTATGAATCCCCGAATAGTGACGGATTATTGGCATGGCGAAGAGCGACGACGCAGCAAAACCCCCTGCAGGTAAAGGCAAGCTCAAGCTTATCTTGTTGATAGTGCTGGGCCTGGTCCTGGCCATCGGCGCGTCGGTGGGCGGCACCTGGTACATCATGCACAGCAGTGCCAGCAAACCGGCCCCTGCCGCCGAAACCGCCACCAACGTCAAGCAACCGGCAATCTTCGAGCCGATGCTTCCGGCCTTTGTCGCCAACTTCAATCAGAACGGTCGTCAACGCTACCTGCAGGTGAGCATCACCTTGCTGGCACGTAACCAGGCGGACCTGGATGCGCTCAAAGTGCACATGCCGGTGATCCGCAACAACCTGGTGATGTTGTTCTCCGGGCAGAGCTTCGACAGCCTGGCCACTCCGGTAGGCCAGGAAATGCTGCGCCAGAAGGTCACTGCCAGCGTGCAGGAAGTGGCCCAGAAAGAGCTCGGCAAAGTCGTGGTCGAGCAGGCGCTCTTCACTAACTTCGTATTGCAGTAGGATCACGACATGGCCGTGCAAGACCTGCTGTCCCAGGATGAAATCGACGCGCTGTTGCATGGCGTCGACGATGGTCTGGTACAGACCGAAATGGCTGCCGAGCCCGGCAGCGTCAAAAGTTATGACCTGACCAGCCAGGATCGTATCGTCCGTGGACGCATGCCGACCCTGGAGATGATCAACGAGCGTTTCGCCCGCTACACCCGTATCAGCATGTTCAACATGCTGCGCCGTTCGGCGGACGTGGCGGTGGGCGGCGTGCAGGTGATGAAGTTCGGTGAATACGTGCATTCGCTGTACGTGCCCACCAGCCTCAACCTGGTCAAGATCAAGCCGTTGCGCGGCACTGCGCTGTTCATCCTCGACGCCAAGCTGGTGTTCAAGCTGGTGGACAACTTCTTCGGCGGCGACGGCCGTCATGCCAAGATCGAAGGGCGTGAGTTCACCCCGACCGAACTGCGTGTGGTGCGCATGGTGCTGGAGCAGGCCTTCATCGACTTGAAGGAAGCCTGGCAGGCGATCATGGAAGTCAATTTCGAGTACATCAACTCGGAAGTGAACCCGGCCATGGCCAACATCGTCGGCCCCAGCGAAGCCATTGTGGTGTCGACCTTCCATATCGAGCTCGATGGCGGTGGCGGCGACCTGCACGTGACCATGCCGTACTCGATGATCGAGCCGGTGCGCGAAATGCTCGACGCCGGTTTCCAGTCCGACCTCGACGACCAGGACGAACGCTGGGTCAAGGCCCTGCGCGAAGACCTGTTGGATGTCGACGTACCGCTGAGCGCCACCGTGGCCCGTCGCCAGTTGCGCCTGCGCGACATCCTGCACATGCAGCCGGGTGACGTGATCCCTGTGGAACTGCCGGAAGAACTGATCATGCGCGCCAACGGCGTGCCGTCGTTCAAGGTCAAGCTCGGTTCCCACAAGGGCAACCTGGCGTTGCAAGTGGTCGAGCCGATCAACCGTCGCTGATCCGCCCTAATTTATTGATGAATTTTCGCTGCGCCGAGGACATGTAATGGCTACCGAACACGAAAACACTTCCGCCGAAGACCAGGCCCTGGCTGACGAATGGGCTGCGGCCCTGGAAGAAACCGGCGATGTCGGCCAAGACGACATCGACGCACTGCTGGCTGCCGATGCCGCCACTGCACCGGCTGGCAACCGCCTGGCGATGGAAGAATTCGGCAGCGTGCCGAAGAACAACGACCCGGTGAGCCTCGATGGCCCGAACCTGGACGTGATCCTCGACATTCCGGTGTCGATCTCCATGGAAGTGGGCAGCACCGAAATCAACATCCGCAACCTGCTGCAACTCAACCAGGGTTCGGTGATCGAACTCGACCGCCTGGCCGGTGAGCCACTGGACGTGCTGGTCAACGGCACCCTGATCGCCCACGGCGAGGTGGTGGTGGTCAACGAGAAGTTCGGCATCCGCCTGACGGACGTGATCAGCCCGAGCGAACGCATCAAGAAGTTGCGCTGATATGAAGTATTCGATGGCGGGACTGTTTCTGGCGCTGCCATTGAGCGCCCTGGCGGCCGAGCCGGTGGCGCAAGCCGCGACGGCAGCGGCACCCGTGGTGAGCAGCGGCATCGGTGGGCAATTGACCCAACTGGTGCTGGGCTTGCTGCTGGTGGTTGGCCTGATCTTCGTGCTGGCCTGGCTGATGCGCCGCGTGCAGCGCATCGGGCCGGGCAACGGCCAGGTCATCGAGATGATCGGCTCGCGCGCCCTCGGCCCGCGGGACCGGTTGGTGCTGGTGCAAGTGGGCGATGAGCAGATCTTGCTTGGCATCACGCCGGGCCGCATCACCCCGTTGCACGTGCTCAAGACGCCGGTGGAAGTGGCCCAGACCCAGGCCGCCACACCCGAATTCGCCCAGCGCCTGATGGAGTTGCTGGGCAAGGATCAGAAGGATAAGAAGTAATGCGCGTTTTATTGACGCTCATGCTGTTGCTGGCTGCGCCGATGGCGATGGCCGCCGACCCGTTGTCGATCCCGGCGATTACCCTGGGCACTAACGCGGCCGGGGCCCAGGAGTATTCGGTCAGCCTGCAGATCCTGCTGATCATGACGGCGCTGAGTTTTATCCCGGCGTTCGTCATGCTGATGACCAGCTTCACGCGGATCATCATCGTGTTCTCGATCCTGCGTCAGGCCCTGGGCCTGCAACAGACGCCGTCGAACCAGATACTCACCGGCATGGCCTTGTTCCTGACGCTGTTCATCATGGCGCCGGTGTTCGACAAGGTGAACCAGCAAGCCCTGCAACCTTACCTGGCGGAAAAACTCACCGCCCAGGACGCCATCGACAAGGCTCAGGGCCCGATCAAGGACTTCATGCTGTCGCAGACCCGTTCCAGCGACCTTGAACTGTTCATGCGCCTCTCCAAGCGCACCGACATCGCCACGCCAGACCAGGCGCCGCTGACGATCCTGGTGCCGGCGTTTGTCACGTCTGAATTGAAGACCGCGTTCCAGATCGGCTTCATGATCTTTATCCCGTTCCTGATCATCGACCTGGTGGTGGCGAGCGTGCTGATGGCCATGGGTATGATGATGCTGTCGCCGCTGATTATTTCGTTGCCGTTCAAGATCATGCTGTTTGTGCTGGTGGACGGCTGGGCGCTGATCATCGGCACCCTGGCCAGCAGTTTCGGCGGGGTATAGCGCGATGACGCCAGAAGTTGCGGTCGACTTGTTCCGTGAAGCGCTGTGGCTGACCACCATGATGGTGGCCGTGCTGGTGGTGCCCAGCCTGTTGGTGGGCCTGCTGGTGGCGATGTTTCAGGCCGCGACCCAGATCAACGAACAGACCTTGAGCTTCCTGCCGCGTCTGCTGGTGATGTTGATCACTCTGATCGTTGCCGGCCCGTGGCTGGTGCAAACCTTTATGGAATACATCCTGCAGCTGTACGGCAGTATTCCGCAGTTGATCGGCTGACCCCATGCAGTCTGTGCTGGCATTGACCGACACCCAGATCAGCACCTGGGTGGCGTCATTCATCTTGCCGATGTTCCGTGTCACGGCCGTGCTGATGACCATGCCGGTGTTCGGCACCACCCTCGTGCCGCGCCGTATCCGCCTGTATTTCGCGTTCGCCATCACCGTGGTGATCGTGCCCGGGTTGCCGCCGATGCCGCCGGTGAATGCCCTGGACCTCAGTGCCTTGTTGCTGATTGCCGAGCAGATTTTGATCGGGGCGCTGCTGGGGTTCTCGCTGACGTTGTTTTTCCAGGCGTTCGTGATTGCCGGGCAGATTATCTCGATCCAGATGGGCATGGGCTTCGCGTCCATGGTCGACCCCACCAACGGCGTGTCGGTGGCGGTGATCGGGCAATTCTTGACCATGCTGGTGACCTTGATTTTCCTGGCCATGAACGGCCACCTGGTGGTGTTCGAGGTGATGACCGAGAGCTTCACCACCTTGCCGGTGGGGTCCGGACTGGTGGTCAGCCACTTCTGGGAGCTGGTCGGCCGGCTCAGTTGGGTGCTGGGCGCATCGTTGCTGCTGGTGCTGCCGGCAATCACTGCGTTGCTGGTGGTCAACATCGCGTTCGGTGTCATGACCCGTGCGGCGCCGCAGTTGAACATCTTCTCTATCGGTTTCCCGTTGACCCTGGTGCTGGGCATGGGGATTTTCTGGATCGGCATGGCCGACATTCTCAATCAGTATCAACCGCTGGCGACCGACGCCTTGCAGTTCTTACGTGATATGGCACGGGCGCGTTGAGCCATGGCCGAGAGCGAGAGTGGTCAGGACAAGACAGAAGACCCCACGGAGAAACGTAAAAAGGACTCCCGGGAAAAGGGCGAGATTGCCCGCTCCAAAGAACTCAATACCCTGGCGGTGATGCTCGCCGGTGCCGGTGGCCTGCTGATCTACGGCGGTGGCCTGGCGTTGGACCTGATGGAGTTGATGAAGCTCAACTTCTCCCTGCCCCGCGAAGTGCTGCTCAGCCCAGGCGCCATGGGGCTGTACCTGTTGCACTCGGGGAAGATCGCGATTCTGGCGGTGCAGCCGGTGCTGATTACGCTGCTGCTGGCCGCACTGATCGGCCCGGTCTCCCTCGGCGGCTGGTTGTTTGCGCCCGGCAGCATGGCGCCCAAGTTCAGCCGTATGAACCCCGGGCCCGGGCTCAAGCGCATGTTTTCCAGCAAGGCGCTGGTGGAACTGCTCAAGGCCTTGGCCAAATTCATTCTGATCCTGTTTGTGGCGCTGACGGTGTTGTCATCCGACATTGATGATTTGCTGCGCATCGCCCATGAACCGCTGGAGTCGGCGATCATTCACAGCGTGCAATTGGTGGGCTGGAGTTCGCTGTGGATGGCCTGCGGGCTGATCATCATTGCCGCCGTGGATGCGCCGATCCAGCTGTGGGAAAGCCACAAGAAGCTGCTGATGACCAAGCAGGAAGTGCGCGACGAACACAAGGACCAGGAAGGCCGCCCAGAGGTCAAGCAGCGCATTCGCCAGCTGCAGCGCGAGATGTCCCAGCGCAAGATGATGGCCGCAGTGCCCGACGCCGATGTGGTCATCACCAACCCGACCCACTATGCCGTGGCGCTCAAATACGACCCGGAGAAGGGCGGCGCGCCGATGCTGCTGGCCAAGGGCAGTGACTTCACCGCGCTGAAGATCCGCGAGATTGCGGTGGCCAACGACATCCTGCTGCTGGAATCGCCTGAGCTGGCGCGGTCGATCTTCTACTCCACCGACCTGGACCAGGAAATCCCGGCCGGGCTGTACCTGGCCGTTGCCCAAGTGCTGGCGTACGTCTATCAGATCCGCCAATACCGCGCGGGCAAGGGCAAGCGCCCGGACCCGCTCAAAGACCTGCCTATCCCCCCAGAGCTGCGCCGCGACTCCTGACAACCCGCTCACTACAATTTACCGTTCGTCGTTGATGGGGGGCGACCTGTCAAGGTTGACAGTGGTCGTTGGCATGGCTTCGCGGTTTGATAGTGCTGCAAGTTCTTAAGCGGCGGTCGGGAGTAAGGCAATGGCGACGGGCACGGTCAAATGGTTCAACGCGGCAAAGGGCTTTGGGTTCATCACCTCGGACGATGATCAGAAAGACTTGTTCGTACACTATTCAGCCATTGAGTCCGACGGATTCAAGACGCTGGAGGAGAACCAAAAAGTTGAGTTCAGCGTTGTGGAAGGCCCCAAAGGCCCTCAGGCCGCGAAGGTGCATCCACGCTGACGGGTGAGCAAAGACGCCAGTCGTGTATTCCTCAAGCAAAAGTTGGAAGGCTTCTTGCAATACCGCCTGCAAGTCGCTTTTCGGCGTCAAAAGTTTGCTTCAAGGAAACGAGGAATACCGGTGGTGGATCGCTCTCAAATGCTCGGCACGGCCCGCAGCACCCTGACTGACCTTTCGCGAGGCAATCTGGGTGTGCCGTTGTTGTTGCTGGTGATGCTGGCAATGATGATGTTGCCGATGCCGCCGTTCCTGCTGGACGTGTTCTTCACCTTCAACATTGCGCTGTCGGTGGTGGTGCTGCTGGTCTGCGTATACGCCCTGCGGCCCCTGGATTTCGCGGTCTTCCCGACCATCCTGCTGGTGGCAACGCTGCTGCGCCTCGCGCTGAACGTGGCGTCTACGCGGGTGGTCATGCTGCACGGCCAGGACGGCCATGCCGCTGCAGGTAAGGTGATCCAGGCCTTCGGTGAGGTGGTGATCGGCGGCAACTACGTGGTCGGTATCGTGGTGTTTGCGATCCTCATGATCATCAACTTCGTGGTGGTCACCAAGGGTGCCGGGCGTATCTCCGAGGTGAGCGCACGGTTTACCCTCGACGCCATGCCCGGCAAACAGATGGCCATCGACGCCGACCTCAACGCCGGCCTGATCGACCAGAACCAAGCCAAGGCCCGCCGCCTGGAAGTGGCCCAAGAGGCTGAGTTCTACGGTTCGATGGACGGTGCCAGCAAATTCGTACGCGGTGACGCCATTGCGGGCCTGTTGATTCTGTTCATCAACCTGATCGGCGGCATGGCCGTCGGTATCTTCCAGCACGGCATGACCTTCGGCGATGCGGGCAAGGTGTACGCCTTGCTGACCATCGGTGACGGTTTAGTGGCGCAATTGCCATCACTGTTGTTATCTACAGCAGCGGCCATCATGGTGACCCGTGCTTCGGGCTCCGAAGACATGGGCAAGCAGATCAGCCGTCAGATGTTCGCCTCGCCCAAGGCGTTGGCCGTGGCGGCGGGCATCATGGCGATCATGGGCATCGTGCCGGGCATGCCCCACGTGTCGTTCCTCAGCATGGCGGCCATGGCCGCTGGCGGTGCCTACCTGTTCTGGCGCAAGCAAAACCAGGTCAAGGTGCTGGCCCAGCAGGAAATCGCCCGTCAGCAGGATTTGCTGCCTTCCCCGGCCCGCGCCCAGGAAACCAAGGAGCTTGGCTGGGATGACGTGACCCCGATCGACATGATCGGCCTGGAAGTGGGCTACCGCCTGATTCCGCTGGTAGACCGCAACCAGGGCGGCCAACTGCTCGCGCGGATCAAGGGTGTGCGCAAGAAACTGTCGCAAGACCTGGGGTTCCTGATGCCCACTGTGCACATTCGCGACAACCTCGACCTGGCCCCGAGCGCCTACCGCCTGACCCTGATGGGCGTGATCCTCGCTGAAGCGGAGATCTACCCGGACCGCGAGTTGGCGATCAACCCCGGCCAGGTGTTTGGCTCGCTCAACGGCATAACCGCCAAAGATCCGGCTTTTGGCCTTGACGCGGTGTGGATCGAAGTCAGCCAGCGCAGCCAGGCCCAGTCCCTCGGTTATACCGTGGTAGACGCCAGTACCGTGGTCGCGACCCACCTCAACCAGATCCTCTACAAGCACTCCCACGAGCTGATCGGCCACGAAGAAGTCCAGCAATTGATGGGTTTGCTGGGCAAAGCCTCGCCAAAACTCGCCGAAGAACTGGTGCCGGGCGTGCTGTCGCTGTCGCAATTGCTCAAGGTGCTGCAGGCGCTGCTGGCCGAGCAAGTGCCGGTGCGCGACATCCGCAGCATTGCCGAGGCCATCGCCAACAATGCCGCCAAGAGTCAAGATACTGCCGCCCTGGTGGCCGCCGTGCGCGTCGGATTGTCGCGTGCAATCGTGCAAAGCATTGTAGGGATTGACTCCGAGCTGCCTGTGATCACCTTGGAACCAAGGTTGGAACAAATATTGCTCAATAGTATTCAGAAGGCAGGACAAGGCCAGGAAGAGGGCGTTCTGCTGGAGCCAAGCATGGCTGAGAAGCTGCAGCGTTCGTTGATCGAAGCCGCGCAGCGCCAGGAAATGGCAGGCCAGCCGATCATTCTGCTGGTGGCCGGCCCCGTCCGAGCGATGTTGTCGCGATTTGGGCGCCTGGCAGTACCGAATTTGCACGTTTTGGCTTATCAGGAAATTCCTGACAACAAGCAAGTGACTATCGTCGCGACAGTAGGGCCCAACGGCTGAGGGTAGTGGGTTATGCAAGTTAAGCGTTTTTTCGCCGCCGATATGCGTCAGGCCATGAAACTGGTTCGTGATGAATTGGGCGCCGACGCCGCGATTATCGGAAACCGCCGCATTGCCGGTGGTGTCGAGCTGACGGCTGCCCTGGATTACACCCCCCAGGCGCTGGCGCCGCGTGTGCCGAACATGGAACTCGAAGACGAGCTGCGCAAGACCGCTTCGCGCATTGTGTCGGCCCAGGCTGAACTGAGCATGCGTGGCGACAGCGATGCCACCACCAATCGCCAACTGTTCGCCGGCCTGCCGCTGACCGCTGCCGAGCCGCTGGTAGAGCCGACCTTCAAAGAACCACCGCGTCCTGCTGCGCCAGCCCCGGCCCCCGCAGTCGACCCGCGTGTGTTCGACTCGATGCGTTTTGAACTCAATGGCCTGCGTGAGCTGCTGGAAGTCCAGCTTGGTTCGCTGGCGTGGACCCAGCTGCAAGGCAGCAAGCCGCAACAGGCCAACCTGTGGCGCCGCCTGCAACGTATCGGCTTGTCCGGCCCGTTGTCCCGCGACCTGCTGGCCCTCACCGCCGAAGTCGAAGAGCCTCGCCAGGCCTGGCGCATGTTGCTGGCCCACCTGGCGCGCATGATCGTCACCCCGGAAATCGAGCCCCTGGAAGAGGGCGGTGTGATCGCTATGGTCGGCCCTGCCGGCATGGGCAAGACCACCACCCTGGCCAAACTGGCCGCGCGTTACGTGCTCAAGTACGGCGCGCAGAACATCGCGCTGGTGAGCATGGACAGCTACCGTATTGGTGCCCAGGAACAGCTCAAGACCCTGGGGCGTATCCTCAATGTATCGGTGACCCACGTCGACCCGGGCCAGTCCCTGGCCAATGCCCTCGACCCCCTGTTGCGCAAGCGCGTGGTGTTGATCGATACCGCTGGCCTGCAAGCCAGCGACCCGGCGTTGCGCATGCAACTGGAAAGCCTGGCCGGGCGTGGCATCAAGTCGAAGAATTACCTGGTGCTTGCAACCACCAGCCAGAAACAGGTTCTTACCGCTGCGTATCACAGCTACAAGCGCTGCGGCCTGGCCGGTTGCATCCTGACTAAACTCGATGAAACGGCGAGTCTGGGCGAGGTGTTGAGCCTGGCCATCAGCCACGAATTGCCGGTTGCCTACCTGACCGACGGGCCGCGGATCCCGGATGATCTGCATCTGCCGCGCCGTCATCAGTTGGTCAGCCGTGCAGTCAGCGTGCAAATGCAAGAAGAGCCTAGCGAGGAAGCGATGGCCGACATGTTCGCTGACCTTTACCACAACCCGGCAAAACGGGTCGGTTGAGGGCAGCATGAACACCGTGAAATGTATCTACATCGATGGTCTGCAAGCGTTTCACGCGGCCAAGCCATGTAGCCTGCGTCTAAGCAAGACAAGGTAAAGAAATAAAATGGGCAGCATGCATCCCGTACAGGTGATCGCGGTGACCGGCGGCAAAGGTGGCGTCGGGAAAACTAACGTGTCAGTGAATTTGTCCCTGGCCCTGGCAGAGCTTGGCCGTCGCGTCATGCTGCTGGATGCTGACCTGGGGTTGGCGAACGTCGACGTTCTGCTGGGGCTGACACCCAAACACACCCTCGCCGATGTGATCGAAGGCCGTTGTGAGCTGCGCGATGTGCTGCTCCAGGGCCCCGGTGGCATTCGGATCGTGCCGGCCGCCTCGGGCACCCAGAGCATGGTGCACCTGAGCCCGGCGCAGCATGCCGGCCTGATCCAGGCCTTCAGTGATATCGGCGACAACCTCGACGTGCTGGTGATCGACACCGCCGCCGGGATCGGCGAGTCCGTGGTCAGCTTCGTGCGCGCGGCGCAAGAAGTGCTGCTGGTGGTCTGCGATGAACCCACCTCGATCACCGACGCCTACGCCCTGATCAAACTGCTTAACCGTGACTACGGCATGAACCGCTTCCGCGTGCTGGCCAACATGGCCCAAAGCCCGCAGGAGGGGCGAAACCTGTTCGCCAAGTTGACCAAGGTCACGGATCGCTTCCTCGATGTCGCCTTACAATACGTCGGCGCAGTTCCTTATGACGAGTGTGTGCGCAAGGCCGTGCAAAAGCAGCGTGCGGTCTATGAAGCGTTCCCTCGTTCGAAGTGCGCACTGGCGTTCAAGGCCATTGCCCAGAAGGTCGATACCTGGCCGTTGCCCGCCAACCCGCGGGGGCATCTGGAGTTTTTCGTCGAGCGATTGGTGCATCAGACGAGCGCAGGACCCGTGCTATGACAGCGACTGGCTACAACGCGTACAAGAAGTCTGCCCGTGACAGCCAGGGCGAGTTGATCGAGCGCTACGCGCCGTTGGTCAAGCGTATCGCCTATCACCTGCTGGCACGCCTGCCGGCCAGCGTCCAGGTCGAAGACCTGATCCAGGCCGGCATGATCGGCCTGCTCGAAGTGTCGACCAAATACGACGCGAGCAAGGGTGCAAGTTTTGAGACGTATGCGGGTATCCGTATCCGTGGCGCGATGCTCGACGAAGTGCGCAAAGGCGATTGGGCACCGCGTTCGGTGCACCGCAATACGCGCATGGTCAGTGATGCAATTCGCGCAATTGAAGCAAAAACCGGTCGTGACGCTAAAGATCATGAAGTTGCGGCCGAACTCCAATTGAGTCTCGATGATTACTACGGGATTTTGAACGATACCTTGGGCAGCCGCCTGTTCAGTTTCGACGACCTGTTGCAGGACGGCGAACACGAAGGGCTGCACGAGGACGGCGCGAGTGCACATCTCGAGCCGTCGCGTGACCTGGAAGATGAACGCTTCCAGGGCGCGTTGGCGGACGCGATCGCCAATTTGCCGGAGCGTGAGCGACTGGTGTTGGCGCTGTACTACGACGAAGAGCTGAACCTCAAGGAAATCGGTGAGGTCCTGGGGGTCAGCGAGTCGCGTGTCAGCCAGCTGCATAGCCAGTGCGCAGCCCGCTTGCGGGGGCGATTGGGAGAGTGGCGAGCGCGCTGACAGGCAGTGTGGGGACACTGCAGACGCTACCGTGAAAGCCCACGCTTTCGCGGGTTCGTACCGTGGTGCCCTGGGCAGTCCTTTTTGTGTAACGCCTGTTGATTGAAATGGCGCGTCCAGGTGCTGGGCGCGTTTAAGACTGCTTGGAGGTCGAATTGGACAAGAACATGAAAATCCTCATCGTTGATGACTTCTCAACGATGCGGCGGATCATAAAAAACCTGTTGCGTGATCTTGGGTTCACAAACACGGTCGAGGCGGATGACGGCATTACGGCGATTCCGATCCTCAACAGCGGGAGCATCGACTTTCTGGTAACCGACTGGAACATGCCGGGCATGACCGGTATCGATTTGCTGCGCCACGTGCGTGCTGATGAAAAACTGCGCAGCCTGCCTGTGCTGATGGTGACCGCCGAAGCCAAGCGTGAGCAGATCATCGAAGCCGCCCAAGCCGGGGTAAACGGTTACGTGGTCAAGCCATTCACTGCGCTGGCCTTGAAAGAGAAGATCGAGAAAATCTTCGAACGCATCGGTCATTGATGCTGCCACGGGGGAGCTATGGAGCATAAAGAAACGTCACAGGGAGACTTCGAGTCGACCCTGAAAAAGCATGCTCACCAGTTGGTCGACAGCCTTGAAAAAGGCCAGTTTGGCGACGCGGTGCAGTTAATCCATGAGCTCAACCAGACCCGTGACCGCGGCCTGTACCAGGAAGTGGGCAAGCTCACGCGCGAGCTGCACAGTGCGATCGTCAATTTCCAGATTGACCCGCACATGCCCCAGGCCGAAGAGATTTCGCAAATCACCGATGCCACCGAACGCCTGTCCTACGTGGTCAGGCTGACTGAGGCGGCGGCCAACCGCACCATGGACCTGGTGGAGAACGCCACGCCCCTGGTCAATGGAATGGCCAATGAAGCCCAGGCCCTCAGCGTTGACTGGGGCCGCTTCATGCGTCGGGAAGTGGGCGCGGAAGAGTTTCGTGAATTGGCGCGTCGGGTCGACGGCTTTTTGTCGCGCAGCGAGCAGGAAAACCGCACGGTTTCCAGCAACCTCAACGACATTCTGCTGGCCCAGGATTACCAGGACCTCACCGGCCAGGTGATCAAGCGTGTGACCCAATTGGTCACCGAAGTGGAAAGCAACTTGCTCAAATTGGTGCTTATGGCAGGCCAGGTTGACCGCTTTGCCGGTATCGAACATGACCGCGCAGCGATCCTCTCGGAAAAAGATCCACAAAAACATCTCGCCAAGGGTGAAGGTCCGCAGATTCATGCCGATAAACGTGAAGACGTTGTATCGGGTCAGGATGATGTTGATGACCTGTTATCCAGTTTAGGCTTCTAAGGAGCACCCACATGAGCTTCGGCGCCGATGAAGAAATCCTTCAGGATTTCCTTGTAGAGGCCGGCGAAATTTTAGAGCAACTGTCCGAACAACTGGTCGAGCTGGAAAGCCGACCGGATGATGCGAACCTGCTCAATGCAATTTTTCGCGGTTTTCACACTGTAAAAGGGGGCGCCGGCTTCCTCCAGCTCCATGAGCTGGTGGAGTGCTGCCACATCGCCGAGAACGTGTTCGACATCCTGCGCAAGGGTGAGCGTCACGTTGACTCGGAATTGATGGACGTGATTCTCGAAGCACTGGATGCGGTCAACGGCATGTTCAGCGAAGTGCGCGACCGTGCACCGATCACTGCCGCCACTCCGGAACTGCTGGCCGCCCTGGCGCGCCTGGCAGAACCTGCCGACACCTCGGCCGCACCCGTTGCGGCTGCGGCGCCCGAGCCTGTAGTGGAAGCCGAGCCGGACGTGACGGACAGCGAGTTCGAACAGCTGCTCAATTCCCTCAGTGCCGTCAAGGCCGAGGCTGAGGCCCCGGCTGCTGCGGCGGCTGAAGTCGCAGCGCCGACCAGCGAAGACATCACCGACGCAGAGTTCGAGTCACTGCTCGACCAATTGCATGGCAAAGGCCAGTTCGCGGCTGACGCCGTGGCGCCTGCCGCCGCGCCAGAAGCGCCGGCGGCCTCCGCCAACACCGACATTACCGACGACGAATTCGAAGCGTTGCTCGACCAACTGCACGGCAAGGGCACCTTTGTGGCCGACGCCTTGCCGGAAGTCGCTGCAACCGCCGCCGCGCCTGCCGCCAGTGCCGCGCCGGCCGATGACGGGCTGATTTCCGATCACGAGTTCGAGTCCCTGCTGGACGAATTGCACGGCAAAGGCAAGTTCTCCGAAGTGGCCCCGGCCGCTGCGGTAGCAACGGCCGCACCGGTAGCTGCCAAAGCCGCCGCGCCTGCTGCCAAGCCCGCCCCGGCCCCTGCGGCCACTGCTGCACCTGCGCCTGCACGGACGGCTGCCGCGCCGGTGGCCGACAAGCCGGCCAGTGAAGCCGAAACCACCGTACGGGTTGATACCGCACGCCTGGACGACATCATGAACATGGTCGGCGAGCTGGTGCTGGTGCGTAACCGCCTGGTGCGTCTGGGCCTGAGCAGCGGCGATGAAGCCATGCAAAAGGCCGTGTCGAACCTGGACGTAGTGACCGCCGACCTGCAGACCGCCGTGATGAAAACGCGGATGCAGCCGATCAAGAAAGTCTTCGGCCGCTTCCCGCGCCTGGTCCGCGACCTGGCACGCCAGCTCAAGAAAGAGATCAACCTGGAACTGGTGGGTGAAGAAACCGACCTCGACAAGAACCTGGTCGAGGCCCTGGCCGACCCGCTGGTCCACTTGGTGCGCAACGCTGTCGACCACGGCGTGGAAACCCCGGAAGAACGCGAAGCGTCGGGCAAATCGCGCAATGGCAAGGTGATCCTGGCCGCCGAGCAAGAAGGCGACCACATCCTGTTGTCGATCACCGATGACGGCAAGGGCATGGACCCGGCGATCCTGCGCAATATCGCGGTCAAGCGTGGCGTGATGGACAAGGATGCCGCCGACCGCCTGACCGACACCGAGTGCTACAACCTGATCTTCGCCCCGGGCTTCTCGACCAAGACCGAGATCTCCGACGTGTCCGGCCGTGGCGTGGGCATGGACGTGGTGAAGACCAAGATCAGCCAGCTCAACGGCTCGATCAACATTTACTCGACCAAGGGCCAGGGCTCGAAGATCGTGATCAAGGTGCCGTTGACCTTGGCGATCATGCCGACCCTGATGGTGATGCTGGGCAACCAGGCGTTCGCCTTCCCGCTGGTCAACGTCAACGAGATCTTCCACCTCGACCTGTCGCGCACCAACGTGGTGGACGGCCAGGAAGTGGTGATCGTGCGCGACAAGGCGTTGCCACTGTTCTACCTCAAGCGCTGGCTGGTGGCATCGGCCAAGCATGAAGAGCAGCGCGAAGGCCATGTGGTGATTCTCTCCGTGGGCACCCAGCGTATCGGCTTTGTGGTCGATCAACTGGTGGGCCAGGAAGAAGTGGTCATCAAGCCTTTGGGCAAAATGCTGCAGGGAACCCCGGGCATGTCGGGTGCGACCATCACCGGTGACGGCCGGATCGCGCTGATTCTCGATGTTCCGAGCATGCTCAAGCGTTACGCCGCTCGGCGTATTTGATTCTGGTGGGGCAGGGCGGTATTGCCCGCCCCGCCTAACGGAGTGTTTATGGCAGTCAAGGTCCTGGTGGTGGACGATTCGGGTTTCTTCCGCCGCCGCGTCTCGGAAATTCTTTCCGCCGATCCAACGATCCAGGTGGTCGGCACGGCCACCAACGGCAAAGAGGCGATTGATCAAGCCATTGCGTTGAAGCCGGACGTGATCACCATGGACTACGAGATGCCGATGATGGATGGCATCACCGCAGTTCGGCACATCATGCAGCGCTGCCCGACCCCGGTGTTGATGTTCTCCTCGCTGACCCACGAAGGCGCCCGGGTGACCCTGGATGCGCTGGACGCCGGCGCGGTGGACTTCCTGCCGAAGAACTTCGAAGACATCTCGCGCAACCCCGAGAAGGTCAAGCAGATGCTGTGCGAGAAGGTGCACAGCATTTCCCGCAGTAACCGTCGCAGCCTGTTCAGCACCCCCGCGCCTGCGCCAACCCCGGCTCCCGCAGCGGCCCCGACCAGCGCGTTCGGGCGTCCTGCGCCGGCACCGGTTGCGCGTCCTGTTGCGCCTGCACCGGTGCGGGCTGCTGCGCCGGCTGCCGCTCATTCGCCTGCGCCCAAGCGCAAAGCCTACAAGTTGGTGGCCATCGGCACGTCCACGGGCGGCCCGGTTGCCCTGCAACGTGTGCTGACCCAGCTGCCGGCCAACTTTCCGGCGCCGATCGTGCTGGTGCAACACATGCCGGCCGCGTTCACCAAGGCCTTCGCCGAGCGCCTGGACAAGCTGTGCCGCATCAGCGTCAAGGAAGCCGAGGATGGCGACATCCTGCGTCCTGGCCTGGCGCTGCTGGCCCCGGGTGGCAAGCAGATGATGGTGGACGGCCGTGGCGCGATCAAAATCCTGCCGGGCGATGAGCGCCTCAACTACAAGCCTTGCGTGGATATCACCTTCGGTTCGGCAGCCAAGTCCTACGGCGACAAAGTTCTGGCGGTGGTGCTCACCGGCATGGGCGCCGACGGCCGCGAAGGCGCGCGCCTGCTCAAGCAGGGCGGCAGCGCCATTTGGGCCCAGGACGAAGCCAGCTGCGTGATCTATGGCATGCCCATGGCCATCGTCAAGGCTGACCTGGCCGATGCGGTCTACAGCCTGGACGACATCGGCAAGCATCTGGTGGAGGCCTGCCTCTGATGGATGTGTTGAGCCTGATCGGCATCATCATGGCGTTTGTCGCGATCATCGGCGGCAACTACCTCGAAGGTGGCCACCTCGGCGCCTTGGCCAACGGCCCGGCCGCGCTGATCGTGATCGGCGGCACCGTGGGCGCGGCACTGTTGCAATCGCCCCTGAGCTCGTTCAAGCGCGCCATGCAGATCTTGGTGTGGATCATCTTCCCGCCACGTGTGGACCTGCCAGGCGGCATCGACCGTGTGGTCAACTGGAGCCTCACCGCGCGCAAGGAAGGCCTGCTGGGCCTGGAAGGCGTGGCCGATGCGGAGCCCGACAGCTACGCGCGCAAAGGCCTGCAGTTGCTGGTCGACGGCGCCGAACCGGAAGCGATCCGCAGCATCCTGGAAGTGGATTTCTACACCCAGGAAAGCCGCGACATCAACGCCGCCAAGGTCTTTGAAAGCATGGGCGGCTACGCGCCGACCATCGGCATCATCGGTGCGGTGATGGGCCTGATCCACGTGATGGGCAACCTCGCCGACCCTTCGCAGCTGGGCAGCGGCATTGCCGTGGCGTTTGTCGCCACCATCTACGGTGTGGCCAGTGCCAACCTGGTGTTGTTGCCGGTGGCGAGCAAACTCAAGTCGATTGCCATGCGCCAGTCGCGTTATCGCGAGATGTTGCTGGAAGGTATTTTGTCGATTGCCGAGGGCGAGAACCCGCGCTCCATCGAATTGAAGCTTCAGGGCTTCATGGATTGATGAACATGCACCCTGTAGGAGCCGGCTTGCCGGCGAAAGTCGTCAACGATGACGCGGGTTGCCGGGCACCCTGCGGTGTGCTCGGGTTTTTCGCCGGCAAGCCGGCTCCTACAGGGGATTTGTGTTGCCGGGGGAGGTGCCTGTGAGCCGTCGCCGTCGCGAACCTGAAGAACACGTCAACCACGAGCGGTGGCTGGTGTCCTATGCGGACTTCATCACCTTGCTGTTCGCGTTTTTTGTGGTGATGTATTCCATTTCGTCGATCAACGAAGGCAAGTACAAAGTCATTTCCCAGGCGCTGATCGGTGTGTTCAACGATGCCGACCGCGCCCTCAAGCCGATCCCCATTGGTGAAGAGCGGCCCAAGACCGTGACCCCGGCCAAGCCGCTGGTCAACGACAGCGACGAAACCGCAGCCGGCGTGGGGGGCACCAGCGACCCGCTGAAAAGCATCGCCGATGACATCAGCGCCGCCTTTGGCGACCTGATCAGCTCCAACCAGATGACCGTGCGCGGCAATGAGTTGTGGGTCGAGATCGAGCTCAATTCCAGCCTGCTGTTCGCCAGTGCCGACGCGATGCCCAGCGACCAGGCGTTCACTATCATCGACAAGGTGGCGGCGATCCTCAAGCCGTTCGAAAACCCGATCCATGTGGAAGGCTTTACCGACAATTTCCCCATCAGCACCGCGCAGTACCCGACCAACTGGGAGCTGTCTTCGGCGCGTGCGGCAAGCATCGTGCGCATGCTCGCGATGCAGGGGGTGAACCCCGGGCGCCTGGCGTCGGTGGGCTACGGTGAGTTCCAGCCAGTGGCCAATAACGCCACGGCCGAGGGCCGCGCGAAGAACCGCCGCGTGGTGCTGGTGGTGTCGCGCAACCTCGATGTGCGCCGCAGCCTGACGGGCACGGGGACGGCAAATGCGACACCGGATGCGGCGTTGAAGCGGGCTGGCACACAAACTGCACCGGCCCCTGCAAAGCCGCCGGTTCGTTCGGGCAACGTCAATTCTCCGTCACCGGCTCAATAACCCTATGCAATGTCTCGGTCGCGCCTGTGCCCACCGGGAGGAACCAACCGAATGAGAGTCTGGGCAGTTGCCAATCAAAAAGGTGGGGTCGGCAAGACCACCACCTCCATCGCCTTAGCCGGCTTGCTGGCCGAGGCGGGCAAGCGTGTGGTTGTGGTCGACCTGGACCCCCACGGCTCCATGACCAGCTATTTCGGCTACGACCCGGATGCGCTGGAACACAGCAATTACGACCTGTTCCTGCACAAAGGAAGCGTACCGGCCGACTTGCCGGGGCAATTGCTGCTGCCCACCAGCAACGAAAGCATTTCCCTGCTGCCGTCCAGCACCGCCCTGGCCACCCTTGAGCGCCAGTCGCCCGGGCAGAGCGGCCTGGGCCTGGTGATCGCCAAGACCCTGGCGCAACTGTGGCAGGACTTCGACTACGCAATCATCGACAGCCCACCGTTGCTGGGCGTGCTGATGGTCAACGCCTTGGCAGCGAGCCAGCAGTTGGTGATTCCGGTGCAGACCGAGCACCTGGCCGTCAAAGGCCTGGAACGCATGGTCAGCACCCTGGCGATGATCAACCGCTCGCGCAAGCAGGCGCTGCCATTCAGCATCGTGCCGACCTTGTTCGACCGCCGCACCCAGGCGTCCCTCGGTACGCTGCGCGTGTTGCGCGATGCCTACCCGGACACCATCTGGAACGGCTACATTCCGGTGGACACGCGCCTGCGTGACGCCAGCCGCGCAGGCCTCGCGCCGTCGCAGTTCGACCCGAAAAGCCGGGGCGTGCTGGCCTATCGCGCGTTGCTCAAGCATCTGCTGTCCCAGCAGCTTGTGGCGCAGGTGGCGTGATGAACCGTCCCGTCGAACTCAAGACCCGGCCGCAACTGGCACTGGAGTCCTACCTGGACGCCTTGCTGCAGGACGCGACCGCTGAAGAATTGCCCGAGCCGATCCTGGTGCTGGAGCCGGCCGTCGAACCAGAAAGCACGTTGGATGAATTCCAGCTGGCGGTGCTGGAAGAACAAGCGCGTGATGCCCAAGTGGTTGTCGCGCCGGTTGTGGTGCCGATCGTCCCCGTGGTGGTGGCGCCTGTAGCGCCCGTGGTGGTCGAGCCCGTGGTCGAGGTGCACCTGCCGCCGAGCATCACGCCGCCACCTGTGACGGGCGACGACCGACCCTCCTGGGCCGCCGAGCCTTTCGAATGCCTGCTGTTCGATGTCGCGGGCCTGACCCTGGCCGTGCCGCTGGTGTGCCTGGGTTCGATCTATTCTCTGGAAGGCCAGGAGCTGACACCGCTGTTTGGGCAACCGGAGTGGTTCCTCGGCATCCTGCCGAGCCAGGCGGGCAACTTGAAAGTCCTCGATACCGCGCGCTGGGTGATGCCCGACCGCTACCGTGATGACTTCCGCCAGGGCTTGCAGTACGTGATCTCGGTGCAGGGCTACGAGTGGGGGCTGGCGGTTCATCAAGTCAGCCGCTCGTTGCGCCTGGACCCGAACGAAATCAAATGGCGCAGCCACCGGGGCCAACGGCCTTGGCTGGCAGGCACAGTGATCGAACACATGTGCGCGTTGCTCGACGTCGCCGAGCTGGCCGAGCTGATCGCCAGCGGCGCCGTCAAATCGATGCCACTGAACAAACACAGTTGATTGAACAATAAGGGTCGCATGCGAATGCGGCCAATGAAGCACACACGCCGTGTCATGCGGCATTTGAAGGGGTCAGGGGTATGAATAAATCAGCGTCCGCACAAGGTTTGGATGATCCGATCCTGCAATGGGTGACCTTCAAACTGGACAACGAGTCCTACGGCATCAACGTGATGCGCGTGCAGGAAGTGCTGCGCTACACCGAGATCGCGCCGGTACCGGGTGCGCCAAGCTATGTGCTGGGCATCATCAACCTGCGTGGCAACGTGGTGACGGTGATCGACACCCGCCAGCGCTTTGGCCTGGTGCCGACTGAAGTCAACGACAACACCCGTATCGTCATCATCGAAGCCGACAAGCAAGTGGTCGGGATCATGGTCGACAGCGTGGCTGAAGTGGTTTACCTGCGCCAATCGGAAGTGGAAACCGCGCCGAACGTGGGTAATGAAGAATCCGCCAAGTTTATCCAGGGCGTGTGCAACAAGAACGGCGAGCTGCTGATTCTGGTTGAGCTGGACAAGATGATGAGCGAAGAAGAATGGTCGGAACTGGAGAGCATCTGATTGTTCCTTGAGGCGGCGGTGATCGTCCTGGCCCTGTTGTGGGCCGGGACGCTGGCATTTGTGCTGCGCTATGTGCGTCAGCAGCGGGAATTGGCTTTGCAGCAGGCCGAGCGTGATGCCGTGCGGGACCGACGCCTGGTGGAGTTGGCCAAGCGGGTTGATCACTTCCAGCAGAGTGCGGTGAAGGTCGGGGACGAGGTGCACGAGTTGCGCGCGATCCTGGGGCCGTTGCCGGATAAGTTGGCGCAGATTGAACAGCGTGATCCGTCCAGCCTTTCGTTTGCGCAGGCGGCGAAATTGGTGGGGATGGGGGCGACGGTGGATGAGTTGACGCAGTCTTGTGGGTTGACTCAGGCTGAGGCGCAGCTGATGAGTAAGCTTCACAAGAGCTGACCGGGTACATATCCATTACTTAGGTAACGGCCGCCTATGGTTCCGCTCTTACAGCGGCTCACTTTTGGAAAGGCCCAAAAGTAAGCAAAAGGCCTTTGCCCCAACACTCGGCACCTCGCTTAGGCTCGGTGTGCCCTCACTCCGGCTTTGGAGCGTGGGCCGCCGCGATGGGCCATCCTTGGCTCAGCGCGGCTAACCCGGCGTCCTGCCGGGTTACCCACGCTCCAAAGCCTGCGTTCGGCCAGCGTGTTTGACGGGGCGCCTCAGATCAAAATCAAAAGCAGACGCGGCGGCCTTAGAGCCGACCGGTGATGCTTGCCGACCGCATTCCCCTGTAGGAGCCGGCTTGCCGGCGATGCAGACACCTCGGTGAATCAGGTACACCGCGTTGATGCCATCGCAGGCAAGCCAGCTCCCACAGGATGTCGCGTTTGCCGGGATTTTAGCGTCATCGTTGACGACCATCGCCGGCAAGCCGGCTCCTACAGTGGACCGCGTTTGCCTTGGCCTTTGCTCCACACCACTCAAGCCGGCTGTCAGGCCGCTGTGCTCTTGCTTTTGATTTTGATCTGAAGCGCCCCGTCAAACACGCTGGCCGGAATTCGGCAGGGATTTGGGGGGTAAACCGGCAGGGATGCCGGTTTAGCCGCCCCGCGCCATGGATGGCGCGTGGCGGCGGCCCCCCAAATCACTGTCGGATTACGGGCACACCGAGCCTAGGCGAGGTGCCGAGTGTTGGGGCAAGAGCGTTTTGCTTACTTTTGCGCTTTATCAAAAGTGAGCCGCCGTAAGGGCGGAACCAATATCAGCCGTTACCTAAATAACGGATATACACCCGGTAAACCAAACCAATCCCCCTCCCCAAAGGTCCACATCCTCCAAGCACCTTCGAACCAGGAGATTCACCCCATGACCACCCCCAAAGCCCTACTCATCCTCCACGGCAAGCAAGCCCTCAACGAGGACGTCCGCGCCGCCGTGCAGGCCAGGCGAGAACAAGGCTGGGAGCTGGCAGTACGGGTCACCTGGGAAGGCGGCGACGCCCAACGCCTGGTCAACGAAGCCCTGGAAGGCAACTACACCCATATCATCGCCGGCGGCGGCGACGGCACCCTGCGCGACGTGGCCGAAGCCATGGCCCTGGCCAAGACCGACGCCAGCCTGGTGCTGATGCCCCTGGGCACCGCCAACGACTTCGCCAAAGCCGCCGGCGTACCCCTGGAACCCGCCCAGGCACTGGCGCTGCTCGACGTGCCGCCCACGGCAATCGACCTCGGCCAGGCCGGTGGGCAGATCTTCCTCAACATGGCCACGGGCGGCTTCGGCAGCCAGGTCACCGCCAACACCTCCGAAGACCTCAAGAAAGTCCTGGGCGGCGCCGCCTACCTGTTCACCGGCCTGACCCGCTTCAGCGAGTTAAAGGCGGCCTACGGTGAACTGGAAGGCCCGGGCTTTCATTGGAAGGGCGACCTGCTCGCGCTGGGCATTGGCAACGGTCGCCAGGCAGGCGGTGGGCACGTGCTGTGCCCGGGGGCACTGGCCGATGACGGCCTGCTGGACATCAGCATCCTGCCGGCGCCCCAGGAGGTGGTCGGCACGCTGCTCACCCTGATGACCGACGGCTGGGGCCTGGACAACCTGTTTGTGCGGGCGCGCCTGCCCTGGGTCGAGATCAAGGTGGCCGAAGGGTTGTACATCAACCTCGATGGCGAGCCGCTCAAAGGAGACGACCTGCGTTTCAGCGCCTTGCCCAAGGCCTTGCGCGTGCACCTGCCGGTGGGGTCGCCCCTAATCGTCCAGGCTGATGATCTGCTCGCGAACGGCGAATAACACCAAACCCGCCACATCGAATATCTGCAAGCGCTTCATGATCTGCGAGCGGTGCGCCTCCACGGTCTTGATGCTCAGGCCCAGGCCGTGGGCGATCTCCCGGGTGGATTTGCCGCGCACGATCAGGCGCAGGATCTCCAACTGGCGAGCAGTGAGGTTGTGGCTGTGGGCGGCAGGGGAGGTCGGGCCCTGGCTACGTACCAGCGCCTGGTTGATCACCGTATGGGCGATGGCGGGGCTCAGGTAGCGTTCGTTGTTGCGCAGCGCCGCCAGGGCGTGTTCCAGCTCGTTGGCCGTGGTGTCCTTGAGCAGGTAGCCATGGGCACCGCATTCCAGCGCGCGCATGATCAGCTCGGGGTCGGTGTGCATCGACAGGATCAACACCTTGCTCTTGGGGTAGGCGGCCTTGAGTTGTTGCAAGGCGTCCAGGCCACCGGTGTGCTTCATCGACAGGTCCAGCAGCACAATATCAGGCTGCAGGGCGCTGAATTTTTCCAGCAATTGCGCGCCATCGCTGGCTTCGCCGATCACCGTATAGCCATGAATATCCTGGACCAGCGCACGTACGCCGGCCCTGATCAATGCGTGGTCATCCACCAGGAGTAATTTGCAGGTCACTCGAGAACCTTAGGGGAACTGGCCCGTTCGAGGGCGCGGGGCGCCCAGGGGAAAAGCGCGTCGATCCGTGTCCCTTGGCCTGGCTGGCTGCTGACGGTCAATGAGCCGCCAAGCTGATCGATCCGCTCTGACATGCCGGCCATGCCCCGTTGGCCTTCCAGGCCGGGGTTGATGGCGGGCGAAAAGCCCTGGCCGTCATCGCAGATACTCAGCGACAGGCCTTCGGGCAGGCGTTGCAGGCGCACCAACAGATTGCGCGCCTGGGCGTGGCGTAGCATGTTGGTCACCGCTTCCTGTGTGATGCGAAAGGCCGCGACGGCCATTTCTTCCGGGAGGCCGGTCAGCCGTTGCTGGCATTCCAGGCTCCAGTGAATCGAGGTGTTTTCCAGGGTCTTGAGCAGGTGCGCGCGCAGGCTCGCCTCCAACCCCAGGCTGGCCAGCTGCCGTGGGTTGAGGATGGCGGACACGTCGCGCACCTTGGCCAGGGTTTCATTGAGGGTGTTGCACAACACGCTGCATTGGCTTTGCAGGTCTTCCGGCAGGCGACGCTTGAGCCATTCGCTTTGCAGCTTGGCGGCGGTCAGCAACTGGCCGATGTCGTCATGCAATTCGCGGCTGAGACGATGGCGCTCGTTTTCCTGGACTTGCAGCAGGCGATCGGCGAGTTCCTGCGGCTGGAATTTGATCGACTTGCGCGAGCTCCATTGTTGCAGGCCCACCACGATCAAGGTCGCCGCGTTGAGCAGCAGGATCAACAACGGCAGTGGGGCTGAGCGAGCGTAGGCCCACAGGCTGACCAGCAGCGAACACAAACACAGGGCCAGGACCATACGGCGTGCATTGCTGCGGGACACGGACCTTGCGATGAGTGACTTGAGGCTGGTGTACATAGCGGATGAAGCCAATGAAGGTTCGCTGCGGGAAGACCGGTCACGGCGGCTGACAGGGCTCAGTGTGGAATGCGGTGCCGAATCGTTTTTATACATGATGAAGTTGAGTCACTTCGAGCGGGGCATAGTACCACCACTATTACCGTTGGTCGCCTGGCGCCTCACTTGGCAGCCTTATTAACCACGCAAACACCCTGGGCGGTAATCCCAGAGTTCAAAGAGAGGGCAGTTGTATTAATAAAGTTGGTTTGTATCGTTGTTGGGGTGATGGCTAATTGATATGTCCTGCCCGCAATTACGTAGCCTGCGTTTAGGTTGACGGTCGTTTTTAGATAACTCGCCTATTAATTACGACTTGCTCGTCACGTAAGACGCGTGATGCATGCGCTGCTGCGGTTTATAACCAAAGTCTTTTTGTGGGATTTGCAAGGTCACGGTCGCAATCAGGGTTGTTTGCTCGGTTTCATCCAGCCCTAATTCTCCGGTGCGGATGTCGATCAACTCCAGTTGCCAGGCCAACAACCTCAAGCAGTCATGCAACGCATTAAGCGCCTGGTCATGCAACTGCATGGGGCTCGCGGCATTGGCAATCAGGTACTGAATATGGCGCGAGAACTCGCTGATCGCCTGCAATGCAAGGCCTTCGGCCTTTTCGGCCAGCTTGGCGAGGCTGGCTTTCATGCAGTCGATGGCGTCGCTGTCGTTGCGAATCAGATGCAAGTGGTTCAGGCACTCTTCCGACTTGGCCAGCAGCATTTCTGCCTCCAGCAGAAAATCGGGAAGTGCAGTTTGCCATTCGTTCGCGTTATTCATCATGCAAGTCTCCGCAACATTAGGTCCGGTGATGAGATGCCGCATCGGGTGAATGGCTTAAAACTACCGCTGAAATATGACTGAAATCTGTAGCCCGCTTCTGGATTTCCAGTAGGACGCTTATTTGAATGATCACGAAAGCCGTGCGCGGCCCTCATTATCAGGGGCGATTGCACAACTTCAGTTGCCGACACGTGAATGTCTGGAAGACCCGTGGGCCGAGGGCTTGGGATGGCAAACAAAAGCCTGACTCCATTCATGCAATGAGAATGGCGTCACATTAATGGCTATTAGATATCGCGAATATCAGGTTGGGCCTGATTGTGTATAGGGGAATCCCTTACAAGGCGGAACCTCGCGTCGATTTCAATGTCGCGCGACGTCTCTGTAATGCCGTCTGGAGAGGCCGTTGCAGTAAAGCATGATGTCAGTGTGACATCAATGAATTTACGTGGCATTTTACCGGGGTCAAGGTCTGGCGGTTGCCGCCGATAACAAACCTTAATGAGCAGCACAATCTCTCAGCGCAAACCCACGCGCCCATCAGGAGTTTTTAATGGCCGGCATTCTCGACACGGTAGACCAACGCACGCAACTGGTGGGTGAGAATCGCCTGGAGATTCTCATGTTCCGCCTGGCCGGGCGGCAGTTGTTCGCGATCAACGTGTTCAAAGTGCAGGAAGTGCTGCAACTGCCCAAGCTGACCCTGATGCCCCAGCGCCACCCATTCGTGTGTGGCGTGGTCAACCTGCGTGGCCAGACCTTGCCGGTGATCGACCTGTCCCAGGCCATCGGCATGCGCCCGCTGGTACCTGGCCCGAACAGCACCATCATCGTTACTGAATACAACCGCTCCGTGCAGGCGTTCCTGGTGGGTGGCGTCGACCGCATCGTCAACATGAACTGGGAAGCCATCCTGCCGCCGCCGACCAGCGCCGGCCGCCAGCATTACCTCACAGCCATCAGCAAGGTCGATGACCAGTTGGTGGAAATCATCGACGTGGAAAAAGTTCTCGCCGAGATTGTGCCGTACAACGCCAAGGTCTCCCGCGAAAAGCTCGAAGACCCGGTGCTCGAACGCGCCCGGGGCCGCGAAGTGCTGCTGGTGGACGACTCCAACGTGGCGCTGTCGCAACTGCGCGACACCCTTGGTCAGTTGGGCGTGAAGATGCACATCGCCAGCGATGGCCTCAAGGCGCTGAACATGCTCAAGGCCTGGGCCGACAGTGGCCAGGTCATGACCGACAAGTTGCTGATGATCTTCACCGACGCCGAAATGCCCGAGATGGACGGCTACCGCCTCACCACCGAGATACGCAACGACCCGCGCTTGCGTGGGCTCTACGTGGTGTTGCACACCTCGCTGTCGGGCAGCTTCAACGACTCGATGGTGAAGAAGGTCGGCTGCGACAACTTCCTGTCCAAGTTCCAGCCGGACAAACTGGTGGACGTGGTGCGCCAACGCCTGATGCTCGACCACGCCCCTGCCTGACGGCCCGCACGGTAACTTGTAGTGAGCGGGCTTGCCCCGCGCGGTGTCGTGTCAGGCGGCCCAGCGTTAACTGGCACGCCGCAGCGCGGGGCAAGCCCGCTCACTACAAAGACGGGCGTGTTTGGGATAGGGTGGCGGTTTATTCTTGCAGGAAAGCAGGCTCATGCTTCGTCTCAGCGCGTTGTACCGTTACCCCTTGAAGTCCGGCAAGGCCGAAACCTTGCAGCAGATCGGCCTGGATAAACTGGGGTTGGACGGTGACCGACGCTGGATGCTGGTGGATGAAGCCAGCGGGCGTTTCCTGACCCAACGTGCCGTGGCCAAGATGAGCCAGTTGTCTGCCCTGTGGAACAGCAGCGGCGGCCTCACCCTCAGCACCCCGGGCCTGGCCTCGCTGGACGTGGCATTGCCCGGCAGTGAGGCCGAGTTGCGCGGTGTGACCATCTGGCGTGACACCCTGCGTGTACCGGACGCCGGTGATGAAGCCGCCGCCTGGGTCAGCGATTTCATCGGCAAACCCACGCGCCTGGTGCAGGTGCCTTTGGAACGCGCGCGCACGACCGAGGCCGGTTATGGCAAGGATGACGACCAGGTCGGGTTTGCCGATGGCTTTCCCCTGTTGCTGATCGGCCAGGCGTCGCTGGATGATCTTTCCCAGCGCATCGGCCGCCCCATGGAAATGCTGCGCTTTCGCCCCAACCTGGTGATCGAGGGCAGCGAGGCCTTTGCCGAAGACACCTGGAAACGCGTGCGCATCGGCGACGTGGAGTTTCGCGTGGTCAAGTCCTGCTCGCGCTGCATCCTCACCACCATCGACCCGGCCAGTGGCGAACGCAGTGCCGACCGCGAGCCCTTGGCCACGCTCAAGACTTATCGCGAACAGGACGGCGATGTGATGTTCGGCCAGAACCTGGTCAACGACGGCATCGGCCAATTGGCCGTAGGCATGTCGGTGACGATCCTGGAATAAAAAATGCCCGTCTCGCGAGAGACGGGCATTTTTTTGACGGCCCGAAAAGCTTAGCCGCGGTATTCGCACAGGTAAGCGGTGTCGACGGCGACCTTCAGTTGGAACTTGCTGTTGGCCGGTACGTTGAACTGGCTGCCGGCGGCGAAGGTTTCCCAGTCGGCGGCGTCTGGCAGCTTGACGGTCAGGGCGCCGGAAACCACGTGCATGATTTCACGCTGGGCGGTGCCGAACTCGTATTCACCCGGGGCCATCACGCCGATGGTCGCCGGACCTTCTGCGGTGCCGAAAGCGATCGACTTGACGGTGCCGTCGAAGTACTCGTTGACTTTGAACATGGGCGAATCCTCGGAAAATGGGTTAAGGCTTCCCGCTCCCCGTAGGAGCCGGCTTGCCGGCGATGGCGTCCGCGCGGGCGACGCAAGGCTTGAAGGCCTCATCGCCGGCAAGCCGGCTCCTACGGGTGAGCAGTATTTCGGAAAAGGGCGGCCAGTATGCCCAAGCCAGCGGAGGCTGCCTAGACCGGCAAAATCAACGGCAGCAGGCGTGCGGTGTTGCGCGCGTCTTCCAGCGCCCGGTGTTGCTGGCCATGGAACTGCATGCCCGCCAGTTGCAACGCGCCGTTGAGCCCCAGCGGCTTGTCCAGGCGCCGGGCCTTGGCAAAGCGCTGCTTGAGGTTCACGTGGGGCGTATGGGCCAGCGCACTGGCCAGGCCGTGGCGTTGCCATTCCAGCTCCAGCTGCGCACGGTCGTAGTCGCCCCAACTGGCCCAGCCTTCCAGGCGTGTCTGGTGCTGGCCCAGCCAGCGTTCGAACAACGGCCACACCTCGGTGATCGGCGCTGCAGCGTCGATGTTGGCCTGGGTGATGTGGGTCAGTTGGCGGCAGAAGGGCGTCAGCAATGGACGGCGCAGCGGCCGCACAAAGCGCTGGAAGTGATCCAGCTCGCGGCCCTGGCGGTTCACCAGGCTCGCGCCGATCTCGATGACTTCCATCTCCGTCACGGGCCAGCCGCCTTCATCCGTTGTGGCTTCAAGGTCAATAATCAGCCAATGAGGCATCGCGCAGGTTCCCGTACTCATCCCTTCCTGATGGGGATAGAGCGTAGCCCGGCCGCGTAGTTCCGCCCAGGCCTTATTCGATCTCCAGCAACACCTGGCGATTGCGCACCTGGTCGCCGGCGGTTACTTGCAGCGTCTTGACCACGCCATCGAGCCCGGCGACCAGCGGGTGCTCCATTTTCATGGCCTCAAGCACCAACAGCAGTTGGCCTTTGCTCACCCGCTCGCCGCTGCTCACGCGAACATCGACGATCGCACCGTCCATCGGCGCCTTGACCGTGCCGCTGCGGGCATCGGCCTGGCGGCTGGCAACGTGTTGGGTGCGATTGATCACCGTAAGGCCGGGCAGCCACAGGTGGTTGCCGTCAAGGTGGTAGGCGATACGTCGGCGGATGCCGTTGAGCACCAGAATGGCGTAGCGGCCATCGGCAGTGAGTGGCAGCGGCTCGGCGGTGACGGTGTGGAGCTCGCCGTTGGCTTCCAGGCGGTAGGTACAAGGGGCGCCAACGTTGTTGCGCCATCCCGCCAGGCTTTGGGAATGCTGGCTGGCGCTGTGCTGGAAAAACAGCGCGGCGGCCAGGGCCAGTTGTTCTGCTGTCGCTTTCGGCTGGGCGATGTCACTGAAGTGCTCGGCGATAAAGCCGGTGTTGAATTGACCGTCGATAAAGTCCGGATGCTTGAGCAGCTCCGCCAGCAGCCGCTGGTTCGTGGTCACCCCCAGCAGCAGCGTGTCTTCTACCGCCCGCAGCAGTTTGCGCCTCGCCTCTTCGCGGGTGCGGCCGTGGGCGATGATCTTGCCGAGCATGGCGTCGTAGAACGGACTGATGCATTGGCCCTGGCTGACACCATGATCGATGCGGGCACCTGGGGCCGGCTCCCAGCGCAACACCTCACCGGTTTGCGGCAGGAAACCCTGGGCCGGGTCTTCGGCGTACAGGCGCACTTCCATGGCGTGACCGCTCAGGGTCACCTCCTGCTGGGTCAGTGGCAACGCTTGGCCGGCAGCAATCTGCAGCTGCCAGTCCACCAGGTCGAGGCCGGTGATCAGCTCGGTGACCGGGTGCTCCACCTGCAGGCGGGTGTTCATTTCCAGGAAGTAGAACTGGCCGTTGCGGTCGAGCATGAACTCCACGGTGCCGGCGCCGACATAGTTCACCGCGCGCCCGGCCTTGAGGGCGGCTTCACCCATGGCGTGGCGCAGCTGCGCAGTCATCACAGGGCAGGGCGCTTCCTCGATGACCTTTTGATGGCGACGCTGGATCGAGCAATCGCGCTCGCCAAGGTGGATCAGGTTGCCATGGCTGTCGCCGAACACTTGGATTTCCACATGGCGCGGCTCGATCAACGCCTGTTCGAGGATCAGCTCGTCGCTGCCAAACGCATTCCTGGCTTCGGAACGCGCCGTGTGCAGGTTGTCCAGCAGGGCCTCGGCGCTGTGCACCAGGCGCATGCCACGCCCGCCGCCGCCGGCGCTGGCCTTGATCATCAGCGGGTAGCCGATGCGTTCGGCCTCGTGTTGCAACGTGGCGTCGTCCTGGGCGCTGCCTTGGTAGCCGGCGATGCAGGGCACCCCGGCGTCGAGCATGGCGAGCTTGGACAGGCGCTTGCTGCCCATCAGTTCGATGGCTTCGGCGCTGGGGCCGATAAAGGTCAGGCCGGCGTGCTGGCAGACGCGGGCGAATTCGGGGTTTTCCGAGAGGAAGCCGTAGCCCGGGTGGAGGGCGTCGGCGCCGGTGAGTGTGGCGGCGTTGAGGATGGCCTGAATGTTGAGGTAAGACTGTTGCACCGGGGCGGGGCCGATGCACACGGCTTCGTCGGCCATCTGCACGTGCGGGGCCTGGGCGTCGGCGTCGCTGTAGACGGCAACGGTGCGGTAGCCCAGGGCATGGGCCGTGCGCTGGATGCGGCAGGCGATTTCGCCGCGGTTGGCGATGAGGATTTTGCTGAATGCGGGCATGGGGTTATCCCTTGGCTGGTGGGGTGTCGGGTTGGGCCTCATCGCCGGCAAGCCGGCTCCTACAGTTTGAATGTGTGAACACCTTCCTCTGTAGGAGCCGGCTTGCCGGCGATGGCGTCATCTGCACCACCTCGGCTTCCTTTTCTGCACAAACGCCTGTGTCCCCTCTATCCCTTCCTCACTCCTTACGGACTCGGCAAACCACTGCGCCCCGCGATCCAGCACAGCCTCCAGCGGTTCCTCCACGCTGGCCAGCAACAAGGCTTTGGTCCGCGCATTCGCCCCCGGCGCACACTTGAGCACCTGACCCAATACCTCATCCAGCCGCTCCGCCAACGCCTGTGGATCGCGCTCGGTAAAGTGCACGACACCCAGTCGCTCAGCCTCCACCCCATCAAACCGCGCCGCCGTCAGCGCCAGCCGGCGCGCCTGGGTCAAACCAATTCTCTTCACCACAAACGGTGCAATCTGCGCTGGCAGCAGGCCGAGGCTGGTCTCCGGCAAGCCGAACTGCGCCTGGTGGTCGGCAAGCGCAATATCACTCACACAGGCCAAGCCAAAACCACCCCCCAGCACCGCGCCTTGCAGCACCACTATCAGCACCTGCGGCACGGCTTCGGCCTCTTGCAGCAAGGTGCCGAACGCGCGGTTCAGTGCTTCCAGTTGATTGCCCGCAGTGACCAGGTCTTTCACATCCGCCCCGGCACAGAAATGCCCGCCGGCGCCGCTGATCACCACCGCCCGGGTCTCAGCGTCTAGGTGCGCCAGTACGCTGCGCAGCTCGTTGACCATCTCCAGGCTCATCGCATTGCGGCATTCGGGGCGGTTGAGGGTGATGTGCAGCACGCCGTTGTGAGGTTCGAGCAGCAGGGTGTTCATGATTTTTTCCCGGGCAGGGTGCCCATCAGTTTGCAGATGATGCCCAGCATGATCTCGTCGGCCCCGCCGCCAATCGACACCAAACGTACATCGCGATACGCCCGTGCCACCGGGTTGTCCCACATGAAGCCCATGCCGCCCCAGTATTGCAGGCAGCTGTCGCTGACTTCGCGGCCCAGGCGCCCGGCCTTGAGCTTGGCCATGGAGGCCAGGCGGGTCACGTCCTGGCCCTTGATGTATTGCTCGGTGGCCTGGTAGACCAGTGCGCGCAGGCATTCGATTTCAGTGGCCAGTTCAGCCAGGCGAAAGTGGATGACCTGGTTGTCGATCAGCGCCTTGCCGAAGGTCTGGCGTTCCTTGCAGTACTCAATGGTGCTGTCGATGCAGTACTCCAGGCCCTTGATCATGTTGGCCGCGCCAAACAGGCGTTCTTCCTGGAACTGCAGCATCTGCATCATGAAGCCTGCGCCTTCGTGGCCGATGCGGTTGCGCTGCGGCACGCGCACGTCGTCGAAGAACACCTGGGCGGTCTCGGAGCTGTGCATGCCGAGCTTTTCCAGGGGCGGGCTGACGCTGATGCCAGGGGTGTTCATCGGCACCATGATCAAGGATTTATTGATGTGCGGCTTGTCGTCGGAGGTGTTGGCCAGCAGGCAGATAAAGTCGGCACTGGGGGAGTTGGTGATCCACATCTTGCTGCCGTTGATCACGTAGTCGTCGCCGTCTTTGCGCGCATGGGTCTTCAACCCGGCCACGTCGGAACCGGCACCGGTTTCCGACACGCCGATGCAACCCACCTGCTCGCCGCTGATGGCCGGGCGCAGGAACTCGTCGCGCAGTTCATCGGAGCCGAAGCGGGCGAGGGCGGGGGTGCACATGTCTGTCTGCACGCCGATGGACATGGGGATGCCGCCGCAGCGCACCGTGCCGAATTCTTCGGCGGCGACGATCGAATAGCTGTAGTCCAGGCCCATGCCGCCGAATTGCTCCGGCTTGGAAATGCCCAGCAGGCCGAGTTCGCCGGCCTTGCGGAAGATGTCGTGGATGGGAAAGCGCCCGGCTTTTTCCCACTCGTCCACGTAGGGGTTGATCTCGCGGTCGACGAAGGCGCGCACGGTACGGCGCAGTTCCTGGTGTTCCTGGGTAAAGATCATTTTTATTGTTCTCCTAAAAACGCGCTACACCGAAGGTATTGGCGTGCAACTCACGCACCTCGGCCTCATGGCAGGTATCCAGCAAAAAGCCGAGCAAGGTGCGGGTGTCCCGAGGGTCAATCAGCCCGTCATCCCACAGGTTCGCGCTGCCGTACAGCGCGGTGGACTGGCTGTCGAGCTTCTGCGCGGTGACCTGCTCCAGCATGTCCAGCACCTTGGGGTCGGGCACCAGGCCGTCTTTCAACTGCTTGGCCTCGGTGACGATGCGCAGCACCTTGCCCGCCTGCGCGCCACCCATCACCGCCGTGCGGCTGTTGGGCCAGGCGAAGATGAAGCGCGGGTCCAGGCCACGGCCGCACATCGCGTAGTTGCCGGCGCCGTAGGAGCCGCCGACCACCACCGTGAGTTTAGGCACCCGGGCGTTGGCCACCGCCTGGATCATCTTGGCGCCATGCTTGATCACGCCTTGTTGTTCCGATTCGGTGCCCACCATGAAACCGGTGGTGTTGTGCAGGAACAGCAGCGGCGTGCGGCTCTGGTCGCACAGCTGGATAAACTGCGCGGCCTTGCTCGCGCCTTTCGGCGTGATGGGGCCGTTGTTGCCGATCACACCCACGGCGCGGCCCTGGATATGCAGGTGGCCGCAGACGGTGTGGGCGTCGAACTCGCCCTTGAATTCGAGAAACTGCGAGCCGTCGGCCAGGCGTGCGAGGATTTCGCGCACGTCGTAGGGTTTTTTCGGGTCGTCCGGGACCAGGCCCAGCAGCTCATCGATGGGGTACAAAGGCGCTGCGTAGGTCTTTTTTTGCGTCACAGGCAGGCGATCATTCCAGGGCAACAGGCCCACGATCTCCCGGGCGATACGCACGCCGTCCGCGTCGTTTTCCGCCAGGTATTCGGCGGTGCCGGCGATTTGCGCGTGCATCTCGGCGCCGCCCAGTGCCTCATCCGTTGCCACTTCGCCGGTCGCGGCCTTGAGCAGCGGCGGCCCGGCGAGAAACAGCTTGGCCTTGCCGCGCACCACCACCACGTAATCCGACAGCCCCGGCTGGTAGGCACCGCCCGCCGTGGCCGAGCCGTGCACCACGGTGATCTGCGGCAGGCCCATGGCCGACATGCGCGCCTGGTTGGCAAAGCTGCGTGCGCCTTCGACAAAAATCTCGGCGGCGTAGTTGAGGTTGGCGCCGCCGCTTTCGGCGAGGGTCACTACCGGCAGTTGGTTTTCCATGGCGATCTGTTGCAGGCGCAGGGACTTTTTCAAGCCGGTGGGAGAAATGGTGCCGCCCTTGATCGCGCTGTTGTTGGCCACCACCAGCATGCGCACGCCGCTGACGTAGCCGATGCCGGCGATCAACCCGCCACCGGCGGCGCTGCCATCCTTGTCGTCGTGGAGCTTGTAGCCGGCCAGGCCCGCCAGTTCCAGGAAGGGCGCACCGGGGTCGAGCAGCAGGTTCAGGCGCTCGCGGGGCAACAGTTGGCCGCGCTTGTCGAACTTGGGCTTGGCCTCATCGGCCTTGGCCAGCAGGTTTTGTTCCAGCTGGCGCAGGTGGGCGAGGGCGGCGAGCATGGCTTCGCGGTTTTGGGCGAACTGGGCGCTGTGGCTGTCGATCAGGGATTCAATCACCGGCATGCTTTAGTGCTCCGCCTTGAGTACATCCGGCAGGTAAGCGCGGTGGAAGCCATTGAACGGCTCGCTCGGCGGCTGCGCCTTGTGCAGCGGCCAGGCGCGGTTGCCCAGGCTGGCGGCGCCGTCGATGCGCAGGGTGCTGCCACTGATGAAGGCAGCGGCGGGGCTGAGCAGGAACACGATGGCCGCGCTGACTTCCGACTCGGTGCCGATACGCTTGAGCGGCACGTGCTCACGTAATGTCGGGATCACCGCCTTGAACGCCCCTTCGTAGGTGTCCATACCGCTGGAGGCAATCCAGCCCGGCGCCACGGCGTTGACGCGCACGCCGGCATAACCCCATTCGAAGGCCGCCGTCTTGGTGAAATTGTCCATGCCCGAACGCGCCGCGCCCGAGTGGCCCATGCCCGGCATGCCGCCCCACATGTCGGCGAGCATGTTGACGATGGCGCCGCCGTGTTTGCTCATCGACTGGTTGAACACTTCCCGCGCCATCAGGAAGCCGCCCACCAGGTTGGTGCGCAGCACGGTTTCAAACCCCTTCTGGTTGATCGAGGCGAGTGGCGACGGGTATTGGCCACCTGCGTTATTCACCAGGCCGTGGATCGGGCCATGCTCGCGCAGCACCTGGCTGACCAGCGCCTTCACGGCCTCTTCATCGCGAATGTCGCATGCCAGCCAATGGGCCGTGCCGCCGTCTTCGCTGATTTCGGCGGCCACCTTCTGCAGTTTTTCCGGCTTGCGCCCCACCAGTATCACCGTGGCGCCGAGTGCCGCCAGTTCATGGGCGGTACAGCGGCCAATGCCACTGCCGCCCCCCGTGACTATCACGGTTTGCCCCTGGAACAGGTCGGCTTTGAAGATCGAGTCGAAGGCCACGGTGACGGTCCTTTAGCAGAGTTGATCGGCGATGTGTTGCGGCACGGCGATGGGGATTTCCAGCAACTGCTGGGCGAAGGCCTTGCCTTGGGGGTCGATGCGCAGGCTGGCGATACCGCCGCCGCCCAAGGCGTTTTCCAGCAGGAAGTTGAGGCTGTGGCTGCCGGGCAAATACCAGCGTTCGACGCGGCCCTGCACAGGGTCGAGTACGTGGCCCATCCAGTCGACGATCACCTCCGGGGTCAGCGCCTCGGCGATCCACGGCAGGTAGTCGGGATGCCTAGCGATCACGCCGATGTTGCTGTGGTTGCCCTTGTCGCCGGAGCGCGCCACGGCCAGTTTCACCAGCGGTACGCTGGCGTCGGCCGCGCCTTGGGGTTTGGGTGGATCGATCGGCGCGGCGAGCGGGGCGAGGGCGGCGCCGGCAGGCAATACGCAAACGTGGCGCGCCCCCTGGAACTCGACCACGGGCTCGCAGCGGTTTTTTTCGATCAGGAAGGAAAACAGCCGAATCAGCGGGTACACCGTGGGCCGCCCGCCGACGATGCCCGTCAGCCCCGGCGCCATGCCGGTGGCCGCCTGGGCGATCTCGCGGGCGAACAGCACCAGCGCCTGTTTGTTCGGGTGACGCACCGCCAGTTTCACCACCACCTCGCGGCAGTCGTGGCGCAGGGCGTGGGCGCCGTAGGTGGCTTCACTGCCGAGCAGTTCGATATTCACTTCGGTGTAGGGCGCCCAGCCGCGCTGGCTGAACAGCTCCGAGGTCTTGTTGATGATCGCCTGGCTGACGCGCTCGGCCTTGGCCACGGCGTCGATCCCCGCCAGCAGGCAACTGGCGGTGCAGCGAAACCCGTCGGGGTAAGTGGCGCTGACCTTGTAGTGAGCGGTGGGCGGCGAGCCCTTGGCGCCATGCACGCGCACGCAATCGAGGCCGTGTTGCTGCAATTGGACCTGGCTGAAATCGCAGATCACGTCGGGCAGCAAATAGGCGCGCGGGTCGCCGATTTCATACAGCAGCTGTTCGGCCACGCTCAGCTCGCTGATCAGGCCGCCCGTGCCGTCGGCTTTGTTCACCGTGAACGTCCCGTCGGCGCTGACCTCGACGATGGGAAACCCGATGTGCTCGTAGTCCGGTACGTCACGCCAATCGGTGAAATTGCCGCCCGTGCACTGGGCGCCGCATTCGATGATGTGCCCGGCCAGCGCGGCGTGGGCGAGGCGGTCGTAGTCCTGCCAGGACCAGTTGAACTCATGCACCAGCGCTGCGCTGACCACGGCGCTGTCCACCACGCGGCCGGTGATCACGATGTCGGCGCCCAGTTCAAGCGCCTTAGCAATGCCGGGGGCGCCGAGGTAGGCGTTGGCCGAGACGCACATCGGCGGCAACGGCGCGCCGTTGAACATGTCGTGGATGCCGTGCAGGTGCTTGAGTTGGGAGTGCAGGTCGTCGCCCAGCAGCACGGCGATTTTCAGCGGCACTTGCGCCTTGTCGCAGGCGGCCTGGAGGGCGGCGGCGCATGCCTGGGGGTTGATGCCGCCCGCGTTGCTGATGACGCGGATGCCCTGGCGCTGGATATCGGCCAGCAGCGGTGTGAGCACCTCGACAAAATCCGTGGCGTAGCCGGCCTGGGGATCTTTCATCCGGGCGCCGGCGAGGATCGACATCGTGACTTCCGCCAGATAGTCGAACACCAGGTAATCCAGCGCGCCGCCGTGTACCAATTGGGCGGCGGCGGTGCAGGTGTCACCCCAGAACGCGCTGGCGCAGCCGATACGAACCGTCTTGCTCATGAGAAGTCCTTCTCCAGAGGGCTGGCGTCGAGACTACCAAGCAAGCGCTTGGTTTGTAAACTCTCGACACAAGTTTTGACCCAAGCGCTTGCTTGGTTGGCGACCACGGCCTAAATTGCCGCCCAAGACGTCAGAAGCAGTGAAGGAGAGAGACATGGATGAGCACAAAGCCCTGCGGGTGATGCGCACCATGGTCGACGAAGGCCGTTTGACCGACCCTGACAGTGCGCGGGGCAAGTTGCTGCAAACCGCAGCCCACTTGTTTCGCAACAAGGGCTTTGAGCGCACCACGGTGCGCGACCTGGCCAGTGCGGTGGGCATTCAGTCCGGCAGCATCTTTCATCACTTCAAGAGCAAGGACGAGATCTTGCGGGCGGTGATGGAAGAAACCATCCACTACAACACCGCGATGATGCGTGCCTCGCTGGAAGAGGCGAAAGATGTGCGCGAGCGCGTGCTGGCGCTGATTCGCTGCGAATTGCAGTCGATCATGGGCGGCAGCGGCGAGGCCATGGCGGTGCTGGTGTACGAGTGGCGTTCGTTGTCGGCCGAGGGCCAGGCGCAGGTGCTGGCGCTGCGTGATGTGTATGAAGAGCTCTGGCTGCAGGTGCTGGGCGAAGCCAAGGCGGCGGGTTATATCAAGGGAGATGTGTTTATCACGCGGCGTTTCCTGACCGGCGCCTTGTCCTGGACCACCACCTGGTTCCGCGCCCAAGGCAGCCTGACGCTTGAGGAGTTGGCCGAAGAAGCCCTGTTGATGGTTCTGAAAGCCGACTGACGCGCAAGCTATTAATTTGGCGGTGGAAAGTTGTCTCGCCCGACAAAAACGCCTAGCTTATCGCCATCAATGTGTTGAACGGTGTGTGCCTCGATGTTTTCGCCATGGCGGCTGGCTGCAGGACTAACTCTATGGGCACTGGGTACCGCGTGGTGGATGCCGGCTTCGGCTGCACAATTGGTAAGGATTGGGGCGGCGCATTTTCCACCGTACACCGTACGCCCTGAGCAAGGCGCCGACACCGGTTTGTTGCCGCAACTGGTGGAAGCCCTGAACGCCTTGCAGACCGACTACCAGTTTGTGCTGGTGCCCACTTCCATCCCGCGCCGCTTTCGTGATTTCGAGCAGGGCCGGGTCGACATGGCCATCTTCGAAAACCCCGACTGGGGCTGGAAAGCGATTCCCCACACCAACGTCGACATGGGCCTGGAAGATGCCGAAATCTTCGTCGCCCAGCGCGAGCCCAATCGTGATCAAAGCTACTTCGCCGACCTGACCGGCAAGCGCCTGGCGGTGTTCAGCGGTTATCACTACGCCTTCGCCAACTTCAACCCCGACCCCAAGTACATGGCCGAGCACTTCAACGCCACGTTGACCTATTCCCATGACAGCAATTTGCTGATGGTGGCGCGCGGGCGAGCCGATATCGCGTTGGTCACGCGTTCGTACCTGAGTGATTTCATGGTGCGCAACGCGGACATGGCCGGGCAGTTCCTGGTGTCCGAGCGTATCGACCAGGTGTATCACCACTACGCGTTATTGCGGCCGAAGGCGCCGATCTCGGGGGAAGCGTTTTCCGCGTTGCTCAAGCGTTTGCGGGACAACGGACAGATGCTGAAGATTTTCGAGCCGTATCGCATCGATGTGATGGCGACGCCCTGACAGAAACAACCCCTTCCAAACTGTAGGAGCCGGCTTGCCGGCGATCGCGGTGTATCAGCGACATCTGTGCAACTGACCCACCGCTATCGCCGGCAAGCCGGCTCCTACAGGTTCCTGTGGTGTCTCAGACCCGGCGCGCAAACGTATCGCTATGGCTGCCCGACACCTTGCGGCAGTGCACCAGCGCATCGCGGATCATGAAGTTGACCAACGTCGGCGAGACGCCCAGTTCCTTGGCGATGTCCTTTTGCGGCACGCCGTGCAGGCGGTACATCTCGAACGCGTAGCGGGTGCGCTGGGGCAGCTCCGTCAGGGCGTCGGCGATGTTTTCCAGGGTGTTGAAATTGATGTGGGAGGTTTCCGGTGAAGCGCCGTGAATGACCACATTCAAGCCTTCCTCTTCCGTCCCGGAGTATTTGAGCTCCAGGGCTTGCTTGCGGTAGTGATCGATCGCCAGGTTGCGCACGATCTGGAACAGATAACTCAATTGGGCCTTGAACGATGAGGTGATCGTCGGCGCCGATTGCAGCCGGAAGTAGGCGTCCTGCACTACGTCTTCGGCACGGGAGCGGCACCCGGTAATGCGTGCCGCGATCTTCACCAGAATCAGTCGATTGTCGACGAATGCCTGAAGAAGCGGTGAGTCGCACCTGCCTGTGGTTACTTGTTCCGTCATGGAAATCACCTTGTCGCAAAAGAGGTTAGGGGAGGGCGTCCTTGCTGAGGCCTCCTACACATCGGGCAACAAATTATGCTTAATGATAATGATTGTCAAATGAGAAGGCGAACTAATCTTATGCTTTCTTGTTCGGTGTGAACCACGTCTCACGCACCCCCGGCGACTAATTATTTGCCGGTGCCGTCCGTTCTTCTGGGTGACAGGTCCGTTAGCAAAACGGCCAAGGATCCGTACCCGCAGGAGAACGAAATGGGTTTTTATCGTGCATACAGCGTGTTTCAGTTTGGAGTCGTCACGCGATGACCACGCCGACTCGACTGCGCCTGTTCTGCCTGCCCTATTCGGGTGCCAGCGCCATGGTGTACGCACGCTGGCGCCGAGCCCTGCCTGACTGGTTGCAAGTGTGCCCGCTGGAATTGCCCGGCCGTGGCATGCGCATGGATGAGCCCTTGCAGCGCGATATCAAGGCTTTGGCCGCGCAGCTCGCCGATGAAATCAGCCGCGACCTGGACGGCCCTTACGCGTTATTCGGCCACAGCCTCGGTGGCCTGCTGGCGTTCGAATTGGCGCACGCGCTGAACGCACGCAACGTTCCCGCGCCACTGGCCTTGTTTGCGTCCGGCACTGCGGGCCCCGCGCGTCGCGACGTCAGCGAATACGCCATTGAAAAAACCGACGAACAACTGATTGCCCGCCTGCGCGAACTGCAAGGCACCGCCGAAGAAGCCCTGGCCAACCCCGAACTGATGCAGTTGATGCTGCCGATCCTGCGCGCCGATTTCCTGCTGTGCGGCAGCTTCACCTATGGCGAGCGTTCGCCGCTGGGCATGCCGATCCATGTGTTCGGCGGCAAGCAAGACAGCGTGCGCGCCGACCAGTTGCTCGACTGGCAAATCGACGCCGCCAGTGGTTTCTCCCTCGACCTGTTCGACGGTCACCACTTCTTCCTCGTGCAGCACGAAAGCGCCGTGCTGCGTTGCCTACGCCGTTATGCCGACGAACACCTGGCCCGCTGGCGCAATGGCGCGGCGCGGCAACGTGTGGCCGGCTGAACACCCCCGAATTCCCGATTTTCCCGTAAGCCGATTTCAGGCAGGAACCCCATGATGGACGCCTTCGAACTCCCCCAAACGCTGGTCCAGTCCCTTCAACGTCGCGCCGCGCAGACCCCGGACCAGGTCGCCCTGCGCTTCCTCGCCGACGCCGCCGAGCACAACGTGGTGCTCAGCTACCGCGACCTGGACCAGCGCGCCCGCACCATCGCCGCCGCCTTGCAGGCCAATGCGGATTTGGGCGACCGTGCCGTGCTGTTGTTCCCCAGCGGCCCGGATTACGTCGCGGCGTTCTTCGGTTGTCTCTACGCAGGCGTGATCGCGGTGCCGGCGTATCCGCCTGAATCCACGCGCCGTCACCATCAGGAGCGCCTGCTGTCGATCATCAGCGACGCCGAGCCGCGCCTGCTGTTGACCATCGCCAGCCTCGCCGAGGGCCTGTCGCAGATTGAAAATGCGCCCCCCGTCTTGAGCGTCGACAGCCTGGAAAATACCGGCGATTGGACGGCCCCCGACCTGCACCCCGACGACATCGCCTTCCTGCAATACACCTCCGGTTCCACCGCCTTGCCCAAGGGCGTGCAAGTCAGCCACGGCAACCTGGTGGCCAACGAAGTGCTGATCCGTCGCGGTTTTGGCATCGACCTCAACCCAAGCGACGTGATCGTCAGCTGGCTGCCGCTGTACCACGACATGGGCTTGATCGGCGGCCTGCTGCAACCGATCTTCAGCGGCGTGCCCTGCGTGCTGATGTCGCCGGCCTACTTCCTCGGTCGGCCGTTGCGCTGGCTCGAAGCGATGAGTGAATACGGCGGCACCATCAGCGGCGGCCCGGACTTCGCCTATCGCTTGTGCAGCGAGCGGGTCAGCGAATCGGCCCTGGAGCGCCTGGACCTGAGCCAATGGCGTGTGGCCTATTCCGGCTCCGAGCCGATCCGCCTCGACACCCTGGAACGCTTCGCCGAGAAATTCGCCACCTGTGGGTTCACTCCGAACAACTTCTTCGCCTCCTACGGCCTGGCCGAGGCCACCTTGTTTGTCGCCGGTGGCACCCGTGGCCACGGCATCCCGGCACTGCGTGTTGATGAGCACGCCCTGGCCGCCAACCGCGCTGAACCGGGGCAGGGCAGTGCGATCATGAGCTGCGGCACCAGCCAGCCGGAACACGCGGTGCTGATCGTCGACCCCCACACCCTCACCGAGTTGGCCGACAACAGCGTCGGCGAACTCTGGGCTACTGGCCCGAGCATCGCCCATGGCTACTGGCGCAATCCCGAGGCCACCGCCAAGACCTTTGTGCAGCACGCCGGCCGTACCTGGCTGCGCACGGGCGACCTGGGCTTTGTCCGCAACGGCGAGGTGTACATCACCGGCCGCTTGAAAGACCTGTTGATCGTGCGCGGCCACAACCTCTACCCGCAGGACATCGAGCAGACCATCGAGCGTGAAGTGGAAGTGGTGCGCAAGGGCCGTGTCGCGGCATTTGCCGTGAATGACCAGGGCCTGGAAGGCATCGGCATCGCCGCTGAAATCAGCCGCAGCGTGCAGAAAATCCTGCCACCCGAAGCGCTGATCAAGGCGATCCGCCAAGCCGTGGCCGAGGCCTATCAAGAGGCGCCAAGCGTGGTGGTGCTGCTCAACCCCGGCGCGCTGCCCAAAACCTCCAGCGGCAAGGTGCAACGTGCGGCCTGTGCCCTGCGCCACGCCGATGGCAGCCTCGACAGCTACGCACAATTCCCCGACCTGCAGGCGCAAGTTGGCGACGCAGCGCTGGAATCCGAATTGCAGAGCCAGATCGCCGCGATCTGGTGCGAGCAACTGCACGTGGCAACGGTCGCGGCGGATGATCACTTTTTCCTGCTCGGCGGTAACTCCATCACCGCCACCCAAGTCTTGGCGCGCCTGCGTGAGACCCTCGGCCTGGAGCTGAACCTGCGCATGCTGTTCGAAGCCCCGACCCTGCAAGGTTTTGCCGCCAGTGTCGCGCAATTGCAGCAGGACGGCGGCGTGGCCCAAGGCGCGATCCATGCCTTGTCGCGCCAGGACGAACTGCCTCAATCCCTGGCACAGAACCGCCTGTGGATTACCTGGCAACTGGACCCGCAGAGCAGCGCCTACACCATCCCCGGTGCCCTGCGCCTGCGCGGCGAGCTGGATGAAGATGCCGTGCGCGCCAGCTTCCAGCACCTGATCGAGCGCCACGAAGCCCTGCGCACACGCTTCTATGAGCGAGACGGCCAGGCCTTCCAGCGAGTCGATGCAACCACCGGATTCGACCTGCAAGTCATCGACCTCAGCGACCTGCCCGCCGCCGAGCGTGAGGCCCGCGCGCAACAGATCCGCGAGGACGAAGCACGCACCCAGTTCGACCTGGAAAAGGGCCCGCTGCTGTGGGTGACCCTGGTGCGCCTGGACGATGAAGAGCACCAGCTGCTGGTGACGCTGCACCACATCATCGCCGACGGCTGGTCGCTGAACATCCTGATCGACGAATTCTCCCAGCTGTACGCCGCTGCCACCCAAGGCCAGCGTCTGGAGCTGCCGGCACTGGCCCTGCAATACGCCGACTACGGCAGTTGGCAGCGCCAATGGCTGGCCGAAGGCGAGGGCCAGCGTCAACTGGCGTACTGGAAAGCGCAATTGGGCGATGAGCATCCAACGCTCAGCCTGGCCACCGACCATCCGCGCTCGGCACAACACCGCCGCAGTGCCGAACGCCACACCGTGCGCCTGGGCGCGAGCCTCAGCGAAGCCATTCGCCAGACCGCCCAGGCCAACGAATCCACCCCTTTCATGCTGTTGTTGGCGGCGTTCCAGAGCCTGCTCTATCGCTACAGCGGCCAGCGTGATATCCGCATCGGCGTGCCCAATGCCAACCGTCCGCGCCAGGAAACCCAAGGCCTGGTCGGCTTTTTCATCAATACGTTGGTGTTGCGTGCCGAGCTGGACGGGCGCCTGCCGTTCACTGAGCTGTTGACCGCGACCCGCCAAGCAGCGCTGGGGGCCCAGGCTCACCAGGACCTGCCGTTCGAACAACTGCTGGAAGCCTTCCCCCAAGCTCGCGAACAAGGCCTGTTCCAGGTCATGTTCAACCACCAGCAGCGCGACTTGAGCGCCTTGCGCCGTCTGCCCGGCATGCTCGCCGACGAGCTGCCTTGGCACAGCCGCGAAGCCAAGTTCGACCTGCAACTGCACACCGAAGAAGACCGCAACGGGCGCCTGAGCCTGTCGTTCGACTACGCCGATGAACTGTTCGAAACTACGACCATCCAGCGCCTGGCCGAGCACTATATCAACCTGTTGCAGGCCGTCTGCGAGCAACCCCGGCAAGCCATCGGCGACCTGGCGCTGATGCCGCACGACGAGCAGGCGCGTTACAGCGAAGCCCCCTGCGCGCCGGCCCGACAGTGGCTGCCCGAATTGCTCAGCCAGCAAGTCTCGGACAACACCGCCCTGGTCTGGGACGGCGGCAGCCTGACCTTCGCCCAGTTGCACACCCAGGCCAACCGACTGGCCCATTACCTGCGCGACAAAGGCGTCGGCCCGGACGTGTGTGTGGCCATCGCCGCGGAGCGTTCGCCGCAGTTGTTGATCGGCTTGCTGGCGATCATCAAGGCCGGTGGCGCCTACGTGCCGCTGGACCCGGATTACCCCGCCGACCGCCTGGCCTACATGCTCAAGGACAGCGGCGTGCACCTGCTGCTGACCCAGACCGCGCTGCTGGAACGCCTGCCGACAGCCGAGGGCGTTTGCGTCATCGCCATGGACAGCCTGCACCTCGATAGCTGGCCGACCCAGGCCCCCGGCCTGCACCTGGATGGCGACAACCTTGCCTACGTGATCTACACCTCCGGCTCCACCGGCCAGCCCAAAGGCGTGGGCAACACCCATGCGGCCCTGGCCGAGCGCCTGCAGTGGATGCAAGCCACGTATCAGCTCAACGACACCGACGTGCTGATGCAAAAGGCGCCGATCAGTTTCGACGTGTCGGTGTGGGAATGCTTCTGGCCACTGATCACCGGTTGCCGCCTGGTACTCGCTGGCCCGGGTGAACACCGTGATCCGCACCGCATCGCGCAGTTGGTGCAGGAACACGGAGTGACCACCCTGCACTTTGTGCCGCCGCTGTTGCAGCTGTTTATCGATGAGCCGCTGGTGGCCGAATGCACCAGCCTGCGCCGCCTGTTCTCCGGCGGTGAAGCCTTGTCTGCCGAATTGCGCAATCGCGTGTTGGCGCAGTTGCCGGCGGTGCAATTGCACAACCGCTATGGCCCGACCGAAACCGCGATCAACGTGACCCATTGGCACTGCACCGCCGCAGATGGCGAGCGCTCGCCGATTGGCCGCCCGCTGGGCAATGTGATCTGCCGCGTGCTGGATGAGCAGCTCAACCCCGTGCCGCTGGGCGTGCCGGGCGAGTTGTGCATCGGCGGTATCGGCCTGGCCCGGGGTTACCTGGGGCGCGCCGGGTTGACCGCTGAGCGTTTTGTCGCCGACCACCAGGGCGCACGCTTGTATCGCACCGGTGACCGTGCCCGCTGGACGGCCGATGGGGTCATCGAGTACCTCGGCCGCCTCGATCAGCAGGTCAAGTTGCGTGGCTTCCGGGTAGAACCGCAAGAAATAGAAGCGCGCATGCTGGCCCTGGACGGCATCGCCCAGGCCGTGGTGCTGGTGCGTGATGCGCAACTGATCGGTTACTACACCGCCCACACCGAGCGGGATGAAACCGATGTAAAAACCGCCCTGGCTGCCGAACTGCCGGAGTACATGGTGCCCGCGTTGTTGATGCGCCTGGACAGCATGCCCCTGAGCCCCAGCGGCAAGCTCGACCGCCGTGCGTTGCCCGAGCCCGTGTGGCAAACCCGCGAGCACATCGAGCCCGAAACGCCGTTGCAACAGCAGATTGCTGCGATCTGGCGTGAAGTTCTCGGCGCGCCGCGCATCGGCCTGCGCGATGACTTCTTCGCCCTCGGCGGGCATTCGTTGCTCGCCACCCAGATCATCTCCCGCACCCGCCAGGCGTGCGATGTGGAGCTGCCGCTGCGCACCCTGTTTGAAGCCAGTGAGCTGGGCGCCTTTGCCGAGCAGGTCGGGCAGATCCAGGCCTCGGGCCAGCGCAACCAGCAAAGCGCAATTGCCAAGGTCGACCGCAGCCAGCCTGTGGCGTTGTCCTATTCCCAGCAGCGCATGTGGTTCCTCTGGCAGATGGAGCCGGACAGCCCGGCCTACAACGTGGGCGGCATGGCGCGCCTGCGCGGCGTGCTCGACGTGGGCCGCTTCGAGGCCGCGTTGCAAGCCTTGATCATGCGCCACGAAACCCTGCGTACCACCTTCCCGAGCGTGGATGGCGTGGCGTACCAGAAGGTCTCGCCACAGACCGGCCTGCGCATGGACTGGCAGGACTTCTCGGCATTCAAGGAAACCGAGTGCCAGCAGCGTCTGCAGCAACTGGCCGAACACGAGGCCCACACCCCGTTCAACCTGGAAACCGGGCCACTGTTGCGCGCTTGCCTGGTCAAGGCCGGCGAGCAGGAACACTACCTGGTGCTGACCCTGCACCACATCGTCACCGAAGGCTGGGCCATGGACATCTTTGCCCGTGAACTCAGTGCGCTGTATGAAGCCTTCATCGACGAGCGCGACTCGCCGCTGGCGCCGTTGCCGGTGCAGTACCTCGACTATAGCGTTTGGCAGCGCCAGTGGCTGGAGTCTGGCGAACGCCAGCGCCAACTCGACTATTGGACGCAGCAGTTGGGCAGTGAACACCCGTTGCTGGAACTGCCCGGCGACCGCCCACGGCCACCGGTGCAAAGCCACCAGGGCGAGCTGTACCGCTTTGACTTGAGCGATGACCTGGCCGCTCGCGTGCGTGCCTTCAATGCCGAGCGCGGCCTGACCTTGTTCATGACCATGACCGCCACCCTGGCCGTGTTGCTCTATCGCTACAGCGGCCAGACTGACCTGCGCATCGGCGCGCCGGTGGCCAACCGTATCCGTCCGGAAAGCGAAGGGCTGATCGGCGCGTTCCTCAACACGCAAGTGCTGCGTTGCCAGCTCAACGGGCAGATGAACGTCGGCGAGCTATTCGAGCAAGTGCGTCACACCGTAATCGAAGGCCAGTCCCATCAAGACCTGCCGTTCGACCACTTGGTGGAAGCCCTGCAACCGCCGCGCAGTGCGGCGTACAACCCGCTGTTCCAGGTGATGTGCAACGTGCAGCGCTGGGAATTCCAGCAAAGCCGGCAACTGGCCGGCATGACCGTCGAGTACCTGGCCAACGATGCCCGCGCCACCAAGTTCGACCTCAACCTGGAAGTCACCGACCTCGACCATCGCCTGGGTTGCTGCCTGACCTACAGCACCGACCTGTTCGACGAGCCGCGCATTGCACGCATGGCCGAGCATTGGCGCAACCTGCTGGAAGCGTTGATCGCCGATCCGCACCAGCGACTCAGCGAACTGCCGTTGCTCACCGTCGTCGAGCAACACGCGTTGCAAGACAGCCTGAGCATCGAACAGGGCGAACATCGCCTCGACCAGTGCATTCATCAGCTGTTCAGCCAACAGGCCGCAGCCCGAGGCGATGCCCCTGCACTGACCTTTGCCGGCGCTACCCTCAGCTACCGCGAATTGAACGAACGCGCCAACCGCCTGGCCTGGATGCTGCGCGAGCGCGGCGTCGGCCCGCAGGTGCGTGTCGGCCTGGCGTTGCCGCGTTCCCTGGAAATGGTCGTCGGCCTGCTGGCGATCCTCAAGGCCGGTGGCGCCTACGTGCCGCTGGACCCGGAATACCCGCTCGACCGCCTGCACTACATGATTGAAGACAGTGGTATCGGCCTGCTGCTCAGCGACGCGGCGATGTTCGAAGCCCTCGGTGAATTGCCGGCGACGGTGGCGTGCTGGTGCCTGGAAGATGACCTGCCGGTGCTTGCCAACTACCCGTCGGATGAGCTGCCGTTTATCAGCCTGCCGCAACACCAGGCGTACCTGATTTATACCTCCGGCTCTACCGGCAAACCGAAAGGCGTGGTGGTGGCCCACGGAGAGATCGCCATGCACTGCGCAGCCGTGATCCAGCGCTTCGGCATGCGTGCGGACGACTGCGAACTGCACTTTTATTCGATCAACTTCGATGCCGCCACCGAGCGTTTGCTGGTGCCGTTGCTCAGCGGTGCCCAGGTGGTATTGCGCGCCCAGGGCCAGTGGGATGCCGAGGAAATCTGCGGGCTGATCCGCACTCATCGCATCAACATCCTGGGCTTTACACCCAGCTACGGCAGCCAGTTGGCGCAGTGGCTGGCGACCCAGCAACAGACCTTGCCGGTGCGCATGTGCATCACCGGCGGCGAAGCACTGACCGGCGAACACTTGCAGCGCATTCGTGCGGCGTTCCTGCCCGAGGTGTTCTTCAATGCCTATGGTCCGACGGAAACCGTGGTCATGCCGCTGGCCAGCCTGGCGCCCGAGCAACTGGAAGAGGGCGCTGGCAGCGTGCCGATCGGCAGCATCATCGGCGACCGCGTGGCCTACATCCTCGACGCTGACCTGGCGCTGGTACCCCAAGGCGCGACCGGCGAGCTGTACGTCGGCGGGGCTGGTTTGGCCCAGGGTTATCACCAACGCCCGGGCATGACGGCCGAGCGTTTTGTCGCTGACCCGTTCGCCCATGACGGCGGGCGCCTGTACCGCACCGGCGACCTGGTGCGCCAACGCGCCGATGGCTTGGTGGAGTACCTGGGGCGGATCGACCATCAGGTGAAGATCCGTGGTTTCCGCATTGAACTGGGCGAGATCGAAACCCGCCTGCTGGAGCACGAAGCCGTGCGTGAAGCCGTGGTGCTGGCGCTGGATTCGCCGAGCGGCAAACAGCTGGTGGCGTACCTGGTCAGCGATGCCGAGCACGGCGCGCTGCGTGACGCACTGAAGGCTCATCTCAAGGCGCAACTGCCGGACTACATGGTGCCCGCGCACCTGATCGTACTCGACAGCATGCCGCTGACCGCCAACGGCAAACTCGACCGCCGTGCCTTGCCGCAACCGGACCCGGAGGCCAACCGTCAACAGTACGTGGCTCCGCGCAATGAACTGGAAAGCACGTTGGCCGCCATCTGGTGCGCAGTGTTGAACGTGCAGCAAGTCGGCCTGGACGATAACTTCTTTGAACTGGGCGGCGACTCGATCCTGTCGATCCAGGTGGTCAGCCGTGCGCGGCAGGCGGGCATTCACTTCAGCCCCCGCGACCTGTTCCAGCACCAGACCGTGCAAACCCTGGCCGCCGTCGCCACGCGTACTGAGCAAGTCACGGCGGAGCAGGGTGTGCTCACCGGCCGCTCGGGGCTGACGCCGATCCAGCATTGGTTCTTCGACACCGAGATCCCGAACCGCCAGCACTGGAACCAGGCGCTGTTGCTCAAGCCGTTGCAACTGCTCGACCCACATCGCCTGGAGCAAGCGCTGCTGGCGGTGCTGGAGCACCACGATGCCCTGCGCCTGAGCTTCACCTCGCGTGATGCGCAATGGCACGCCGAACACTTGGCTGTACCGCAAGGTGGCGTGCTGATGCAGGCGCAAGTGCGCGACATGGCTGATTGCACCGCGCTGTTCACCGACACCCAACGCAGCCTCGACCTGGAACACGGCCCGCTGTTGCGCGCCTTGCTGGTGGACGGTCCCGAGGGCCAGCAACGCCTGCTGATTGCGATTCATCACCTGGTGGTGGACGGCGTGTCCTGGCGTGTGTTGCTGGAAGACCTGCAAAACGTCTATCGCCAATTGAGCGACGGCCAGTCCGTCAGCCTGCCAGCCAAGACCAGTGCGCTACGCGATTGGGCCGCCCGCTTGCAGGCCTATGCCGGCAGTGAATCCCTGCGTGAAGAATTGAGTGTGTGGCAACACCAGTTGGCCGGGCCTGACGCGGCATTGCCGGTGGCGCGCCCGCAAGGCTCGCTGCGCAATCGCGACGCCGACACGGTGAGCGTGCGCCTGGGCATCGAACCTACCCGGCAGTTGCTGCAACAGGCGCCGAGCGCGTATCGCACCCAGGTCAACGACCTGCTGCTGACCGCCCTGGCCCGTGTGTTGTGCCGCTGGAGCGGCCATGCTTCGGCGCTGATCCAGCTGGAAGGTCACGGCCGCGAAGCGCTGTTCGATGACATCGACCTGACCCGCAGCGTCGGCTGGTTCACCAGTGCTTACCCGCTGCGCCTGACGCCGCAAGCCGGGCAGGGCGATTCGATCAAGGCGATCAAGGAGCAACTGCGCGGCGTGCCGCACAAAGGCTTGGGGTATGGCGTGCTGCGTTACCTCGCGGAGGAGGGGGTCAAGCACGCCATGGCGGCGTTGCCGACGGCAGGCATTACCTTCAACTACCTCGGCCAGTTCGACCAGAGCTTCGGCAGTGATGCGCTGTTCCACCCGCTGGACGAATCCGCAGGCCTGGCCCACGACCCCGACGCGCCGCTGCCCAATGAGTTGAGTGTCGACAGCCAGGTGTACGGCGGCGAGCTGGTACTGCGCTGGACCTTCAGCCGCGAGCGCCATGACACACACACCATTCGCGAACTGGCCGATGCGTACCTGGCCGAGTTGCAAGGCCTGGTCGCCCATTGCCTGCAGGACGAGGCCGGTGGCCTGACGCCGTCCGACTTCCCCCTGGCGCACCTGACCCAGCCGCAACTGGATGCGCTGCCGGTACCGGCCGGCGTCATTGAAGACGTGTACCCGCTGACGCCGATGCAGGAAGGCTTGCTGTTACATACCTTGCTGGAGCCGGGCACCGGCCTCTATTACATGCAGGACCGCTACCGCATCAACAGTGCCCTGGACCCCGAGCGTTTCGCCCAGGCCTGGCAGGCGGTGATCGCCCGTCATGAAGCCCTGCGCGCCTCGTTCTGCTGGAACGTCGGCGAAGACATGCTGCAAGTGATCCACAAGCCGGGCAGCACGCCGATCGAATACCTGGATTGGAGCAACGACCCGGAAAGCGAACAGGAGCCGCGTCTGCAAGCCTTGCTCAAGGCCGAGCGCGAAGCCGGGTTCGATCTGCTCAACCAGGCGCCGTTCCACCTGCGCCTGATCCGCGTCGGAGCCGAGCGCTATTGGTTCATGATGAGCAACCACCACATCCTCATCGATGCCTGGTGCCGTTCGTTGCTGATGAACGATTTCTTCGAGATCTACAGGGCCCTCGGCGAAGGCCGCGACGCGCAGTTGGCCACGCCGCCGCGCTATCGCGACTACATCGCTTGGCTGCAACGCCAGAACCTCAATGAAGCGCGCCAGTGGTGGCAGCAGAACCTGCAAGGCTTCGAGCGCACCACGCCGATCCCGAGCGACCGGCCATTCATGCGTGACCACGCCGGCCACGGCGCCATGGTGGTGGGCGACTGCTACACCCGCCTGGATACCCGCGACGGCGCACAACTGCGTGAGCTGGCCCAGGCCCATCAACTGACCGTCAACACCTTCGCCCAGGCGGCATGGGCCTTGGTGCTGCGTCGCGTGAGCGGCGATCGCGACGTGTTGTTTGGCGTGACCGTGGCCGGGCGCCCGGTGGAAATGCCTGAGATGCAGCGCACCGTCGGCCTGTTCATCAACAGCATCGCCCTGCGGGTGAAGCTGCCCGAGGACGATCAACCCTGCAGCGTGCGCCAGTGGTTGAGTGGCTTGCTCGACAGCAACATGCAGTTGCGCGAGTACGAATACCTGCCGCTGGTGACCATTCAGGAGCACAGCGAACTGCCCAAGGGCCAGCCGCTGTTCGACAGCCTGTTTGTGTTCGAAAACGCCCCGGTGGAAGTCTCGGTGCTGGACCATGCACAAAGCCTGAATGCCACCTCGGACTCCGGCCGCACCCACACCAATTTCCCGCTGACCGCCGTGTGCTACCCGGGCGATGACTTGGGCCTGCACCTGTCCTATGACCAGCGCTATTTCGACGAAACCACCGTGCAAGGCATGCTCGCTGAGTTCAAGCGCTTGCTGTTGGCGCTGGTGCAGGGCTTCCATGGCGACATGGCCGACCTGCCGTTGATTGGCGAACAGGAACGCGCGTTCCTGCTGGACGGCTGCAACCAGAGCGAACACGCCTACCCGCTGGAGCGCAGCTACATCGCGCTGTTCGAAGAGCAGGTGGCCGCGCATCCGCACCGCATCGCCGCCAGTTGCCTGGACCAGCAGTGGACCTATGACGAACTGAACCGCCGCAGCAACGGCCTGGGCCACGCGCTGATCGCAGCGGGCGTCGGCCTGGATCAACCGGTGGCCTTGCTGGGCGAGCGTAACCTCGACCTGCTGGGCATGATCATCGGCAGCTTCAAGGCCGGTGCCGGCTACCTGCCGCTGGACCCGGGCCTGCCCAGCCAGCGTCTGCGCAGCATCATCGACTTGAGCCGCACGCCGCTGCTGGTGTGCACCGAGGCATGCCGCGAGCAAGCCATCGAGCTGCTGGACGGCTTCGACTGCCAGTTGCTGGTGTGGGAAGAAATCCCGGCGCGTGGCGAAAACCCCGGCGTCTACAGCGGCCCGGACAACCTCGCCTACGTGATCTACACCTCCGGCTCCACCGGCCTGCCCAAAGGCGTGATGGTGGAGCAGCGCGGCATGCTCAATAACCAGTTGAGCAAGGTGCCGTACCTGGACCTGAGCCCGGTGGACGTGATCGCGCAGACCGCCTCGCAAAGCTTCGATATTTCCGTATGGCAGTTCCTCGCCGCGCCGCTGTTTGGCGCTCGTGTGGACATCGTGCCGAATGTGATTGCCCATGACCCGCAAGGGCTGCTCGCCCATGTGCAGGCTCAAGGGATCACCGTATTGGAAAGCGTACCGTCGCTGATCCAGGGCATGTTGGCCCAGGACCGTATCGGCCTGGACGGTCTGCGCTGGATGCTGCCGACCGGTGAAGCCATGCCGCCTGAATTGGCGCACCAGTGGTTGCTGCGTTACCCAGAGATTGGCCTGGTGAACGCCTATGGTCCTGCGGAATGCTCGGATGATGTGGCGTTCTTCCGCGTCGACCTGGCCTCTACCCGTGGCACTTACCTGCCAATTGGCACGCCGACTGACAACAACCGCCTGTACTTGCTCGATGGCGCACTGGAGTTGGTGCCGCAAGGCGCCGTGGGTGAGGTGTGCGTGGCGGGCACGGGTGTTGGTCGCGGTTACGTCAGCGACCCGTTGCGCACGGCACCGGTGTTTGTGCCGAACCCGTTCGGCGCACCGGGTGAGCGGCTGTATCGCACCGGCGATTTGGCGCGCCGTCGCAGTGACGGTGTGCTGGAGTACGTCGGGCGTGTCGACCATCAGGTGAAGATTCGCGGCTACCGCATCGAACTGGGTGAAATCGAAGCGCGCCTGCACGAACAACCGGAAGTGCGCGATGCGGCGGTGGGCGTGCAGGAGGGCGTCAACGGCAAGCATCTGGTCGGCTATCTGGTGGCGGCGGATGAAGCACTGAACCCAAGTGAACGCCTGGACCGCATCAAGCAGCGCCTGCGTGCCGAATTGCCGGAATACATGGTGCCGCTGCACTGGCTATGGCTCGACCGCCTGCCGCTCAACGCCAACGGCAAACTCGACCGCAAGGCGCTGCCGGCCCTGGAGATCGGCCAGTTGCACAGCCAGGATTACCTGGCGCCGCGTAACGAAATGGAAACCACCCTGACTGCGATCTGGGCTGAAGTGTTGAAAGTGGAGCGGGTTGGGGTGCAGGACAACTTCTTCGAACTGGGCGGGCATTCGTTGTTGGCCACGCAAATTGCCTCGCGGGTACAGAAGACCTTGCAGCGGGATGTACCGCTGCGGGCGATGTTCGAGTGCAGCACGGTGGCGGAGTTGGCCGAGTACATCGAAGGGTTGGCGGCCAATGAGATCAGTGCCGAGAAGGTGGATCGGTTGAGTGATTTGATGGCGGAGTTGGAGGGGCTTTAATCTTTATCGCCTGGTCTGACGCCATCGCCGGCAAGCCGGCTCCTACAGGTGGAATGCGTTCCCATTGTAGGAGCCGGCTTGCCGGCGATGGCGTCTGCCTGGACGCCGCTTATTTCGGCCCGAGAATCTTCACCAACTTATCCGGCGACGGCGCCCCTTGTTGCTGCTGCAACCCACCCTTGTCATCCAGGTAGAAAATCGCCGGCGTCGCCGACAATTCCAGCTCATCCATCAACTTCATATGGCTATCAAGCGTGGCCGCGATATCTGCCGGAATCTTGGCCAGCGCCTGCGATTTATGGCCTTTTACCGGCGGCTTCGTGTTGTTCCGAGGCTTCTGCGGGTGCGGTAGCGGAGTTGGCTGAGTGTATCGATGGGATGGCGGCGAATCAGATCAGTCTCGACAGGTGGACCCATTGAGTGATTGGGCGGCGCAGTTGGAGGGGAACAAGATTACCTTCGGTCGGAAAAACACGCCTGCTGCGTTAAAACTGTCAATTCTGACAGTAGGCGAAAGGGGGACAAAAGAGCTCACTAAAGGGACATCCCTGGATCTCGTGCTTACCGAGGCCCGTAGCCCTTTGAACACGGAGCTTTTGTCATGGCTAAAGAAAAAGCAACAGCTAAAAACACTTCAGAGCCCATCGAAACTCAAATTCAAAAAGCGCCCAAACCCAAGGCGGTGGAAGTTGCCGCTGCGCTGATTTCCAGTGAGGTGGACAACACGGTCGTGCCTTCTCGAATGCCAGGTTCATACCTGACCGTTGACCCACGCATGGACAGTTCACCTATCACCGTCAAGTTCAGCGCCAAGGAGGCGCCTGAGCTGGTATTTGAGGACATTGTGGATTCCAGTGGTCAGTCAGGGGCGAGGGATATCGCCTTTCCTTTGGGTTACTTGACGAAACTCATGGGGTTCACAGCCCGCATTCTGTATACAGGGCGCTCGCAAGGGCAGGCAGTGGCGTCATTGGCCAAAGAAGTGGGGATATCGTTTTACCCCGCCAGTGAAAGTGAAGCGCTCGCACCTTACTTACTCCACGAAAAAATCGTCCACAACACCCCGACTTACGACATGCATGACCACGCCGGGGATGAAACAGTGCTTGTGCCTGTCCCTCCTCTGGCCAAAAAGGGTGACAAGGTTTATTGCACGGCTGTCACTGAGCAGGACGCTATTCCCTACACGTTTTATACCGTGGTGTATGGCCACGTGTTAACGGAGGAAGAGGCCGTCGCCGGGCACGTACTCAAATTCTTTATAGCCCGTGGCTGGCTGGCACGCCGCAAGCCCTGGCGCTCCATCACCCTTCAATCTGCCTGGATAACCAGCGGTTTGGCGGCCGAGCCCCCGGCTGATATCGACCCTCACCTTGAGACGCGCCTGCCGGCCAACGCCCTCGAAATCCAGCGCCGTCGCACGGCTGCGTTGATCGTTGATCATGGGTTGGACCTGCTGCCTCCTCATCTGCGGCAGTCTGTGCAATACAACGGTGGATGGTGCCTTAACCCCGAACTCACCAAGGCTGGCGGGAACGTTGACGTTCCCGGCTTCGACAGTTATGCCGACGATGTCGTCTGTTTTCATGTCAGTGGTCCAGGTTTTGGCACGAAGCCTCTTGGCTGCGTGACAATTGAGCAGGACGGCGACCTTGCTTCAATTGAGCTCTCGGCGTGTGACATTGCCTGTTTCTTCGATAAAACGATGACGCTGGGCTACACAGTTCAATTTCCCAATAGCGAAGGGTCGCAGCCATCACCAGAGCAGAGCGTTAACGTTTCAGTGCCCCAGCTCCCTCATTCCGATATTGAGGAAGCCACTCAAGGGACGGTGGACCTCGTTACATTCCCGGGGAATGCCACGGCCCTGGTGCCGGTGTGGAGCTATGCCGAGTGTTCAAATCGTTGTTGGATGTGGTTGATAGGTAAGCGCGCAGAGGGAGGAACCTATCGGTTCGATATTTTAACGAGCGAGCCCGTGACGGATGAATGGAAAAACAAAGGGGTTGAAGCGTTTGTTTTGAGGGCTGAACTGCAGAAGCTCGACGATTGCAGCGTGTTTGAACTGCATTTCGCGGCAGGTTTTTGTGACACCACTGATTTGGCGGGAGCCCATGAATTCCCTGTTCAGACATTCAAGATCGAACAGGAGCCTTTGGTGCTGCTTGCGCCTCAGGTGACTGAGGCAGTCGGCTCAGACTTGACCGCCTACAACGGGCGCAATGGCGTGCATGTCGAGGTGAATTACGTCGGTAACGATCCGCGCCACAGCATCAGCGTCTGCTGGAAAAAACCGGACGGTACTTGCTGGCCATTGGCATCAAAACCCGGCAGTAACACCGCGAGTGTCGTCTTCACGCTGCCTGCGGAAGCGGTGATCGAAAGCATGGGCAAGACCGTCCCGATTACGTACACCGTGACAACCGCGTGCAAACTGCAGACGTCGCTGCCGTTGAACTTGAAGATCACCCTGCCGGTACGGCTGGAACCCCCCAACGTGTTGGAGGCCACACCGCCCAGGACTCAGAACGCCGTTCTGGACCTGAGAGCGTTTGCCGGAAATGCCTATTCCCTTGAGGATCCGATGTGGTTCATGCGAGAGTGGCAGAAGTGCTGGCTGGACGCGACCGGAACAAAAAAAGACGGAAGTAACTACTCATTCTCTGTCTATGCTGCCAGAACTGTTGCAGCAGGAGAGGTAGCCGCTGGAGTTGAAAGTCCTGTACTTCGAAGCGAGCTTGAAAAGCTGAGAGACGGCACCGCTCTTACTTTGGTTTTTAGTATAGCTACGGATGGAACGTCGGTTAAGACTAATGCTGTTGTATGTCCTTCACGGGTGCTGATCATCCGTATGATAACTACGACATTCGACGATTTTAATGCTCTCCCCTATGGTCAGTATCCGGCCGGTACCAGTATTGATACGCCGACTATGACAATCAGGGCGCAGTCAGGTACGGTCGGTATCCATGCTGCCAACCCGGCGGTCCCGGGGATGACTTCAGGGAATGCTATTGCATTGAATTGTGCCGCGACTACCGAAGGGCCGATGCCCACTCAAACGGTTGATGTGTTTTTCAAGCGTGGTTATTCGCGTGTCAGGTTTTCTTTTACACGTAACGCGTATTATGGAAGTTTTAATTTTTACAGTACGTCTGGGGCTCTTCTCGGTAGTCGATCTGGAATGCCATTAAATAGTCGAGTTGATTTCAGCGCCCCGGAGGGGCAGCAAATTGGTCGAATGAGTGCTACCAACCAACAACATTCATATTTGGACGACTTTGAACTTGATTATTAAGTAGACGGTGTCACCTATGCTCGCGCTCATAAAAATATGGGAGCGGGCATACGGCTACTTAGGCCTCAGGAACTTCATCAACTTGTACGGCGAAGGCGCCCCCTGCTGCAAATCACCCTCCTCATCAAGATAGAAAATTGCTGGCGTCGCCGATAACGCCCGCTCATCCATCAACTACATGTTCGATGGGTTGGCGGCCAATGACATCAGTGTGGAGAAGGTGGATCGGTTGAGTGATTTGATGGCGGAGTTGGAGGGGCTTTAATCTTCACTGTCTGTCAGGGCGCCATCGCCGGCAAGCCGGCTCCTACAGTGGGAACGTATTCCACCTGTAGGAGCCGGCTTGCCGGCGATGGCGTCTGCCTGGACGCCGCTTATTTCGGCCCCAGGATCTTCACCAACTTATCCGGCGACGGTGCCCCTTGCTGTTGCTGCAACCCGCCCTTGTCATCCAGGTAGAAAATCGCCGGCGTCGCCGACAATTCCAGCTCATCCATCAACTTCATGTTCGCATCGAGCTTGGCTTCGATATCGGCCGGGATCTTGTCCAGCGCCTGCAACTTGCTGCCTTTACCGGCGGCTTCGTGTTCTTCCAGAGCCTTCTGCGGGTCTTTGGCGGCGAACAGCGCGGCGGATTTGCCTGGGCTGTCTTCGCGGATGATGCCGACCATGATGTGGCGCAACTGCACCTTGCCGGCCTTCACCCACGGGCGGGCCTGTTCCCAGAACATGTTGCAGTAGGGGCAGTTGGGGTCGCTGAACAGGTAGACGATGCGTGGCGCGTTTTTGTCGCCGTCCTGGATCCAGCTGCTTTTTTCCATCTTGGCCCAGACTTCCTTGGCCATCGGCGCGTACACCAGTTTTTCCAGGGGGGCGCTGCTCAGGTCGTTGCCCTGGGCGTCATACAGGTTGCCGGCGATCACATTTTTGCCGTCGGCGGTCAGGTACAGGGCCATGCCGCGGTTCTGGTACTGGGCGGCATAGCCGGTGAGGCCGCTGGGAGCGTCGAATTTGCCGAGGATCTTGGCACCCTTGGCCTCGATCTGTTTGATCGGAGCGGGCCAGTCTTCGGCCTGGGCCAGGGTGGCCGCCAGGGTCAGCGGCAGCAGGGTCAGCAGGTGGCGGAGGCTTGGCATGTCGGTTTCCTTATTGTGGCGTCGAAGGGTTCCATGGCACGGGCCAGGCTGGCCTGGGACAGTTCGCCCAGGTGGCTGTTGATCAGCCGCCCATCGGCTTGATAGAACAGAGTAGTCGGCAAGGCCATGGAGCCCACGGCCTGGCCGAGGCGACCGCTGGCGTCGAACAGCACGTTGTCCAGCGTCAGGCCCTGGGTGGCCAGAAACGTGCTGACGCTTTGCATGCTTTCGGCCTGATTGACGAACAGGAAGGTCACGTCGGGGCGTTGGTGCTGCGCGCGCTCCAGCACCGGCATTTCGCGTCGGCACGGCGGGCACCAGGTGGCCCACAGGTTGATCACCAGCGGGCCGCCTTTGTAGTCGGCCAGTTGCACCACGTCGCCATTGGCGTTACGCAAAGTAATTTCAGGCAGTTGCGAGCCCTTGTCATAGAGGCTCAGGGACAAACTGGTCAGGCCCCAGAACACCAGGCCGGTGACCACTCCGGCGCCCAGCGGCTTGCGCAGGGCCGGGCGGCGCCAGCCGTAGGCCAAGGCGCCGAGTATCAGCACGATCACGCCGGGCCAGGCGAGGAAACCGCCGTCGCGCAGGTCGACCATCTGCAGCCAGTCGTTGCGGTAATCGCTCCAGTACATCAGCACAAAGCTGATGCGCGCCGCCAACATGCCCAGCAGGAACAGGCTGAACAGCACCGATTCCGGGTTCTCACCGCCACGCTTGGCCACGCGCCAGCCCACCACGGTGGCCAGGATCAGCGCGCTGATCAGCAGGATGTGATTCAGGGCGATGGCGAAAGTACCGATGGTCAGGGTCAGCATCAGCGCGCGTCTCGGGTTTGCGTCCAGCGTTGCAGGAAGGCGGCGGCATCCACTTCGCCGGTGATGCGTTGGGCGCGGCGTTCTTCACCGTCCGGGCCGATCCACACAAAGCTCGGCGGCCCTGGCACTTTGTAGCGGCCCAGCAGCTCGCGGCTGGCGGCGTTGTCGGCGGTGACGTCCAGGCGCAGCAGGCGTACATCCTTGAGGGCGTCCATCACCTCGGGTTTACCGAAGACCTGTTTTTCCATGATCTTGCAGGACACGCACCAGTCGGCGTAGTAGTCCACCAGCACCCACTGGCCCTGGGCCTTGGCGGCGTCGAGCTGGCTTTGCAGCACGGCCGGGTCGTTGATCGTCATGAAGGCGTCGTGGGCGCTCGGTGCAGCCGCCACTGTCGAGCCGCTGTAGACCTTCAGCGGTTGCCACAGGTCATCGCTGCCACCGGCCGCACCCACCACCAACACTGCACCCCACAGGCCCAGTACCAGGGAGCCGGCGCCGAACACCTTGGCGGCCAGGCCGTATTCGCGGGCCAGGGTCCAGCCGCAGTAAGCCATCACCAGCGCCAGCACGCCCCACAGGCCGAGCCACAGGCTTTCGCCAATGACCGGGCGAATCATCAGCACGGCGGTGCCCAGGAACAGGAAACCGAAGACGCCCTTGAGCACGTTCATCCAGGTGCCCGGCTTGGGCAGGAAGCGGTTGCCCACGGTTACCAGCAACAGCAGCGGAATGCCGATGCCGATGCCCATGGCAAACAGGATCAGCCCGCCGTGCAGCGCGTTGCCGCTCTGGGCGATATACAACAGGGCGCCGGCCAGAGGCGCGGTCATGCACGGGCCCACCAGCAGGCCGGACAGCGCGCCAAGGATGCCCGCACCCACCAGGCTGCCGCCGCTTTGCTGGCGGCTGACGTTGTCCAGGCGATCACGCAGGAAGGCGGGCAGTTGCAGTTCAAAGAAGCCAAACATCGGCAGGGCGAGGATCACGAAGAGTGCGGCGAAACTGCCGAGGATCCACGGCGTTTGCAACAGGGCGGCGAGGTTGCTGCCCGCCAGTGCGGCCAGTACACCCAGTGCCGCATACACCAGCGCCATGCACACCACGTAGCTGCTGGCCAAGGCAAAACCACGGCGCGGGCTGGCGCCACTGCCTACCACCAGGCCGGCCAGGATCGGCAGCATTGGCAATGAACACGGGGCAAATGCCAGCAACAAGCCCAGGCCAAAGAACACCAGCAGGCTCCAACCGAGGCTGCGCTGCTGCAGGCCGCTGGCCAGGCTCTGGTCCTGGGCTTGTGCGGTTGCAGCCACCGCAGGGTTGCCGCCCAGGTCCACGGTGATCGACTGCGGCGGGTAGCACAGGCCTGCGTCGGCGCAGCCTTGCCAGCCCAGCTTGACCTGGCCGGTGGCGCCGGCCGGGATCTTCACTTCCAGGCCCTGGCGGTACACTTGCTGTTCGCCAAAGAATTCGTCGCTGTGGGCTTCACCCTGGGGCAGCGTCGGTTTTTCGGCCAGGCCGTCGAACTTCATGCGCTGCTGGTACAGGTAATAACCGTCGGCAATCTGCCAATACAGCTGGGTTTCGCCACTTTCCAGGCGTTCGGAGGTAAAGGTGAAGGCTTTGCCCACCGGGAGGAAGTCAGGTTTGGTCTCAAAAGGATTGCCTGGCGCTGCCTGGGCGAATCCTGCGAACAACACCAGCAAAAAGGTAAACAGATGCCGCATGGTCAAGCCTTAGTTCGTTGCAAGTCAGCACACAATGTGTGGCGTTGATTAACCGATGATTAACCGAAGCTATTCTAAAGTGTAGGGAAAGTCTGAGCGCGCCTCTTTTCGCGGCATAATCGGCGCTTAATCCGTGGCCTCTTTAATTCCCCCATCTTTCATGAAGGGTTCAGCATGCACGTACTGGTCTGTGAAGACGACGAACTGATCGCCAGCGGCATCGTGGCTGGCCTCACCACCCAGGGCTTTACCGTCGAACGCGTGGGTACGGCTTCTGCCGCGCGCGCGATGCTCAAGGCCGCGACCTTCGACATCATGGTGCTCGACCTCGGCTTGCCCGACGAAGACGGCCTCAAGCTGCTGCAGCAACAGCGCAGCCAGGGCCTGGAGATTCCGGTGCTGATCCTCACCGCCCGCGACTCGGTAACTAACCGCGTCGACGGCCTGCAAGCCGGTGCCGACGATTACCTGCTCAAACCCTTCGACCTGCGCGAACTCGCTGCGCGCCTGCAAACCTTACTGCGGCGGGTGGCGGGGCGCAGCGTCAACCTGATCGAGCATGGCCGCCTGGCCTATGACCCGAGCAGCCGCGAGACTTTCCTGGGCGGCGAGCCGGTGGACTTGTCCCGTCGTGAGCAGGCGCTGTTGCAAGCCCTGCTGCACAACAAGGGCCGCGTGCTGTCCAGCGAGCAGCTCAAGGACAGCGTCTACGGTTTCAATGACGAACTGGAAAGCAACGCGCTGAACGTGCACATCCACCACCTGCGCCGAAAATTGGGCAACGGCATTGTCGAGACCGTGCGCGGCCTGGGTTATCGCCTTGGGCCGGCAGATGCGGGTGGAGAGGACGCTTCGTGAAAAGCCTGCGCCTGCGCCTGACGTTCAAGCTGGGCGCCGCCTTTGTGCTGATCTGGGCCCTGGCGGCCGCCTGGATGCTCAACGACCTGCGCAACCAGATGATGTTTTCCCTCGACCAGCGCCTGGTGGCGTCGGCGCGCATGGTGGCCGGGCTGACCGAGCAGATGCCCGGCCTGGCCAGCGTGAGTGGCGGCGCGCATTTGCGCACCGAGCAATTGAACGTACCGGGCGGCATGGCCTGTCAGGTCAGCTCTTTGCGCGGAGAAATCCTGGCGCGCAGTCACACCACGCCGGATGAGGGGCTGGAGTCGCGCAAAAGCGGTTTTCGCGACCAGATGATCGATGGCGTGGGCTGGCGCAGTTTCACCCTGTCCCGGGGCGACCTGCTGATCACCACCGCTGACCGCCAAGTGGAGCGTGAGGCGCTGAACCTGTCGATCCTGCTGGCGGCTTCGGTGCCGGTGGGCGTGGCGTTGCTCGGTTGCCTGTGCCTGCTGTGGCTGGGGATCGGCCAGAGCCTGTTGCCGCTCAATCGCATGCGGGACGCCTTGATGCGCCGCAGTGCCGATTCCCTTGAACCGCTGCAGATCCATCCGCTGCCCAGCGAGCTCAAGCCGCTGCTCGACACCCAGAACCAACTGCTGCAACGCATCGCCAAGACCATCGAGCGCGAGCGCCGCCTGACGGGGGACGCCGCCCATGAACTGCGCAGCCCGCTGACGGCGATCAAGACCCACCTGCAAGTGGCGCGCATGACCGACGGTGCCGCGCGGGACCAATCCCTGGCTCATGCCGAGGAGGGCGCCGACCGCCTGCACCGCACCCTTGAACAGTTGCTGTTGCTGGCTCGGGTGGAAGGCAGCCTGTCGTTTGACGACGGTTTGCAGTCCAGTGCCGAACAAGTGGCCCGCCTGGCGATCCAGGACGCCAACGCCGGGGACAACTCGCGCATCGACCTGATCCTGCCGGAAGGCCTCAGTGACCGGCCGGTGGAAATGCCCGTGGGCCTGGCCGTTGCAGCCCTGCGCAACCTGCTGGACAACGCCCTGCGTCACACGCCGGCCGATACGCGTGTGGAACTTAGTGTATTCACCGACGCCGAGCACGTGGTGTTCCGCGTGCGTGACCACGGCAAGCAGATCTCTGCCGAAGACCTGCAATACCTGACCCAGCGTTTCTGGCGCAATGGCAGCAGCGAAGGTTGCGGCCTGGGCCTGGCCATCGTGCAAGCGATTGTGCAGCGCTGCTCCTGCTCGCTGAAGTTCGACAGTCAGCCCGATGGCTTGCGGGTCGACCTGGGAATGCCGCTGCGTCGCTGATTTCTTTTCTTTCAGGTGCCAATTAGTTACCGCCCGCTTGAGGTTCAACGCTTCAGGATGGCGGTAATTTTTTTGTGCTTGAACGGGCCGAATGAGTCGGCCTGTAGTGAAAAGGACGGCTTTTTATGTTGGTCATCGATACCAGTTTTCCTGCCACCGGCTTCAACGAACGCTACGGCGAGCCCGTGCGGCAGGTGATCCTGCATTACACCGCGCTGCCCTTTGCGTCATCCCTGCGCACCTTGACCCAGGACGGCGTGAGTGCGCATTACCTGGTGCCCGACCCGGAAGAACCCAGCTATCGCGCGGCGGCCTATGACGAGTTGCGAGCTTTTCGCCTGGTGGACGAAAGCAAGCGCGCCTGGCATGCCGGGGTCAGCCACTGGGAGGGGCGCGACAACCTCAACAGCCGCTCGATCGGTATCGAGCTGGTCAATCTGGCGCGGGATGACGCGGGCGTCTTCACCTTCCCCGCGTACGCCGAGGAACAGATCGAGGTGTTGATTGCGCTGCTGCGCGACATCGTGAGTCGCTATCCACAGATAGAGCCTGCGGGCATCCTCGGGCATTCGGATGTGGCGTATGGGCGCAAGAGCGATCCAGGGCCCCGTCTGCCGTGGTGGCGTCTGCACGAAGCAGGCATCGGCGCCTGGTTCGATGAAACGACGCGGGCGATGTACCAGCGCCGGTTTTGCGTCGGGTTGCCGCCAGAGGTGGAGGTGGAGCGCGCGTTCCAGCGTTATGGGTATGCGCCGGCGAAGAACCGGCAAGGCTTTGAACAGCGCACGCGGGCGTTTCAGATGCACTTTCGGCCCCGGGATTATTGCGGGTTCCTGGACGCAGAAACCTGCGCGATTCTGTACGCGCTGAACGAAAAATACCGAGGCCTCTAACGCCTGCCTGCCCTTCTGTAGGAGCCGGCTTGCCGGCGATGCAGACACCTCGATACGTCAGGGAACCCCGCCGATACCATCGCCGGCAAGCCGGCTCCTACAGGTCTGTGGATTCCCACCTCTGGATCTTCATCCCTCAGTTATAGATCAGTGGCCACTAAATCCCTCCCGCGCTGATGCGTTTCCAGAACAGGAAATCCGTGCGCATGCCCCTTGGGCCCGATGAGGGATCTTGTAATGTCCGTCGCTATCAGCCATATCGAAGACACCCCGCTTCAAGAAACGCTTTACCAGTTTGACGAGTCCCCGCTGCTGGCCCGCCAGCGCCAGCAGGAATCCAATGCCCGCAGCTACCCTCGGCGCATCCCCCTGGCGCTCAAGCGCGCCAAGGGCATCTATGTGGAAGATGTGGAAGGTCGCCGTTTCATCGACTGCCTGGCCGGTGCTGGCACCCTGGCGCTGGGGCATAACCACGCGGTGGTGATCGAGGCCATTCAGCAGGTGTTGAGCGACGAACTGCCGTTGCACACCCTCGACCTGACCACGCCGGTCAAGGACCAGTTCGTGCAGGACCTGTTCGGCCTGCTGCCGAGCGAGTTGGCGCGCGAAGCGAAGATCCAGTTCTGCGGCCCCACGGGCACCGATGCGGTGGAAGCCGCGTTGAAACTGGTACGCACCGCCACCGGTCGCAGCACCGTGCTGTCGTTTCAGGGCGGTTATCACGGCATGAGCCAGGGCGCATTGAGCCTGATGGGCAGCCTGGGGCCGAAGAAACCGCTGGGCGCGCTGCTCGGCAATGGCGTGCAGTTCCTGCCGTACCCTTATGACTACCGCTGCCCGTTTGGCCTGGGCGGCGCCGAAGGGGTTCGCGTCAACCTGCATTACCTGGAAAACCTGCTGAACGACCCGGAGGCGGGCGTCTTGCTGCCGGCGGCGGTGATTGTGGAAGTGGTGCAGGGCGAAGGTGGCGTGATCCCGGCCGATCTCGATTGGTTGCGCGGCCTGCGGCGCATCACCGAGCAGGCGGGCGTGGCGCTGATCGTCGATGAAATCCAGAGCGGTTTCGGTCGCACCGGCAAGATGTTTGCCTTCGAGCACGCCGGGATCATTCCGGACGTGGTGGTGATGTCCAAGGCCATCGGCGGCAGCCTGCCACTGGCCGTGGTGGTGTACCGCGACTGGCTCGACACCTGGTTACCCGGCGCCCACGCCGGGACGTTCCGTGGCAACCAGATGGCGATGGCGGCGGGTTCGGCGGTGATGCGCTACCTCAAGGAACACGACCTGGCCGGCCATGCCGCCGCCATGGGCGAACGCCTGGGTGAGCACCTGCGCATCCTGCAGCGGGATTTCCCGCAACTGGGGGACATCCGTGGCCGTGGGCTGATGCTCGGCGTGGAGCTGGTGGACCCGAACGGCAAGCCCGATGTTCAGGGCCATCCACCGGTGCATCGTCAGCTGGCACCGCTGGTGCAGCGCGAGTGCCTCAAGCGCGGCCTGATCCTGGAGTTGGGCGGGCGCCATGGCAGCGTGGTGCGCTTCCTGCCACCGCTGGTGATCACCGGCGCCGAGGTCGACCGCGTCGCCGAGATTTTCGGCCGGGCGTTGGCGGCGGCGGTCGCCAGCCTCTAATTTTTTTGCAGGTTGGTACGTTTCTACAGATATCAGCGCTGCGCAGTGTGCGCAGCCAGCCTTTTTTGCGATGGAGAACAGCAATGACCTCAGTATTTGACCGCGACGACATCCTGTTTCAGGTAGTGGTCAACCACGAAGAGCAGTATTCGATCTGGCCCGACTACAAGGCCGTGCCGGAAGGCTGGCGCACCGTGGGCAAGAGCGGCCTGAAGAAAGAGTGCCTGGCCTACATCGAAGAAGTCTGGACCGACATGCGCCCGTTGAGCCTGCGCCAAAAGATGGACAGCGCCGCGCTCGCAGGCTGATCCACATTCACCCCTGTAGGAGCCGGCTTGCCGGCGATAGCGATTTCAAGATCGCCATCGCCGGCAAGCCGGCTCCTACAGTTCGGGTTTTGCTGTTGCTGTCACCACCTGCACGCTCAAGCGCGGCGTCGCCAGGTCCAACCCCGCCTCATCCAGATGCCGCTTCAACGACAAGTTGAACGCCCGCGACACTTCCCACTGCTTGATCGGCGCCGTCTTGAACCGGGCGCGCAGGATCGCGCTGCCTGACTCGAAACTCTCCACGCCCTGGATCTCCAGCGGCGACCAGATATTGCGGCGTTGCAGCGGGTCGTTGCGCATTTTCTGGCCCACGTCGCGCATCAGTTTGATTGCATCGTCGATTTCCATGTTGTACGGGATCGCCACCCGGAAGATCGCATAGCCGAATTCCCGCGAGTAGTTCTTGATGCTCTTGATCTCGCTGAATGGGATGGTGTGCACGATGCCGTCAATGTCGCGCAGGCGCACGGTGCGGATGGTCAGGCCTTCGACGGTGCCGAGGTGGCCGCCGACGTCGACGTAGTCATCGATGGCCAGGGAGTCTTCGATGATGATGAACAGGCCGGTGATCAAGTCTGCTACCAGCGATTGCGCACCAAAACCAATCGCCAGGCCGATCACACCGGCACCGGCCAGCAGCGGCGTGACGTTCATGCCCATGTTCGCCAGGGCGACGATCGCGGCAATGATGAAGATGGTCACGAACAGCACGTTGCGGATCAACGGCATCATGGTCTGCGCGCGTGCGTTGGCCAGGCCTTTGCGCGAGCGGGTGAGGGCATGGTGGATGGCGGTGTCGCTGAGGATCCAGATCAGCCAGGCGAACAGCAAGGTCCCGGCCAGGCCGAACAGTTTGACGCTGACTTCATGCCCGTCGCCTTCGGTAAAGCGGATCAGCGACAGGCCCCACACCCGCAGGCCCAGTTCGATAAACACCAGCCACACCATCAGGTGCGCCAAGGTGTAGACAAAGCTTTTCAGGCGCTCGGAGTACAGCGCATGGCGCTTGTGGCCGCGCTGCGGCTTGAGGGCGTGGCGGCGTACCAGGCCGTTGATCACCATGCACAGCACCAGCAGCACCGTGCACAGCAGTGACTGGCGCAGGGCGGTGCTGGTGTCGCCGGCCGACACGAAGGTGGCGAACAGCGAGATGCCCACCAGCAGCAGGGCCGGGATGTACCAGAACGAGCCGATGATCTCGATGGTGTCGCTGAGGGCACGGCGGGTCAGGCGACGCGACAGCGGCTGGTTGCGGATCAGGTGGGCAATGGGGCGGCGGAAACGCAGGATGAACACGCCGGTGGACAGCGCCGCCATCACATTGGCCACGGTCGCGGCCGTGTGGGACAAGTGCTGCCCCAGTGCTGCGACCAGTCGCGGGTCGCTTAAGGCCTCGCCGAAGGCGGCAAAGCTGCCGATCCACCACAGCGGGCGGAAGGCCTGGTGACGCAGGATGTACAGGGCTCGATGGCGGTGCGGGCCGTCGAGCAGGGAAAAGGCGATCACGCAGATGGCCGAGAAGCAGGTGCCCACCACCAGCGCGTAGGCCAACACCATCGCCAGGGATTTGCCCAGGGAAGAGGGCAGGGCATAACTCAGGTACACCGTAATCACCAGGGCGATCAGCCACGGGCCCAGTTTGCGCAGGGCGAAACGCACCATGTCCCAGGTGCGCGGGTGCTGCGGCAGTTCCTCGGGCAAGCCGAAGCGCTCGCGCACTCGGTGGCTGAGCCAGATCAGCGCGGCGGCCAGCAAGCTCCACACGGCCAGGATCAGGGCAAAACCGAAAATGATCGGCAGCCATTCGCTGGCCGGCAACATCAGGGCATCAAGCTCATCCTTGGCCTGGTCGATTTCGTTGGACCAGCGCCCTAGCGGGCTGTCGGCCCCGGAGAACTGTGCTTCGAGGTTGGCCAGGGTGCCGCCGATCAAGCCCAGCACACCTTCTTCGGTGGCCGGTTGGGCTTTTTTCGTGGCTTCGCGCAGTTTCTTCAGGTCGCTCAACAACTGGGTGCGCTGCTGGTCGTTTTCCAGGGTCTTGATCACTTCGTCCAGCGACTGCCCCAGCGGCACATCGGCCTGGGGTTGGGACTTGGTGGCGTTGCCCAGCAGGCCGGGCAGGCTCACGGCCTGGGCAGGCGCGAGCGGCAGCAACATGAGCAGGGCGATCAGCAGGGTGCAGGGCAGGGCGAACAGACGGGAGAACACTAGGCGGTCAACCTTGGAAACGACGGGTTGATCGAGTGTACGAGGCCGCTATGCCAGATGCGAGTGCATTTGTCATTCCGCCAGTTTGGCGAGGATCTTGTAGACCACGGTGCCCAGGATCAGCAGCATGCCGATCCACATGCCAAACACGCCCAGGGGCTTGTCGCGAAAGTTGAAACCCGTCGCCAGCAGGATCATGCCGATCAGGATCGGGATAAGCATGGCGTGGAACGAGGACATGGAGATCATGGGACGACGGCCTTGTCGGAGTGGGAATACTGACAAGTCTAGGTCGGATTACAGGAAATGCAGCTGATGCAGATCAGGTGTACACAAAACTGAATGTGGGAGAGCACTTGTGTGGGAGCTGGCTTGCCTGCGATGGCATCACCGCGGCGTTACTGACACACCGAGGTGCTTTCATCGCAGGCAAGCCAGCTCCCACACAAGCCAGCTCCCACATTTTGATTTGTAAACACATTCAAATGTGGGAGCTGGCTTGCCTGCGATAGCCGCGCCGCGGTCTCAGGGCAGGTCGCGACTGGCGTAGAAAGCCCCCAACACCTTCACCAGATGCGCCAAATCATGGCTGCCGCACAGCTCGCGTATGGAGTGCATGGCAAACGTCGGCAATCCGATATCCACGGTACGCACGCCCAAGTGGCTGGCGGTGATCGGGCCGATGGTGGAGCCGCACCCCATGTCGCTGCGCACCACGAAGCTCTGCACCGGCACTTCCTGGGCCATACACAGGTGGCGGAAGAAGCCAGCGGTTTCGCTGTTGGTGGCGTAGCGCTGGTTGCTGTTGACCTTGATCACCGGGCCCGCATTGAGCTTGGGGCCGTGGTTGGCGTCGTGCTTCTCGGCGTAGTTAGGGTGCACGCCGTGGGCGTTGTCCGCCGACACCAGCAGGGATTTCTGAATGGTACGTACGAACTCATCACCTTCGGGCAGCAGGCGGCGCAGGGTCTGTTCCAGCATCGGGCCATCGGCGCCGCACGCCGAGCAGGAGCCGACCTCTTCGTGGTCGTTGCACACCAGCACGCAGGTTTCATCGCTGTCGCTGGTGAGCAAAGCCTGCAGGCCGGCGTAGCACGACAGCAGGTTGTCCAGGCGTGCGCCGGCGATGAAGTCGCCATTGAGGCCGATCACTGCGGCGCTCTGGGTGTCGTAGAAGCTCAGCTCGTAGTCGAGCACCACGTCGGCGTTCAGGCCGTGTTCGCGTGCCAGCTGTTCGGTGAGCACGGCGCGGAAGTCCACGCGCTCGTCACCGGCAAATTGCGCGAGGATCGGCGGCAGCTCGGTCTGGGCATTGATCGCCCAGCCCTGGTTGGCTTCACGGTTCAGGTGGATGGCCAGGTTGGGGATGATGGCAATCGGCAGCTTGAAGTCGATCAGTTGGCTTTCGACCTTGCCATCTCGGCGGAAGGTGACGCGGCCGGCCAGGGACAGGTCGCGGTCGAACCACGGCGCCAGCAGTGCGCCGCCGTAGACTTCCACGCCCAACTGCCAGAAGCCCTGGCGTTGCAACTCGGGCTGGGGCTTGACCCGCAGGCATGGGCTGTCGGTATGGGCGCCGACCAGGCGAATGCCGCCCAGCAGCGGCGAGTGGCGGCCCAGCTTGAAGGCAATGATCGAGGAATCGTTACGGGTGACGTAATAGCGACCGTTGGCCTCGGTGGCCCAGGTTTCGCGCTCGTCGAGCCGCTGGTAACCCGCCGCTTCCAGGCGCTGGGCCAGGGCAGCAGTGGCATGAAAAGGAGTAGGGGAGGCCTTGAGGAAGTCGATCAGGCCTTGATTCAACGCTTCGCGCATAAATAGCTCCAGACAGCAGTGCGCGGAGTTTACCGTATTGGCTCGGGATTTGGCGTGTGACTGCTCTCTCGAGCATCACTCATAACCCCTGTGGGAGCTGGCTTGCCTGCGAAGGCGGTCTATTGGTAAAAAATGTGGTGCTGACACACCGCTTTCGCAGGCAAGCCAGCTCCCACATTTGATCGGGTTCACCCTTCAAAAGGGAGCAGGGCACTCGAAGCGCAGGCGCTCGCCGCTTTGCGGGTGGGTGAAGCTCAGCATGCTGGCGTGCAGGCACAGGCGCGGCCAGGCGGCCAGGGCTTGTTCGTGGGCATAAAGGCCGTCACCGAGCAGCGGGTGGCCGATGGACAGCATGTGCACGCGCAATTGATGCGAGCGCCCGGTGATCGGCGTCAGCTCCACGCGGCACCAGTCGCCACAACGTTCCAGCACTTTCCAGAAGGTCAGCGCATGTTTGCCGAACTCATGGTCCACCACGTGGCGTGGCTTGGTTGGCGGGTCGTAGCGCAGGGGCAGGTCGATGCTGCCGCTGTCCAGCTCCGGTTGGCCCCAGGCCAGTGCGGTGTAGGCCTTTTCGGTTTCGCGGTCGTGAAACTGGCGGGACAGTTCGCGGTGGGTATCGGCGTCCCGGGCCAGCAGGATGATTCCCGAGGTTTCCCAGTCCAGGCGATGGACGATACGGGCTTCGGGGTAGCCGTTTTCCTGCAGGCGGGTGATCAGGCAGTCCTTGTTGTCGTCGGCGCGACCGGGCACCGAGAGCAGCAGGGTGGGCTTGTTCACCACCAGGACGGCGTCGTCCTGATGCAGGATATGGATATTGGACAGCGGCATTAAACAGCCTCGTAACAAACGCCAACGGCGGCTCGCCCACCCGGTCCCCAAAAAGGGATCAGAGTGAACGAGCCGCCGTGGCGGCCGCCTGTTCGATCAACGATCAGGCAGGGTGATATTGAGTTCCAGAATCGAGCAGCTGCCGTCGTTTTCCAGGGCGACATGCACATCGTCGTTCCCGATATTGACGTACTTGCGGATCACCTCGACCAGTTCCTTCTGCAAGGCTGGCAAGTAGTCCGGCGTGCTGCGTTGGCCGCGTTCGTGCGCCACGATGATCTGTAGACGCTCTTTCGCTACCGACGCGGTCGTTGGCTTTTTGTTGGCGCGAAAGAAGTCGAGAAATTTCATTGTTTAGTTGCCTCCAAAGATACGCTCGAAGAATCCCTTCTTCTTGACATCGAGGAAGCGATGTTCCACGGACTTGCCCAGCAGGCGGTCGACGGCATCGCTGTACGCCTGGCCGGCGTCGCTCTGGTCGTCGAGGATGACCGGAACACCTTGGTTGGAGGCTTTGAGTACGGCCTGGGATTCTGGAATCACGCCCAGCAGGGTCACTGCGAGGATTTCCTTCACGTCTTCAACACCCAGCATTTCGCCGTTGCTGACGCGCTCAGGGTTGTAGCGGGTGAGCAGCAGGTGCTCCTTGATCGGGTCTTCGCCTTTTTCGGCGCGCTGGGACTTGCTGGCCAGCAGGCCCAGCATGCGGTCCGAGTCACGTACCGAGGAGACTTCCGGGTTGGTCACCACGATGGCTTCGTCGGCGAAGTACATCGCCAGGTGCGCACCGGTTTCGATACCGGCCGGCGAGTCGCAGACCACGTATTCGAAGGTTTCTTTCAGCTCGGCCAGGACTTTGCCTACGCCTTCTTTGGTCAGCGCGTCCTTGTCACGGGTCTGGCTGGCGGCCAGCACGTACAGGTTCTCGAGGCGCTTGTCCTTGATCAGGGCCTGTTGCAGGTTGGCTTCGCCGTTCACCACGTTGACGAAGTCGTACACCACGCGGCGTTCGCAGCCCATGATCAGGTCGAGGTTACGCAAACCGACGTCGAAGTCGACGATGACTGTCTTGTGGCCGCGCAGAGCGAGACCGGTACCGATAGCGGCGCTGGTGGTGGTCTTACCCACACCACCCTTGCCGGATGTAACCACGAGAATCTTGGCCAAGGTGTTTCACCCCTAAGGAAAAAGGACTTTTCGGTCCCTGAAAAACATCTCTTGGAACTCGCTGCAGGCGGACAGCCTTGTAGGAAAAATAATTCCTACACAAGTAATGCCGGTTTCGCTGTGCTATCAGAGTCTAGAGATGCTTGGAAAATGCGGCAGTATCCGTTAAAGACGGATGATGTTCAACACATCGCCCGACAGGTTGACCTGCACCGAAGCCCCCCACAACGGATCACGGCGCAAATCTTCTGAAACCTTGTACTGGCCTGCGATGGACACTAGCTCAGCGGTTAACTGCTGGCAAAAAATACGCGCCTTGGTATCACCCTTGATGCCGGCGAGGGCACGTCCGCGCATCGGGCCGTATACATGGATGTTGCCATCAGCGAGAAGTTCCGCCCCTGGGCTGACCGAGGAGATCACCACCAGGTCGCCACCCTGGGCGTAAATTTGCTGCCCGCCGCGTACGGGCGAGGTGATGATCTTTGTAGGCTTGATCGCAGGCTCGGGTGGTTTTTCCGGTTTTTTCTTCTCTTCACCGACCAATGGTTCCAGCGGACGCTCGCGCGCACCGGACGGTGGCAGTACTGGCAGTTCAATGGCGATGGCGGCGGCAATGTCTTCGATACGGCTGGCACGGATCGCCAGGGTACGCAGGCCATGGGAGCGGCACACACGCATCAGGCCGGGCAGGTCGATGGCACCCTGGCCGGCGGGCAGTTTGTCCAGGGCCAGCACCAGCGGGGCATTGTTGAAGAAGTTCGGCGCCAGGGCGACCTTGGCGGCCAGTTGGCGGTCCAGGGCATCGAGGTCGTTGCGGGCCAGTTCCAACACGGTAATGGCGAGCATGCTGCCTTTTAACTGGAACACGGGATCTTGGTCTAGCGGTTCGGTTTGGCTCATGGTCGGCAAAAGCGGCTTGTCACGAAAAGTGTCGAGACTTATAACGAGAACATCCACGGGCCGCAAGCCGGGTCGAACCGTTGTAGAATGCGCGGCCCTTGTCTTTACCGGAATCTGTAATGGATCGCCCGCGTTTTCGAGCTGTATTTTTTCACCCGCGTTTTTGGCTGTTATGGCTGGGACTCGGCCTGTTGTGGCTGATCACCCAATTGCCCTACCGCGCGTTGCTGACCATTGGTCGCCTGCTGGGCGCCGGCATGTACCGCGTGGCCGGCGAACGCCGCCGCATCGCCGCGCGCAACCTGGAGCTGTGCTTCCCGGAGATGTCTGCCAAAGCGCGCAAGCAGCTGCTCAAGGAAAATTTCGCCTCCACCGGCATCGCCTTCTTTGAAATGGCCATGAGCTGGTGGTGGTCACGCCAGCGCCTGGCGCGCCTGGCCCATGTCGAAGGGCTCGAGCACCTCAAGCAGGCGCAGCTGGACGGCAAGGGCGTGATCCTCATGGCCCTGCATTTCACCACCCTGGAAATCGGCGCAGCCCTGCTCGGGCAAAAGCACACCATTGACGGCATGTACCGCGAGCACGGCAATGCGTTGTTCGACTTCGTGCAGCGCCGTGGCCGTGAACGCCACAACCTTGATTCCCTGGCGGTAGAGCGCGAAGACGTGCGCGGCATGCTCAAGTTGCTGCGCGCCGGCCGTGCTATCTGGTACGCGCCGGACCAGGACTACGGCGCCAAGCAAAGCATCTTCGTGCCGCTGTTCGGCATCCAGGCGGCCACCGTGACGGCCACCAGCAAGTTTGCCAAGCTGGGCAAGGCGCTGGTGGTGCCGTTCACCCAGGAGCGCCTGGCCGATGGCAGCGGCTATCGCCTGGTGATCCATCCGCCGCTGGAAGACTTCCCTGGTGAATCCGATGAAATCGACTGCCTGCGGATCAACCAGTGGGTCGAGGCCTCGGTACGTGAATGCCCCGAGCAGTACCTGTGGACGCACCGGCGCTTCAAGAGCCGGCCACCGGGTGAGCCCAAGCTCTACGAGAAACGCCGTCGGTAAACCTTACTTTTCCTCATATGGAGTGACGCGATGCGCCCAGCTGAGCCGGTTACAGGTTTGATTCTTTCCGGTGGCGGGGCGCGAGCGGCGTATCAGGTGGGGGTGCTGGCGGCGATTGCCGAACTGCTGCCACCGGGGGCACCCAACCCCTTTCCGGTGATCGTCGGCACCTCGGCTGGCGCGATCAATGCGGTGAGCCTGGCCAGTGGCGCCATGGACTTCACCGCCGCCATCGGGCGCCTCACGGCGTTCTGGCAAGGCTTTCGCAGCCATCTGGTGTTGCGTAGCGACTGGCCCGGGGTGATCCGCCAGGCGAGCCGCTTCTTTATCCATAGCCTGCTGGGTTTTGGTGCCCAGATGCCCGTGGCGCTGCTCAACAGTACGCCGCTGCGCGATCTGCTCAACGACAAACTGCACCTGCATGGCATCGATGAAGCCATCCGCAATAAGCACCTGCACGCGGTGGCAGTCACAGCGTTTGGCTACGAGTCCGGCCAGGCGGTGACCTTCTACCAGGGCGGCGGCACCATTGATGCCTGGCTGCGTCATCGACGCATCGGCGTACCCACCCAACTGACGGTTGAACACCTGCTGGCCAGCTCGGCCATCCCCTTGCTGTTCGCCCCGGTGAAACTCGACCAGGAGTATTTCGGTGACGGCGCGGTGCGCCAATCGGCGCCCATCAGCCCGGCCTTGCACCTGGGGGCCAGCCGCGTGCTGGTGGTGGGGGTCAGCGGCAACCCGCGAGGCAATGAACCAGCGACGCAGCGCACTTTCACCGGCCAGGAGCCGACCCTGGCGCAGATCGGCGGGCACATGCTCAACAGCACCTTCATTGACAGCCTGGAAAGCGATATCGAACTGCTGGAACGCTTGAACCAGTTCAGCCATGCCGCCCCCGGGTTGGCGGCGGTTGAAGTGCTGGTGATTGCGCCGAGCCAGCCGATCGACGAGATCGCGGCGCGGCATCGGCAGGAATTGCCGGCGGCACTGCGCCTGTTCTTACGCGGGCCGGGAGCGACCAAGACGAGCGGGGCGGGGGTGTTGAGCTACTTGCTGTTCGAGGCAGGGTATTGCAGTGAGTTGATCGAGCTGGGGCGGCGCGATGCGTTGGCCAAGCGCGAGGAACTGTCGAAATTCCTCGGGCTCACACCGAATTAAATGTGGGAGCTGGGGTGGGGGGGGGGGGGGGGGGGGGGGGGGGGGGGGGGGGG
>NZ_JBWKPU010000036.1:0-72060 GCF_059418405.1 Pseudomonas sp. GW821-FHT09A09
CGATTACGGTGTGTCAGTCACTGAAAATATTGACTGTTACACCGTAATCGCAGGCAAGCCAGCTCCCACATTTTGTCCCGCGTTGAGCTTGTGTCAGCGGCTTTGGCGTTGTTGTAACAACAGGTTGCTAAAGCCGGCGCCGGCCAGTTGTTTCTGCGCCACGGTCAGCTGTTCACGGTTACTGAACGGCCCCACCAGCACGCGATACCAGGTCGCATCCTTCACCGTGCCGGACTCGACCGTCACGGCCTGGCCCAACAGAATGATCTGCGCACGCACGCGGTCCGCGTCCGCCTGTTTCGGGAACGAACCCGCCTGCAGGAAGAACTTGGTCACCGGCGCGGCCTTGGTAGTCGCCACCGGTGGCGGTGGCGGCGGGGTAATCCCGGCCAGCGCTGCCTGGGCGCGGGCGGTGTCGATTTTCGCGGCTTCGGCTGGCGTTACCGGCGTGGTCGGCACTTGTGGCGTCGGCAGGGTTTTCTCCGGCACGGCGTCAGGCGGCACGATCACTTCCGATTCCGGCAGCAGCGTGTAGAAGTCGTACTTCGGCTTCACCGGTGCGGTCGGGCTTGGCGCGGTCTTGTTGGCTTCGGCGATCTTCGTGGCCTTCTGCTGCTCTTGCTTGACCCGTTTGACGTCATCGCCCTTGCCCGGCTCCAGCTTCATCAGGATCACGACAAACGCACCGACCGCCAGGCCGATGGCCATCCACAACCAGCCTGGAATAGGCTTCTTCGCCGGGGCCTGGTAGCGGCTGGCGCCGCGCTTGGGTGCAGGTTTTTTCTTGGCAGCCAACTTACATACGCTCCAGAGTTTCCAGGCCCAACAGCTCCAGGCCTTGCTTGAGGGTCCGTCCAGCCAGTGCGGCGAGGCGCAGGCGACTTTGCTTCTGGGCTTCGTCGTCTGCGGTGAGGATCGGGCAGTTCTCGTAGAAACTGGAGAACAGGCCGGCGACTTCGTACAGGTAGGTGCACAGGATATGCGGCGTACCTTTCTCACCGACGCTGTTCAGCACTTCGCCGAACTGTGCCAGCTTGGCGGCCAGTTCCTGCTCGTGCGGGGCGTCCAGCACGATGTGGCCTTCCACTTCGCTGAAGTCCTTGCCCAGCTTGCGGAACACGCCGGCTACGCGGGTGTAGGCGTACAGCAGGTACGGCGCGGTGTTGCCTTCGAAGTTCAGCATCAGCTCGAAGTTGAAGCTGTAGTCGCTGGTGCGATGCTTGGACAGGTCGGCGTATTTCACCGCGCCAATGCCCACCACGCGGGCGATGTTGCGCAGGTCGGCCTCGGCCAGCTCCGGGTTCTTTTCCTTCACCAGGTTGTAGGCGCGCTCCTGGGCTTCGGTCAGCAGGTCGATCAGCTTCACGGTGCCGCCGTCGCGGGTCTTGAACGGACGGCCGTCGGCGCCGTTCATGGTGCCGAAGCCCATGTGCTCCATGTGCATCGGGTGGGTGATGAAGCCCGCGCGACGCGCCACTTCGAACACCTGCTGGAAGTGCAGGGCCTGGCGCTGGTCGACGAAGTACAGGGCGCGGTCGGCTTTGAGTACGCCGCTGCGGTAGCGCACGGCCGCCAGGTCAGTGGTGGCGTAGAGGTAGCCGCCATCGGCCTTGACGATGATCACCGGCAGCGGCTCGCCGTCGGCGGTCTTGAATTCTTCGAGGAACACGCACTGCGCGCCGTTGCTCTCAACCAGCAAGCCCTTGGCCTTGAGGTCGTTGACCACGTTGATCAGGTCATCGTTGTAGGCGCTTTCGCCCATTACGTCGGCCATGGTCAGCTTGACGTTGAGCAGCTCGTAGATTTCCTGGCAGTGGGACAGGGAAATCTCACGGAAGCGGTTCCACAGTGCCAGGCACTCTTCGTCACCGGCTTGCAGCCTGACCACCAGGCCACGGGCGCGGTCGGCGAATTCTTCGGATTCGTCAAAACGCTTCTTGGCGGCGCGGTAGAAGTTCTCCAGGTCCGACAGCTCGTTGCTGGTGATCGGGTTTTCCTGCAGGTACGCCATCAGCATGCCGAACTGGGTGCCCCAGTCGCCCACGTGGTTCTGGCGGATCACGGTGTCGCCGAGAAACTCGAGCACACGGGCCACGCCGTCGCCAATGATGGTGGAGCGCAGGTGGCCCACGTGCATCTCTTTGGCCAGGTTGGGGGCCGACAGGTCAATGGCTACTCGTTCCAGCGGGCCAGCCTTGCGCACGCCGATCTTGGCATCGGCCAGGGCCGCGTCCAGGCGCGAAGCCAGAGCCTGGGTGTTCTGGAAGAAGTTGATGAAGCCCGGGCCTGCGATTTCGGCCTTGGTGACGCTTTCGTCAGCCGGCAGGGCGGCGATGAGTTTTTCCGCCAGGTCACGCGGCTTCATGCCGGCCGGCTTGGCCAGCATCATCGCGATGTTGCTGGCGAAGTCACCGTGGGTCTTGTCGCGGGTGTTCTCCACCTGGATCGCCGGCGTCAGGCCTTCAGGCAACACACCTTCGTTGACGAGTTGGGTGAGGGCTTGTTGGATCAGCTGGCGAATGGTGTCTTTCATGGTGTTCTCTTTCGACCGCAAGCGGCGGCGCGCGATGCGCAGGTGGAAAAACTGGGCATTATCCGTGGCGAGGGCGGGCTTGCCAACCGTTCAGACGGGTTGACGGACCTGCGGGCCTCATCGCGGGCAAGCCCGCTCCCACATTTAACGGTGCACACATTTCAAAATGTGGGAGCTGGCTTGCCTGCGATAACGGAATTTCTATCAATACAAATCTACGGGATCGACATCCAACGACCATCGCACTTGCCGGCCGCTGGGCATTTGCTCCAGGGCAAGCAACCAGCTACTTAATAGCCGATGCAATGGCGCGCGGGACGTTGCCTGCAAGAGTAGCTGAGCACGATAGCGCCCGGCGCGGCGTTCCATGGGGGCGGGCACGGGGCCGAGCAGTTCGATGCCCGTCAGGCCCAGCTCGCCCAGCAAACCCTCGGCGGCGCTGCACGCCTCATCGAGGAAACCTTCTGCCTGCCCGGGCTTGTGCGCTTCGGCCCGCAACAGCGCCAAATGGGAAAACGGTGGCAGGCCCGCCGCACGGCGCTCACTCAACGCCTGTTCGGCGAAGGCAAAGTAGCCTTGTTCTGTTAGCTGGATCAGCAGCGGGTGGTCGGCCAGGTGCGTCTGGATAATCACCTTGCCCGGCTCTTCGGCGCGCCCGGCACGGCCGGCGACCTGTACGATCAACTGCGCCATGCGCTCGCTGGCGCGGAAGTCGCCGGAGAACAAACCGCCATCAGCGTCCAGGATCGACACCAGGGTCACCCGTGGGAAGTGATGCCCTTTGGCAAGCATCTGCGTGCCGATCAGGATGCACGGCTGGCCTTTCTGGATGGTGGCGAACAGCTGGTTCATCGCATCTTTGCGCGAAGTGCTGTCACGGTCGACCCGCAGCACAGGGTAGTCCGGGAACAGGATGCCCAGGCGCTCTTCGGCCCGCTCGGTACCCGCGCCGACGGGCCGCAAGTCCACCTTGCCGCACTGTGGGCAATGGCGCGGCACCCGCTCTACGTGGCCGCAGTGATGGCAGCGCAACTCGCCATAGCGCTGGTGCACGGTCATGCGCGCGTCGCAGCGTTCGCATTCAGACATCCAGCCGCAGTCATGGCACAACAGCGTCGGCGCAAAGCCTCGGCGGTTGAGAAACACCAGCACTTGCTGGCCAGCCGCGAGGGTCTGGCCAATGGCCTGTTGCATCGGCCCGGAAATGCCGCTGTCCAGCGGGCGGCTTTTTACATCCAGGCGCAGGAAGCGCGGTTGCTTGGCGCCCCCGGCCCGTTCGTTGAGGCGCAGCAGGCCATAACGGCCGGTGTAGGCGTTGTGCAAACTCTCAAGGGACGGTGTGGCCGAGCCCAGCACAATCGGGATGTCTTCCTGGCGTGCGCGCACCAGGGCCAGGTCGCGGGCGTGGTAGCGCAGGCCTTCCTGCTGTTTATAGGAGCCGTCGTGCTCTTCGTCGATGATGATCAGCCCGGGGTTTTTCATCGGGGTGAACAGCGCCGAACGGGTGCCGATAATGATGTCGGCCTCGCCGTCCCGGGCCGCCAGCCACGACTCCAGGCGCTCACGGTCGTTGACCGCCGAGTGCACCAGGGCGATACGCGCATTGAAGCGCTGCTCGAAGCGCGCCAGGGTTTGCGGGCCCAGGTTGATCTCGGGGATCAGCACCAGCGCCTGTTTGCCGGCCTGCAGGGTTTCGCGGATCAACTGCAAATACACTTCGGTCTTGCCGCTGCCGGTGACGCCGGCCAGCAGGAACGCATGGAAGCTGTCGAAGCCTGCGCGAATCGCCTCATAGGCGGCGCGTTGCTCGGGGTTGAGCGGCAATTCCGGTTGAGCCAGCCAGTGATCGTGGCGCGGGTCGGGGGCGTGCTTGCGGATTTCCACCTGCACCAGGCCCTTGGCCAGCAGCAGGTCGAGGCTGTCTTTGCTCAGCATCAGCTTGCTTAGCAGTTGATGCGCCACGCCGTGCGGGTGCTGGGCCAGGGTGGCCAGGGCTTCGCGCTGGCGCGGGGCGCGGGCGATACGCGGGTCGTCGAGACGGGCGCCGGGCGCCATCGACCAGAAGCGTTCCTGGCGTGCTTCAGCCAACTCGCCCTGGCGCAGCAGCACCGGCAGCGCCCAGCTCAGGGTGTCGCCCAGGCTGTGCTGATAGTACTGGGCCGTCCACAGGCATAGCTTGAACAGGGCGGGCGGCAGCGGCGGGGTGGCGTCGAGCATGGCCAGCGCGGGCTTGAGTTTCTCGGCGGGCACTTCGCTGTGATCGGCGACTTCCACCAGGATGCCGATCATTTCCCGGCGCCCGAACGGCACACGCACGCGCATGCCGGGCTGCAACTGCGCACGCGACACGCCGGCCGGAGCCCGGTAGTCAAACAGGCGGCGCAGGGGCGAAGGCAGGGCTAGGCGCAAAATGGCGTCGGGCACGCGGGGGTCTCATCTATAAAGGCAGGCAGTGGCGCAGGGGCGGGAGCCTAGCAGACCTGCGGTGGGGGTGTCCTGTCTCCGGTGCAGGAGACAGCACTTCTGTGCGAGCCGGGCTTGCCCGCGATGGCGGCGTATCAGACGCAAGATTGGCTGCCTGACGCACCGTCATCGCGGGCAAGCCCGGCTCCCACATGGAGTGTGGTGAACCGGTAGTTTTTCTGATGAAAGGGGCTTATATGTGTGGAATCGGCCGGCACCGCCGCTTGCGCGTTTAAAAAGGTCTGGTAGAATCCGCGGCCTAATTACGTGCGGTATTCGACAATAGTGTCGAGTGGCGGCACGCTAGCCCGAGGAAGTGCCATGAAAGCCGATATCCATCCAGCGTACGAAACCATCGAAGTCACCTGCAGCTGCGGCAACAAGTTCGAAACCCGTTCGAACCTGTGCAAGCCACTGGGTACTGACGTATGCAACGAGTGCCACCCGTTCTACACCGGTAAGCAGAAGACTCTGGACACCGGCGGCCGTGTACAGCGCTTTGCTGACCGTTTCGGTGCTTTCGGTGCCAAAAAGGCCTAAGGCCGATCAACCTGGAAAGCTGCGGTTTTCCATGCTGATGAAAGAGGCGCCCCTTGTGGGCGCCTTTTTTGTGCCTGTGATTTGGCGGGAAGCTCGATAAATCGGTCTTGAAGAAAAAATTGTAGACATTTTTTAAGTCGATTGTGAACAGTTGAGCCCTTGTATCCCGTGGGTCTTGGCCGAAAGTCGTAGCGCAGGGCCCTTGACACCTGTGACTGCCCAGTCTTGTGGGGACTTTGCGACACGCGTATCCTCGGCGGTCCGTCGACCAACAGTAAAAGCGGAATGCCGATATGTCTGATTTGAAAACTGCCGCTCTCGAATATCATGCCCATCCTCGTCCAGGAAAGCTGAGTGTAGAGCTCACCAAAGCCACTGCCACCGCTCGCGACCTGTCGCTGGCCTACAGCCCTGGTGTTGCCGAGCCCGTACGTGAAATCGCCCGCGACCCTGAACTGGCGTACAAGTACACCGGCAAAGGCAACCTGGTTGCAGTGATTTCCGATGGCACCGCGATTCTGGGCCTGGGCAACCTCGGCCCATTGGCTTCCAAGCCAGTCATGGAAGGTAAAGGCGTGCTGTTCAAGCGCTTTGCCGGCATCGACGTTTTCGACATCGAAGTCGACTCCGAAAGCCCGCAGGCTTTCATCGACACCGTCAAGCGCATTTCCATCACCTTCGGTGGCATCAACCTGGAAGACATCAAGGCACCTGAGTGCTTCGAGATCGAAAAGGCCCTGATCGAACAGTGCGACATCCCGGTATTCCACGATGACCAGCACGGCACCGCGATCGTCACCGCGGCCGGCATGATCAACGCCCTGGAAATCGCTGGCAAAACCCTGTCTGACGCCAAGATCGTCTGCCTGGGCGCTGGCGCTGCGGCCATCTCCTGCATGAAGTTGCTGGTGAGCATGGGCGCCAAGCTGGAAAACATCTTCATGGTCGACAGCAAGGGCGTGGTCCAGTCCGAGCGTACCGACCTGAACCAGTACAAGGCGATGTTTGCCCACGCCACCGAGAAGCGCACCCTGGCTGACGCCCTTGACGGTGCAGACGTATTCGTTGGCCTGTCCGGCCCGAACCTGCTGAGCGCTGAAGGCCTGAAGTCCATGGCGGCCAACCCGATCGTGTTCGCCTGCTCCAACCCTGATCCAGAAATCTCTCCGGAACTGGCTCACGCCACCCGTAGCGACGTGATCATGGCAACCGGCCGTTCGGACTACCCGAACCAGGTCAACAACGTGCTGGGCTTCCCGTTCATCTTCCGTGGTGCCCTGGACGTTCGCGCCAAGCGCATCAACGAAGAAATGAAAGTAGCGGCTGCCAATGCCCTGCGTGAACTGGCCAAGCTGCCGGTTCCTCAGGAAGTGTGCGATGCCTACGGCGGTATCAAATTGGAATTCGGTCGTGAGTACATCATCCCGAAACCAATGGATAAGCGCCTGATCACCCTGATCTCCGATGCCGTGGCCAAGGCCGCTATCGAGACCGGCGTGGCTACCCTGCCGTATCCGAAGCACTACCCGCTGAAAAGCGTGGATGATGTGTTCAACGGCTAAGCCGTTGTAGCGCACCAACAAAAAGCCCCGGCTCTTGCGAGTCGGGGCTTTTTTTGTACCTGAATTTTGTTGCCTGACACGGTCCTTGTAGGAGCCGGCTTGCCGGCGATGGCGACCCCAAGGTCACCGCAGGGCTTGAAGGCCCCATCGCCGGCAAGCCGGCTCCTACAAGGTTGATCGTGCCCGCGACGGCCGTCAGAACAGATCGATCGGCGCTGCCTCATCCGCCGGCAGCGGGCTGCCCGGTGCAACGCCATTGCCCAGTTCGTTGACCGACGGCGGCGTGTCTTCGCTCTTGAACAGTTCGAAGTACGCATTCGGCGTGCTTGGCGAGGCCGCACGGCCGCTGACCGGGTCGATCCGCAGGCTGAGAATGCCTTCAGGCTCTGGCTGGGTGTGCAGTGGCTTGTCTTTCAAGGCTGCGCCCATGTAGCTCATCCAGATCGGCAGCGCCACGGTGCCACCGAACTCACGGCGGCCCAGGCTTTCCGGCTGGTCGTAGCCGGTCCAGACGGTGGTCACGTAGTCGGCGTTGTAGCCGGAGAACCAGGCATCCTTGGAATCGTTGGTCGTACCGGTCTTGCCCGCGATGTCCGCACGGCCCAAGGCCAGGGCGCGGCGGCCGGTGCCTTTCTTGATCACGTCCTCAAGGATGCTGTTGAGGATGTAGGTGGTGCGGCCATCCACCACGCGCTCGGCAACTGCGGGTGCCTGTGGGTCTGCCGGTGCAGTCGTGCCTGCGGCTGGCGCTGTGCCCGGCGTCGGTTCGATGGTGATACCGCCGTGGCTCGGCGCTGCCAGGCCATCGGTAGCGGCTACGCCGTTGACCACATCGCCTGGCACCCGTGGCGGGTTGGCGGTGAACAGGGTGTCGCCATTGCGGCTTTCGATCTTGTCGATCAGGTACGGCGAAATTTTGTAGCCACCGTTGGCAAAGGTGCTCCAGCCCGTGGCAATTTCCATGGGCGTGAGGGTCGCGGTGCCCAACGCCAGGGACAAGTTTGGCGGCAAGTCCGACTTGTTGAAGCCAAAGCGCGTGATGTAGTCGATGGTTTTGCCGACGCCCATCGCTTGCAGCAAGCGGATCGACACAAGGTTACGCGACTTGTACAGCGCCTCACGCACGCGGATCGGGCCGAGGAAGGTGTTGGTGTCGTTCTTCGGGCGCCAGACCTTGTCCAGGTACTCGTCGACGAACACGATCGGTGCATCGTTGACCAGGCTCGCGGCAGTGTAGCCGTTGTCCAGGGCGGCGCTGTAGATGAACGGCTTGAAGCTCGAACCCGGCTGGCGCTTGGCTTGGGTGGCGCGGTTGTAGTTGCTCTGCTCGAAGGCAAAACCACCGACCAGCGCGCGAATCGCACCGTTCTGCGGGTCCAGGGACACCAGCGCACCTTGGGCGAGCGGTACCTGGCTGAATTTCAGGCTGTCATCCTTCTGGCGCTGCACGCGGATCAGATCACCCACTTGCGCAACGTCAGACGGCTGCTTGGGCATCGGGCCCATGCTGTTGGTGTTCAGGAATGGGCGTGCCCACTTCATGCTGTCCCAGCTCACATGGGCTTCGCCGGTGCGTGTCAGCACTTGCACGCCATCTTTCTTCACCTGGGTGACGATGGCCGGTTCCAGCCCGCTGATCGGGCGCTGTTTGCCCAGTTCGGTGGTCCAGGCGCTCAGGGTCTTGCCCGGCAGGCGCGACTCGGGGCCACGGTAGCCGTGACGCTGGTCGTAGGTGATCAACCCGGAGTGCACCGAGTTGTTGGCAATTTCCTGCAGGTCGCTCGGCACCGTCGTGGTCACACGGAAGCCTTCGGTGTAGGCATCGCTGCCATAGCGGCCGACCATCTCGGCGCGGGCCATTTCAGCGATGTACGGCGCGTTCACTTCCGGCGTCGGCACGTGGTAACTGGCGTTCAGCGGTTCGGCCACCGCGCTTTCATAGGCGGCCTGGTCGATTTTGCCCAGCTTGTACATGCGCCCCAGGATCCAGTCGCGACGCTCTTTGCTGCGCGCCGGGTTGGCCAGGGGGTTGAAGCGTGAAGGGGCTTTCGGCAGGCCGGCAATCATGGCCATCTGCGCCAGGCTGGCGTCACGTATGGACTTGCCGTAATACACCTGGGACGCGGCTTCGATCCCGTAGGCGCGGTTACCCAGGTAGATCTTGTTCACATACAGCTCAAGGATCTCGTCCTTGGTCAGCTGACGTTCGATTTGCAGGGCCAGCAGGATCTCGGTGGCCTTGCGCGAGAAGCTGCGCTCGCTGGTGAGAAAGAAGTTCTTCGCCACCTGCATGGTGATGGTGCTGCCACCGGATTGAATGTGTCCGCTTTTTACCAACTGGGTGGCCGCACGCACCAGGCTGCTGGGGTCGACACCGTAGTGGTTGGCGAAATTATCATCCTCGGCCGACAGCAAGGCGCTGATGAAATTAGGCGGAATATCGGCGAAACGGATCGGTGTGCGGCGCATTTCGCCGAACTCCGCGATCAGCTTTTCATCGCTGCTGTAGACCCGCAAAGGAATCTGCAACTGGATACTTCTGAGGGCCTCTACGGAGGGCAAACCCGGACTAAGGTAGAGGTAGGCACCGCTGAGCACGAGCAGCAGCCCGCAGACAATCGCGACAATGGAGTACCCGAAAAACTTCAGCAGACGAATCAAGGCTTTTGGATTTCCAGAGAAAAGAAAGAGTTACGCGTCGGGGCATGCATGGCAAACGATGGATCGACCCGAGCTGCAGATAAAAAGCGGGAAAAAACGCTGGGCATTAAAGCATTTTTCGGCTTGGGGCGTCATTCGCACCACTTAAACAAGCCGACCGAATGCAGGGCGCCCAGCGGCAATCAGGCTGGTATGACAGGCAAAGTTTTAGGGAGTTTTATGAGAAAGGGATTTTTCAGGCGAAAAAACGACAGCATCCTGGGTATCGATATCAACGATGCCGGGATCAAGCTGATTGAGCTGGGTCGTTCAGGCAGTGGGTTTACGGTGCGGGGCTATGCCACGCAGGCGTTGGCGGCCCATGCCGTGGTTGATGGCACGCTGCTGGACCTTGAGGCAGTCGGGCACGCCTTGCACGAGGCTGTGTCCCGGTCGCTGGCCTCCACGCGGCTGGCGGCGGTTGCCGTTGCCGGGCCTTCAGTCATTACGCGCGTGATCGAGTTGGAGGCAGGGCTCAGCGACGAAGAAATGGTCTGGCGGATCCAGATGGAAGCCGACCAGTACATTCCCTACCCGCTGGATGAGGTGGCCATCGACTTCCAGGTCAAGGGACCTTCACCCCAGGACCCTGCCCGGGTAGAGGTGCTGCTGGCTGCCTGCCTCAGGGAGCAAGTCGAAGCGCGCGCAACGGTTTTGACCCGCGCGGGCCTCGTGGCACAGGTGGTGGACGTCGAAGGGTTTGCATTGGAGCGCGCTTGCAGTCAGGATTTCGCCAGCTTCACGCCGGGCCATCGAGTCGATGGCGCACAATGGGCCGTGGATGCCCAAGGGATGGGAATTGCTTGCGGGTTGGCCCTGAGGAGTTTTGCTTGATGACACGCATCAACCTTTTGCCTTGGCGCCAGGCGCTGGAGCAGCGCAAGCGCAAATACTTTCTGATGTTTTTGCTGGCGTTCGGCTGTGCCGCACTCGCAGCGGTGTGGCTGGCAGACCAGGTGATCGATCAGGCCATCGACCGACAAGTGGCGCGCAACAGCCATTTGAACAAGGAAGTGGCCGTTGTCGACGCGCGTATCAAGACCATCGACAGCCTGCAGGAGCAGAGCCAGCAATTGGCTGAGCGGATGAAAGTCGTGCAGGACCTGCATGATGCCCGCTCCTCCAGCACCCAGATGTTTGATCAACTGGCCCGGGCGGTGCCCGAGGGCGTGCACCTGCACGAAGTGGTGGCCAACGGCGACACGATCAGCGTCAGCGGCAGTGCCGAATCCAGCCAGGATATCGCCCAACTGATGCGGCGCCTGGAGGCTTCGCAAGGTACCCATGCCACGCAGTTGCAGCATGTGCGTGCAGAGGGCGGGCGCGGAAACAACGAGTTTCAATTGATGGTGCGCCAGGGTGAGTCCACCGAGGCCCAGCCTTGAGCCTGCCCAGGCTCGACTTATCCACACTCTCTCACAACGCTACCAAATGGCCCCTGCCGGGTAAGGCCCTGTTGGGCTGCGCGCTCGCAGGCGTGGTGTTGTGGGTGGGTGATGGGTTGGTCGTGGGCCCATCCCGTGAGCAGTTGAAGGCGGCTGAGGCGCGTGAAGTCGTCTTGCAGCATGAGCTTGAGCAAAAAAACGCTGTTGCTTCCAGTCTCGACAGTCGCACGCGTCAGGTTCAGGTGATGCAGGACAACGTGTCGGGGCTTTTACGGCAGCTGCCCGGTGTGTCCGACATGCCTGGCTTGTTGGATGACATCACGCGACTGGCCGCGGCCAACGGTTTGGTGGTCGAGGATGTCACCGTGCTGGATGAACAGCCTGGTGCGCTTTATGTCGAGGAGCCCGTGCAGCTCAGTGTATTTGGCGGCTATCACGACTTGGCTGCGTTCGTCAGTGCCTTGGGTGGTTTGCCGCGAATCGTCACAGTGCATGATTTGGCGCTTCGCCGGGACGGCTCGATGCTGCGTCTCGATCTACTGGCAAAGGCCTATCGCAGCGCATCACCGCACGGCAAGCCTGGCTTGCCAGTCGAACCGGGGAAGCGTTTTGTCTACGCGGCGTCTTCCCTGCGTGACCCCTTTCAGTCGGCGGTGTCGCCAATCGATTATCTGCCTGGCCGGCCTGCGCCCGCGCCGGACCTGACCCGGGCCCGTGGGGCGCTAGAAAGTGTGTCGGTCGACCGGTTTGAAATGGTCGGCACGCTGTCACGTGGCGGGCAAACCTTTGTCCTGCTGCGTGCTGGGTCAACAGTGCACCGGCTTGCGGTCGGTGACTATCTGGGGCCGGACCATGGTCGGGTGACCTCCATTCAGGCTCAGCAAATGGAGCTGGCCGAGTTGTTTCCAGATGAAAGGGGCGCCTGGCTGGAGCGCTCGCGAATCCTCTTGTTAAACGTCAACTCATAACGGAATCAAACAATGAAAAGGACTTTCTCGTCCTTCGGTGTGGCGCTATGGATAGCGTTCACAGCACCGATGGCCTTCGCTGTGCCCAATCGCGTGGATCTGATCCAACTGCCACCACCTGTCAGTGCGCCTGTGAGCACCTATAGCGGCGACAAGTTGAGTCTCAACTTTCAAAACATCGAGCTGCGCACCGTGTTGCAGCAAATTGCCGACGTGGCCGGCTTGAACCTCGTGGCCAGCGATGAGGTGCAAGGCTCGATCACGTTGAGGCTCAAGGACGTGCCGTGGGATCAGGCGCTGGACCTGGTGTTGCAAAGCAAGGGTTTGGACAAACGAGTGCAAGCGGGGGTGTTGCTGGTGGCGCCTGCCGAAGAGCTCGCTGCCCGCGAACTGCTGGTGCTGGAGTCGCGCAAGCAAATTGCCGAACTGGCGCCCTTGCGTCGCGAGCTGTTGCAGGTCAACTACGCCAAGGCGGCTGACCTGGCCAAGTTGTTCCAGTCGGTGAGTGGCCTGGAAGGTGTCACGGATGAGCGGGGCTCAGTGGCAGTCGATGATCGCACCAATAACATCATTGCCTACCAGACCGGCGAGCGACTCGACGAGTTGCGACGCATCGTGGCGCAGTTGGATGTGCCAGTGCGCCAGGTGATGATTGAGGCGCGGATTGTCGAAGCCAACGTCGATTACGACAAAAGCCTGGGCGTACGCTGGGGTGGTCGGCTAAACCGGGGCAATTGGAATGCGGGGGGGATAAACAAGCCGCTCGCCGAAGGCGCCGAATTGCCGGAAAACCCACCCAGTTCGCCGTTTGTCGACATGGGTTCGCTGGCGGGGACTTCCGGCCTCGGCCTCGCCTTTATCACCGACAACCTGTTACTGGACCTTGAGCTGACCGCCATGGAGAAAACCGGCAACGGTGAAATCGTCTCGCAGCCCAAGGTGGTCACGTCCGACAAGGAAACCGCGCGCATCCTCAAGGGCACCGAAATTCCCTACCAGGAATCCAGCTCCAGCGGCGCCACGTCGGTGTCCTTCAAGGAGGCCTCGCTGTCGCTGGAAGTAACCCCGCAGATCACCCCCGATGGCCACGTGTTCATGGAGGTCAAGGTCACCAAGGACGAGCCCGACTACCTGAACAAGCTCAACGATGTGCCGCCGATCAAGAAAAACGAGGTCAACGCCAAGGTGCTGGTCAAGGATGGCGAGACCATCGTCATCGGTGGAGTTTTCTCCAATACCCAAAGCAAAGTGGTAGATAAGGTGCCATTTTTGGGCGATGTGCCGTATCTTGGCCGCCTTTTCCGGCGCGATGTGCTGGCGGAGAAAAAATCCGAGCTGCTGGTATTCCTGACTCCGCGTATTATGAATAACCAGGCGATTGCTGTGAGTCGTTGATTCTGTGCGAAATTTGATTCTTGTAGGACCGATGGGGGCTGGAAAAAGCACCATCGGCCGTTTGCTGGCCAAAGAGCTGCGCCTGCCGTTCAAAGATTCCGACAAGGAAATTGAATTGCGCACGGGTGCCAATATCCCATGGATCTTCGATAAGGAAGGCGAACTGGGCTTTCGCGACCGCGAGCAGGCGATGATTGCCGAACTGTGCGGCTGCGATGGCGTGGTATTGGCGACCGGTGGTGGCGCAGTGATGCGCGATGAAAACCGTCGCGCGCTGCATGCCGGTGGTCGGGTTGTCTATCTGCATGCGTCGGTCGAGCAGCAGGTGGGCCGCACTGCCCGCGATCGCAATCGCCCGTTGCTGCGCACGGCTGATCCTGCAAAAACCTTGCGGGATTTGCTGACGCTGCGCGACCCGCTCTATCGGGAAATCGCCGATCTGGTGGTGGAAACCGATGAGCGGCCACCCCGAATGGTCGTCCTCGACATTCTGGAGCGCTTGCAGCAGCTGCCACCCCGTTAAAGCCAGGCCCGAAATGCGCTATTCTCGGCGGCGCGCCATGGCCCTTCGGAGTGTGGCGTAGAGCCATCAGGCGACGTCAGAACCGAGCGTTGCCGATCGTAAATATATCTTCACGCGGGGACACATGCAGACACTTAAGGTCGATCTAGGCGAGCGCAGCTACCCAATCCATATTGGCGAAGGTTTGTTGGACAACCCCGACTTGCTGGCACCGCATATCGCGGGGCGGCAAGTGGCGATCATCTCCAACGAAACGGTCGCGCCGCTGTATCTTGAGCGTCTGAGCCGCAGCCTGGCGGCGTACTCGGTGATCTCGGTGATCCTGCCCGATGGCGAAGCCCACAAGAACTGGGAAACCCTGCAACTGATTTTTGATGGCCTGCTGACCGCACGCCATGATCGCCGCACCACCGTAATTGCCCTGGGCGGCGGTGTGATCGGCGACATGGCCGGCTTCGCGGCCGCCTGCTACCAGCGCGGTGTGGACTTTATCCAGGTGCCGACCACGCTGTTGTCCCAGGTCGATTCGTCGGTGGGCGGCAAGACCGGTATCAACCACCCGCTGGGCAAGAACATGGTGGGCGCGTTCTACCAGCCCAATGCCGTGCTGATCGACACTGCCACCCTCAACACCTTGCCGCCCCGCGAGCTGTCGGCGGGCCTGGCGGAAGTCATCAAGTACGGGCTGATCTGCGACGAACCGTTCCTGACCTGGCTTGAAGAGCACGTCGACGCCCTGCGCAACCTGGACCAGGTTGCACTCACCGAAGCCATTTCCCGCTCCTGCGCCGCCAAGGCGTTGGTGGTGAATGCCGATGAACGAGAGTCTGGCGTGCGGGCCACCTTGAACCTGGGCCACACCTTCGGCCATGCGATCGAAACGCACATGGGCTATGGTGTGTGGTTGCATGGAGAGGCCGTGGCGGCTGGCACAGTGATGGCGCTGGAGATGTCGCAGCGCCTGGGCTGGATCACCGCCCAGGAGCGTGATCGCGGCATTCGCCTGTTCCAGCGCGCCGGGTTGCCGGTCATCCCGCCGGAAGAAATGACCGAGGCGGATTTCCTCGAACACATGGCGATAGACAAGAAAGTGATCGACGGTCGACTGCGACTGGTGCTGCTGCGCCACATGGGTGAGGCGGTGGTGACCGACGATTATCCGAAAGAGATTTTACAGGCCACGCTGGGAGCGGATTACCGCGCCCTGGCCCAGCTTAAAGGTTAATAAGATCCCGATGACTAGTTTGCATGCCGACGAGGCGTTCCTCGGCCATTACCAGTTAAGCCACGACCCTTTTGCTCCACGGGTGCCTGGTTTCAAATTTTTCCCGGCCCAGCGCAAGCCAGTGCTCGGCCAGCTGCACCATCTGGCGCGTTACAGCCAGCTGTTGTTGGTGGTAACCGGCCCATTGGGCAGCGGCAAGACCCTGCTGCGCCAGGCGCTGGTGGCCAGCACCAACAAGCAATCGGTACAGAGCGTGGTGGTATCGGCCCGTGGTGCCGGTGATGCGGCGGGCGTGCTGCGCCAGGTCGCCCAGGCACTGGACGTGGCCACTGCCGAGCCGAACGCGATCCTCAAGCAGGTTGTTCAGCTGGGTCTCACTGGCCAGGAAGTCTACCTGCTGGTAGACGACGCCGAGCAGCTCGACGAATCCGCCCTGGAAGCGCTGCTGGCGCTGGCAGCGGGCACGCCGGAAGGCCGTCCGCATGTATTCCTGTTCGGTGAGTCGTCGTTGATCGCCGATCTGGAGCAGATCAGCGGTGAGCAAGAGCTGTTTCACGTCATCGAGCTGCAACCGTACGAAGAGGAAGAAACCCGCGAATACCTGGCTCAGCGCCTGGAAGGTGCGGGGGCGGGCATCGAACTTTTCTCCGCCCAGCAGATCTCTGATATTCACGAAAGCTCCGACGGCTGGCCTGGCACCATCAACCAGGTTGCCCGCGATGCAATGATCGAAGCCATGATTGCCAGCCGCTCCGCGGTGAAGCGTCCAAAGATGGGGTTCACTATGCCTAAGAAGCACGTATTGGCTATTTCCGCGGTTGTCGTGGTTGCTGTAGCCGCCGCCTGGTTGATCCCGGGCCGCAGCAAGGCACCGACGACTGCCGGCGCGCCAACCGAACAGGCGCAGTTGCCTCTGGGCAAACCCACGCCAAATGTCGAATTTGCCAACTCCGGCCAGCCGACCAACCTGCCGATGGTCGGTCAGCCGGTCATGCGCGGCCCGTTGGCTGAAGAGGCCGGTGGTATCTCCGAAGGCGACGATGGGGTGCCGGTGGAAGGCTCCAGCGCGACGCCGCCAACCGTGACCACCACTGCACCGCCTGCAGGCGTGCCAGCGGGCCAGCCAGCGGCGGTTGCCAAGCCGACCCCTGCGCCGACCGTGGCCACCGCCAAGCCGGCGCCTGTGACCAAGCCGGTTGCCCCTGCGCCAGCGGCTAAGCCAGCTCCAGCGGCCAAGCCTGTTGAAAAACCGGCCGCCACCGTTGCCAAGGCCAGCGCTGCGGGCGGCAGCTGGTACGCCAGCCAGCCGACCGGTAACTTCGTGGTGCAGATCCTCGGCACCAGCTCCGAAGCCAACGCCCAGGCGTTCGTGAAAGAGCAGGGCGGCGAGTACCGTTATTTCAAGAAAGTGCTCAACGGCAAGCCTCTCTACGTGATCACCTACGGCAACTTCTCCAGCCGTGCAGCAGCCGATTCTGCTATCAAGGCCTTGCCAGCGAAGGTTCAGGCTGGTAAACCTTGGCCACGCACTGTTGCCAGCGTTCAACAAGAACTCGCAACAACTCGCTGAAGATCCGGCGGCCTTACCCAGGCCGCCCTCCCGGCACCTCAAAAAAACTACAACAGCGTGCAGCCCTGAAGGCCGCGCGCTTTGTGGTGTCTGCGTCACAGTAGCTTTTGAGTCGTAGCGGTCCGAACTAAAAAAGTTTTGACTAGCACAGCATATCGCTTTAAACCTTTCATAAATGCGACATAGATTTGCGACATTTCGTCGCTAAATTTGTGAGCGTTCGTGTCGGTGTGTACAATGACCTCCCTTTTGCCCCCGCTAAGCCGGCGTACGTTCGGCGTGGAAGGTAACCGGTTGAATTGAAAAGAAATTTGCCTCGATATAAGAGGCAGCCTGGTGAGAAAGTGTCTATGAAAGCAGGTCTGTACCAACCCGATGAATTCAAGGATAACTGCGGTTTCGGCCTGATAGCCCACATGCAGGGCGAGCCCAGCCATACCCTTTTGCAAACGGCCATCGAGGCCCTGACCTGCATGACCCACCGCGGTGGGATCAACGCCGACGGCAAGACCGGTGACGGTTGTGGCTTGCTGATTCAAAAGCCCGACCTGTTCCTGCGTGCTGTCGCAAAAGAGCAATTTGCAGTCGACCTGCCCAAGCAATACGCCGTGGGCATGGTGTTCTTCAACCAGGACCCGGTCAAAGCCGAAGCTGCTCGCGAGAACATGAACCGCGAGATCCTGGCTGCCGGCCTGCAACTCGTCGGCTGGCGCAAAGTGCCCATCGACACCAGCGTACTCGGCCGCCTGGCCTTGGAGCGCCTGCCGCAGATCGAACAAGTGTTCATCGCAGGTGACGGCCTGAGCGACCAGGACATGGCGATCAAGCTGTTCAGCTCCCGTCGTCGCTCGTCCGTGGCCAACGCCGCCGACACCGACCACTACATCTGCAGCTTTTCCCACAAGACCATCATTTATAAAGGCCTTATGATGCCGGCGGACCTCACCGCCTTCTATCCAGACCTGAGCGATGAGCGCCTGCAAACCGCGATCTGCGTGTTCCACCAGCGCTTCTCCACCAATACCCTGCCGAAATGGCCGCTGGCCCAGCCGTTCCGCTTCCTCGCCCACAACGGCGAGATCAACACCATCACCGGTAACCGCAACTGGGCCGTGGCCCGTCGCACCAAGTTCACCAACGACTTGATGGACCTGGAAGAGCTCGGCCCGCTGGTCAACCGCGTGGGTTCCGACTCCTCCAGCATGGACAACATGCTCGAGCTGATGGTCACCGGTGGTATCGACCTGTTCCGTGGCGTGCGCATGATCATTCCGCCAGCGTGGCAGAACGTCGAAACCATGGACCCGGATCTGCGTGCGTTCTACGAGTACAACTCGATGCACATGGAGCCGTGGGACGGCCCGGCCGGCGTGGTCATGACCGACGGTCGCTACGCAGTGTGCCTGCTCGACCGTAACGGTCTGCGCCCGGCGCGCTGGGTCACCACCACCAACGGTTTCATCACCCTGGCGTCGGAAATCGGCGTGTGGGACTACAAGCCCGAAGACGTGATCGCCAAAGGCCGCGTAGGCCCTGGCCAGATCCTGGCCGTGGACACCGAAACCGGGCAGATCCTCGACACCGACGCCATCGACAACCGCTTGAAGTCGCGTCACCCGTACAAGCAATGGCTGCGCAAGAACGCCCTGCGCATCCAGGCGACCATGGAAGACAACGACCACGGTTCGGCTTTCTACGATGTCGACCAGCTCAAGCAGTACATGAAGATGTACCAGGTCACGTTCGAAGAGCGCGACCAGGTGCTGCGTCCGCTCGGCGAGCAAGGCTATGAAGCCGTCGGTTCCATGGGCGATGACACGCCGATGGCCGTGCTGTCGCAGCGCGTGCGCACGCCGTACGACTACTTCCGCCAGCAGTTCGCTCAGGTGACCAACCCGCCGATCGACCCGCTGCGCGAAGCCATCGTGATGTCGTTGGAAGTGTGCCTCGGTGCCGAGCGCAACATCTTCCAGGAATCCCCTGAGCATGCGTCCCGCGTGATCCTCAGCTCGCCTGTGGTGTCCCCGGCCAAATGGCGCTCGTTGATGACCCTGGATCGCCCGGGCTTCGACCGTCAGATCATCGACCTGAACTACGACGAGAGCCTCGGCCTTGAAGCCGCTGTGCGCAACGTCGCCGACCAGGCCGAAGAAGCCGTGCGCGCCGGCCGTACCCAGATCGTGTTGACCGACCGTCACATTGCCCCGGGCAAGCTGCCGATCCACGCCTCCCTGGCCACCGGCGCGGTGCACCACCGCCTGACCGAGAAAGGCCTGCGCTGCGACTCCAACATCCTTGTCGAAACTGCCACCGCCCGTGACCCGCACCACTTTGCGGTGTTGATCGGCTTTGGCGCCTCGGCGGTGTACCCGTTCCTGGCCTACGAAGTGCTGGGCGACCTGATCCGTACCGGTGAAGTGCTGGGCGACCTCTACGAGGTGTTCAAGAACTACCGCAAAGGCATCACCAAAGGCTTGCTGAAGATCCTGTCGAAGATGGGCATCTCCACCGTCACGTCCTATCGCGGCGCTCAACTGTTCGAAGCCATCGGCCTGTCCGAAGAGGTCTGCGAACTGAGCTTCCGTGGCGTGCCAAGCCGCATCAAGGGCGCGCGTTTCGTCGACATCGAAGCCGAGCAGAAAGCCCTGGCAGCCGAAGCCTGGAGCGCGCGCAAGCCGATCCAGCAAGGCGGCCTGCTGAAGTTCGTGCACGGTGGCGAATACCACGCGTACAACCCGGACGTGGTCAACACCCTGCAAGCCGCTGTGCAGCAGGGCGACTATGCCAAGTTCAAGGAATACACCTCGCTGGTGGATAACCGCCCGGTGTCGATGATCCGTGACCTGTTCAAGGTGAAGACCCTGGACACAGCCATGGACATCAACGAAGTCGAGCCGCTGGAGTCGATCCTCAAGCGCTTTGACTCCGCCGGTATCTCCCTGGGCGCCTTGTCGCCTGAGGCTCACGAAGCCCTGGCCGAAGCCATGAACCGCCTGGGTGCGCGTTCCAACTCCGGCGAAGGTGGTGAAGACCCGGCGCGCTACGGCACCATCAAGAGCTCGAAAATCAAGCAGGTCGCGACCGGCCGCTTTGGTGTCACTCCGGAATACCTGGTCAACGCCGAAGTGCTGCAGATCAAGGTGGCCCAGGGCGCCAAGCCCGGTGAAGGCGGCCAGCTGCCAGGCGGCAAGGTCAACGGCCTGATCGCCAAGCTGCGTTATGCCGTGCCGGGCGTGACCCTGATCTCGCCTCCACCGCACCACGACATCTACTCGATTGAAGACTTGTCGCAGCTGATTTTCGACCTGAAACAAGTCAACCCGCAGGCGCTGGTCTCGGTGAAACTGGTAGCTGAAGCCGGCGTGGGCACCATCGCCGCTGGCGTGGCCAAGGCCTATGCCGACCTGATCACCATCTCCGGCTACGACGGCGGCACCGGCGCTTCGCCGCTGACCTCCATCAAGTACGCTGGCGCACCGTGGGAACTCGGCCTGGCCGAAACCCACCAGACCCTGCGCGGCAACGACCTGCGCGGCAAGGTGCGTGTACAGACCGACGGCGGCCTGAAAACCGGCCTCGACGTGATCAAGGCTGCGATCCTCGGCGCCGAAAGCTTCGGCTTCGGGACTGCGCCAATGATCGCCCTGGGCTGCAAATACCTGCGCATCTGCCACCTGAACAACTGCGCCACTGGCGTCGCCACTCAGAACGAGAAGCTGCGCAAGGATCACTACATTGGCACCGTCGACATGGTGGTGAATTTCTTCACCTACGTCGCCGAAGAGACCCGTGAGTGGCTGGCCAAGCTGGGCGTGCGTTCCCTCGAAGAGCTGATCGGCCGTACCGATCTGCTGGAAATCCTCGAAGGCCAGACCGCCAAGCAGCACCACCTGGACCTCACGCCGTTGCTCGGCAGCGATCACATCCCGGCTGACAAACCGCAGTTTTGTGGTGTGGACCGCAACCCGCCTTTCGACAAAGGCCTGCTGGCCGAGAAGATGGTGGACATCGCCGGTCGCGCAATCAGCGAAGCCAGCGGTGGCGAGTTCGAACTGGATATCTGCAACTGCGACCGTTCCATCGGCGCGCGCATCTCCGGTGAGATCGCACGCAAGCACGGCAACCAGGGCATGGCCAAGGCGCCGATCACCTTCCGCTTCAAGGGTACTGCGGGCCAGAGCTTTGGCGTGTGGAACGCCGGTGGCCTGCACATGTACCTGGAAGGCGACGCCAACGACTACGTGGGCAAGGGCATGACCGGCGGCAAGCTGGTGATCGTTCCGCCTAAAGGCAGCGTCTACAAGACCCAGGACAGTGCCATCATCGGCAACACCTGCTTGTACGGCGCCACCGGTGGCAAGCTGTTCGCCGCCGGTACTGCCGGCGAGCGTTTCGCCGTGCGCAACTCCGGTGCCCACACCGTGGTGGAAGGCACTGGCGATCACTGCTGTGAGTACATGACCGGGGGCTTTGTCGCGGTACTGGGCAAGACCGGTTACAACTTCGGTTCGGGCATGACCGGCGGTTTCGCCTACGTGCTCGACCAGGACAACACCTTCGTCGACAAGGTCAACCACGAGTTGGTCGAGATCCAGCGGATCAGCGGCGAAGCCATGGAATCCTACCGGAACCACTTGCAGCACGTGCTGGACGAGTACGTCGAGGAAACCGGCAGCGAATGGGGCCGCAACCTCGCCGAGAACCTCGATGATTACCTGCGTCGTTTCTGGCTGGTCAAGCCCAAGGCTGCCAACTTGAAATCGTTGCTTTCCAGCATCCGTGCCAACCCGCAGTGATATGCGCCTGAAGAGTTTGATGAGGTTTTAACATGGCTGAACGTCTGAATAACGACTTCCAGTTCATCGATGTCGGGCGCAAAGATCCGAAGAAGAAACTGTTGCGTCAACGCAAGAAAGAGTTCGTGGAAATCTACGAACCCTTCAAACCCCAGCACTCGGCCGACCAGGCCCACCGCTGCCTGGGGTGCGGTAACCCGTATTGCGAATGGAAGTGCCCGGTGCACAACTTCATTCCCAACTGGCTCAAATTGGTGGCCGAGGGCAACATCCTCGCTGCCGCCGAGCTGTCGCACCAGACCAACACCCTGCCGGAAGTCTGCGGCCGGGTGTGCCCGCAAGACCGTCTGTGTGAAGGTGCGTGCACCCTCAACGACGGCTTCGGCGCGGTGACCATCGGTTCGGTGGAGAAGTACATCACCGATACCGCGTTTGCCATGGGCTGGCGCCCGGACATGTCCAAGGTCAAGCCAACCGGCAAGCGCGTCGCCATCATCGGTGCCGGTCCTGCTGGCCTGGGTTGTGCGGACGTGTTGGTACGCGGCGGCGTGACCCCGGTGGTGTTCGACAAGAACCCGGAAATCGGTGGCCTGCTGACCTTCGGCATCCCCGAGTTCAAGCTGGAAAAAACCGTACTGAGCAACCGTCGCGAAGTGTTCACCGGCATGGGCATCGAGTTCCGCCTGAACACCGAGATCGGCAAAGACGTGACCATGGAGCAACTGCTCGAAGAATACGATGCCGTGTTCATGGGCATGGGCACCTACACCTACATGAAGGGCGGCTTTGCCGGTGAGGACCTGCCAGGCGTCTACGACGCGCTGGACTTCCTGATCGCCAACGTCAACCGCAACCTGGGCTTTGAAAAGTCGCCGGAAGACTTCGTCGACATGAAAGGCAAGAAGGTTGTGGTGCTGGGCGGTGGTGACACCGCGATGGACTGCAACCGTACCTCGATCCGCCAGGGTGCCAAGTCGGTGACCTGTGCCTATCGTCGTGACGAAGCCAACATGCCGGGATCGCGCAAAGAGGTGAAGAACGCCAAGGAAGAAGGCGTGAAATTCCTCTACAACCGTCAGCCGATTGCCATTGTCGGTGAAGACCGTGTCGAAGGCGTGAAGGTGGTCGAGACCCGTCTCGGCGAGCCGGACGCCCGTGGCCGCCGCAGCCCCGAGCCGATCCCGGGTTCCGAAGAGATCATCCCGGCCGACGCCGTGGTCATCGCTTTCGGTTTCCGCCCAAGCCCGGCGCCGTGGTTCGAGCAGTTCCAGATCCAGACCGACAGCCAGGGCCGCGTCGTAGCCCCGGAACAAGGCCAGTACAAGCACCAGACCAGCAACCCGAAGATCTTCGCGGGTGGCGACATGGTGCGTGGTTCTGACCTGGTGGTGACCGCGATCTTCGAAGGCCGCAACGCCGCCGAAGGGATCCTGGATTACCTGCAGGTCTGATTGGAACGCGTCCTGTAGGAGCCGGCTTGCCGGCGATAGCGGTGGTGAATTCACCGGCGCCATCGCAGGCAAGCCAGCTCCCACACAAACCCCATTTCACATTGGGGTTTGCGACGCCAGTCATTGCGACAAATTGACCCGATAGACAAAAGGCACGGCTCACTCCGTGCCTTTTGCGTCTGGCTCTGAGAAAATGCCCGCACTTTTTTTGCGGATGCCGACATGACTGCCCTCAAGAACGACCGTTTCCTTCGTGCCCTGCTCAAGCAACCCGTGGACGTCACCCCTGTGTGGATGATGCGCCAAGCCGGTCGCTACCTGCCGGAATACCGCGCCAGCCGCGCCAACGCCGGTGATTTCATGAGCCTGTGCATGAACCCGGAGTTCGCCTGCGAAGTCACGATGCAGCCTTTGGACCGCTACCCGCAACTGGACGCGGCCATCCTCTTTTCCGACATTCTCACCATCCCTGACGCCATGGGCCAAGGCCTGTACTTCGAAACCGGCGAAGGCCCGCGTTTCAAGAAAGTCGTGAGCACCCTGGCTGACATCGAAGCCCTGCCGATCCCTGATCCGCACAAGGACCTCGGTTACGTGATGGACGCCGTCAGCACCATCCGCCGCGAGCTCAACGGCCGCGTGCCGCTGATTGGCTTCTCCGGCAGTCCATGGACCCTGGCCACTTACATGGTCGAAGGCGGCTCGTCGAAAGACTTCCGCAAGACCAAGGCCATGCTCTACGACAACCCGCAAGCCATGCACCTGCTGCTGGACAAGTTGGCGCAGTCGGTCACCTCCTACCTCAACGGCCAGATCATGGCGGGCGCGCAAGCGGTGCAGATCTTCGACACGTGGGGCGGCAACCTGTCGGCAGCGGCGTACCAGGAGTTCTCCCTGGCCTACATGCGCAAGATCGTCAGCGGCCTGATCCGTGAACACGAAGGCCGCAAAGTGCCGGTCATCCTGTTCACCAAGAACGGCGGCCTGTGGCTGGAAAGCATCGCCGACTCCGGTGCTGATGCACTGGGCCTGGACTGGACCTGCGACCTGGGCGAAGCCCGCCAGCGCGTGGGCAACCGCGTCGCACTGCAAGGCAACATGGACCCGACCGTGCTCTACGCCAAGCCGGAAGCGATCCGCACCGAAGTCGGCCGCATCCTGGCCAGCTACGGCAAGGGCACCGGGCACGTGTTCAACCTGGGCCACGGCATCACACCGGAAGTGAACCCGGAGCATGCGGGCGCGTTCCTGCGTGCGGTGCATGAGCTGTCGGCGCAGTATCACGAATAAAAAAAGCCCGGTTTGATACCGGGCTTTTTCATGCCTGAACACAAGTCAAAATGTGGGAGCTGGCTCGTCGAATCGTCGCACCGCTGCGATAGCTGCATTGAATTCACCGCCGCTATCGCAGGCAAGCCAGCTCCCACATAAAAGCAAATAGCCTTAGACCTTCACGTCTCCCAACGGCGGCAATTTCGCCAGCTTCAACGCCACCAGCAACGCGCCAATCAACAGCGCCACGATAAACGCCCCAATCCCGTTCCACCCGGCAAAGTGCCAGAAGAACCCGCCCGCCGTCCCCGCAATACTCGACCCCACGTAGTAGCAGAACAGGTACAGCGACGACGCCTGCCCCTTGGCCTTTACTGCGCGGCGGCCGATCCAGCTACTGGCCACGGAGTGGGCGCCGAAGAAGCCGAAGGTGAAGATCAGCATGCCTGGCACCACCAGCCACAGTGGGGTGAACAGGGTGAGCGCCATGCCGGCCAGCATCAACACGATGGTGCCCCACAGCACGCGACGGCGGCCGAGGCGGTCGGCCAGTGAACCGATTTTGGCCGAGCTGTAGATGCCCGAGAGGTACACCAGCGACAGCAGGCCCACCACGGCCTGGCTCAGGTCATAGGGATCGGCCAGCAGGCGATAGCCGATGTAGTTGAACATCGTCACGAACGCGCCCATCAGCAGGAAGGCTTCTAGAAACAGCCACGGCAGGCCGGCGTCCTTGAAGTGCATGACAAAACCATCGAGCAAGGTGCGCGGCTTGAGGCTGCTGGCGCGGAAGTTGCGCGATTCGGGGAGGATTTTCCAGAACACCGTGGCGGCGATCAGGGCCAGGGCGCCGATGATCAGCATTGCGGTGTGCCAGCTTACAAAATCGATCAGCACGCCGATGATCAGCCGCCCGCTCATGCCGCCAATGGCGTTGCCGCCGATGTAGAGCCCCATCGCCAGGCCGATGTGCTGCGGGTGGATCTCTTCGCTCAGGTAGGTCATCGCAACGGCGGCCAGGCCGCTCAGCGACAGGCCCACCAATGCGCGCATGAACAGAATGCCTTCCCAGGTCGGCATCAGGCCGCTGGCGATGGTCGCGAGTGCGGCGCAGAACAACGCAGAAACCATCACCCGTTTACGCCCCAGGGTGTCGGAGATCGGCCCGGTAATCAGCAGGCCCAGCGCCAGCATCGCGGTCGCCACCGACAGGATCAGGCTGCTTTGCGCCGCATTGATGGAAAATTCGTGGGACAGCGCCGGCATCATCGGTTGTACGCAGTACAGCAGGGCAAAAGTGGCGAAACCACCGGAGAACAGCGCCAGCACCGTGCGCATGAACATCGGCGTGCCTTTTTCGATGTACTGCTCGTTGAGCTGGGCGACGACTTCGTCCAGGGCGGTAGGCGGGGCTTCTTGAGCAAGTGGAGCGACAGCAGCTTTCACGGGGACCTCGGGGAGGAAGAGCAGGCCAGGACCGGCACTGCAAAAAAGAATATAGCTGGCTAATGATTCTTTCCAATATATTGTTCGACCTGTTTGAGAGCTTTTACGACCTAATGAGGTTTGCATGGAATTGCGTCACTTGCGGTACTTCATCGCCGTCGCCGAAGAGCTGCATTTCGGCCGCGCCGCGCAGGTGCTGGGCATCTCGCAACCGCCCCTGAGCCAGCAGATCCAGGCGCTGGAACAGGAAGTGGGCGCGCGGTTGTTCGAGCGTACCAATCGTCGGGTTGAGCTGAGCGAGGCGGGGCGACTGTTCCTGCACGAGGCGCGATTGGTGCTGGCCCAGGTCGACAAAGCCTCCGATGTGGCACGGCGTGCGCAACTGGGCGAGTTGGGGGAGCTGAAGATCGGCTTCACCTCCTCGGCACCGTTCAACGCCAGCATCCCCAAGGCGATCTTTGCGTTTCGCCAGGCGTTCCCGGCGGTGCATCTGAACCTGCAGGAAATGAGCAGCACCGAAGTGGCCGATTCCCTGGTAGATGAGTCGATCCAGGTTGGCCTGATGCGTCCACTGCCGCTGCCGGACTCCCTGAGTGTGGTCGAGCTGATGCGCGAGCCATTGGTGGCCGTATTGAGCGCCGGCCACCCACTGGTGCAAGGCAGCGAGCGAGGCCTGCACCTGGCGCAGCTGGCGCAGGAGCCATTCGTGTTTTTCCCGCGCAGTTATGGCAGTGGTCTCTACGCCCAGTTGATCAACCTGGCGCGAGATGCCGGTTTCAGCCCGCACTTCGCCCAGGAAGCCGGGGAGGCCATGACCATCATCGGTTTGGTCGCGGCGGGGTTGGGGGTTTCGGTGCTGCCGGCGTCTTACCAGCGCATCCGGATCGACGGGGTGGTCTATCGCACGCTGCTGGATGAGGAGGCGATGACGGCGGTGTGGCTAGTGCAGCGCAAAGGCGTGCAAACGCCGATGGCAGAGGCGTTTGTGGAGTTGTTGACGCGCAAGGCCATTCAATAAAAAACGGACTTTAAAACGAAGCAGCTCTTTGTGGGAGCTGGCTTGCCTGCGAATGTGGTGGGCCAGTTGGCAGGTGTGTCGACTGACACTCCGCATTCGCGGGCAAGCCCGCTCCCACATTTGATCGTCGGTATTTTCCAGCTGTCTTTGCTTCAGGCATACTGCCCGTGTTCCCGAAAAGGGGCTTGTGAGACTCTGAGGATCCTGGGTAACCAGCCATCGTAGAGCCAGACAGGACGCGGCGATGACAAGCCAACCTGTTTGTGAAGAGGGCGCCGAAAGGCGCCCTTTGTCGTTTCTGGAGAAACCACAACCTCAGCTTTACTGGGTGGTGCCCGTCTGCCCAAACGACTGCGCCGCCGAGCCCACTTCATTCATGCCATTGCTACGCAGCGCCGCCATGATGTCGCGGTCGAGCATGCTCACCCAGCGGTTGTAGTTGCGATGGATCGTGCCGTCCTTGTAGCCCAAATCGCGGCTGTCGCGGTAGGTGATGGCGTAGCTGTTGCGGGTGTAGCGGATGTCGATGGCGGCATAAAACTGGTTACGCACATTGATTTCGGCCTGCACCAGCTGCGGGCTCAGGCGCTGGACCGTCCATTCGCGCTTTTGCAGGGCGTTGACGATGATCACCTTCATTTTCTCTTCACTGACCTGGGCGTTGGCCGGCAGGTCGTGCTGGGTGTTGAGGATCGGCTTGTTGGTGCAGCCGGCGGTGACCAGCAGGGCCAGGGTGATCAGGGTGGCGCGTAGCAAGGAAGACATTCCGTATTCTCCAATCGATTTAACAGTCAGGACCAGCGGCGAAAGATCAGCGACGTGTTGACGCCGCCAAAGGCAAAGTTGTTGTTCATCACGTAGTCGTGGTGCATCTCGCGAAATTCACCCTGCAGGTAATCCAGCTCGCCGCATTGCGGGTCCACCGAATCCAGGTTGAAGGTGTGCACGTACTGGTTGCGGTTCATCATCTCGATGCTGAACCACGACTCCAACGCTCCGCATGCGCCCAGGGTGTGGCCGAGAAAGCTCTTCTGCGAGCTGATGGGCATGCGGCTACCGAACAGGCTGCTGGTGGCCAGGGTCTCGGCGATGTCGCCCTGGTCGGTAGCGGTGCCGTGACCGTTGACGTAGCCGATGGCAGACGGCTCCAGCCCGGCGTCTTCCAGCGCCAGTTCCATCGCGCGGCGCATGGTTTTCTGCTCGGGGCGAGTGGTGTGCTGGCCGTCGGCGTTGCTGCCGAAACCGACCAGTTCAGCATGGATATGCGCCCCACGGGCCAACGCATGCTCCAGCTCTTCGAGGACCAGCATGCCGCCGCCTTCGCCGATCACCAGGCCATCGCGGCCGCTGTCGTAGGGGCGCGGGCTGGTTTGCGGTGCATCGTTTTTCAGGCTGGTGGCGTACAGCGCGTCGAACACCATGGCTTCGGTCGGGCACAGCTCTTCGGCGCCCCCGGCGAGCATCAACGGCAAGCGCCCGAACTTGATCGCCTCGTAGGCATACCCGATGCCTTGGCTGCCGCTGGTGCAGGCGCTGGAGGTGGGGATCAGCCGCCCGGTGAGGCCAAAGAAGATGCTGATATTCGCTGCCGTGGTGTGCGGCATCATGCGCACGTAGGAGTTGGCATTCAGCCCCTCGGCCACCGAGTTCAGCAGCATATTGCCGAACGCCTTGATCTCATCGGTGCTGCCGGTGGACGAGCCACAGGCCACGCCCATGCGCCCGTCCTTGATCGACTCGTCGCCGAGCAAACCCGCGTCCTGCAACGCCTGCTCAGCGGCCCACACGGCCAGGCGCGAAACACGGCCCATGCTACGCAGCTGCTTGCGCGTCCAGTGGGCGGGCACGACGAAGTCGTCGATCGGCCCGGCCAAGCGCGTGTTCAATTCGGTAAACCGGTCCCACTCGTCCATGCGCCGAATGCCGCTGCGGTTGGCACGAAAGTTGGCGGCGATGGTCTCCCAGTCGCCACCCAGGGAGGTCATACCGGCCATGCCGGTCACTACAACGCGCTTCATCAGCACAGGCCTCCGTTCACGGCCAGCACCTGGCGCGTGATGTAGCCGGCCTCGGCCGACATCAGGAAATTCACCGCGCCGGCCACCTCTTCCGGGGTGCCCATGCGCTGCGCGGGGATCATCTTCATCAGCTCTTCCACCGGCACGTTCTCATCGAGCATGGCGGTGTCGATCAGGCCGGGCGCCACGCAGTTGACCGTGATCTTGCGCTTGCCCAGCTCGATGGCCAGGGCCTTGGCGGCGCCGATCAAGCCGGCCTTGGACGCGCTGTAGTTGACCTGGCCACGGTTGCCGATCAAGCCGGACACCGACGTGATACACACGATACGCCCGGCCGCGCGACGTCGGATCATCGGCATCATCACCGGGTGCAGCACGTTGTAGAAACCGTCGAGGTTGGTGCGCATCACCACGTCCCAGTCGTCTTCCGACAGGGCCGGGAACGCGCCGTCGCGGGTCAGGCCGGCGTTGAGCACCACGCCGTAGTAGGCGCCATGCTGCTCCACATCGGCTTCGAGGATTGCCTTGCACGCGGCACGGTCCGCCACATCGAACTGCAGCACCCGTGCCTTGCGGCCCAGGGCTTCGATTTCGACTTGCACCGCGTCGGCTTGGGCGCGGCCACTGCGGCAATGCAGCACGATGTCATGGCCGGCCTGGGCCAGGCGCAGGGCGATGGCGCGGCCAATGCCACGGCTGGAGCCGGTGACCAGTACGGATTCAGTCATGGCGTTACGTCCTTCGATTCATCTAAATAGTTGGCCGCCTGGGGCGGTCGGAATACGTTCAAGCGGGCGCTAGCCAAAATGCCATCACCGGTCAGGTGGCATTCGAACACACCCATGCCATTGTCGTCTTCCAGGGAACGCAGGCCGTGGATGGTCAGCTCGGCGCCGGCCGGGAAGTGTTCCACGTTGCACTCGTACTTGCGTGTGCCCAGCAGGAAGCCCAGTTCCACGGCCTCGCCTTTCTGACGCGCACGGCAACCGGCGTAAGCCGCGACGCTTTGCGCCATCAGCTCGATGCCGACCCACGCCGGCAGGCTGCCGTCGTCGCGGTTGAACAGGCCGCCAGGCTTGACGGTGACGCGGGTGTGAACCTGCTCTTCATCGAACGACAGCACCTGGTCGATCAGGATCATGTCGCCCGCGTGGGGCAGCAGTTCAGCGAGTGGCCAATCGATCATGGGGCCTCTGCGATTATCAGGCTGACGTTGTTGCCGCCGAAGGCAAACGAATTGCTCATCAGGCAGCGTTTTTTCAAGGTGTCACCGGCTTGCGCCCAGTGCAGGGCCGGCAGTGCCGGGTCGGCCTGGCCGTCCCACACATGGGGCGGCACCACACCGTGGGCCAGGCTCAACCAGCAGAACGCGGCCTCCAGTGCACCGGCGGCACCCAGGGTGTGGCCGCTCATGGGCTTGGTCGACGAACAGGCCACGCCTTGGGGGAACAGTTGGGCAACCGCCAGGCTTTCCATGGCGTCGTTGTGTTGGGTGGCTGTGCCGTGCAGGTTCAGGTAACCGATCTGCTCGGGCGCAAGTTTGGCGCTGGCCAACGCCTTGCGCATTGCTTGCAGCGCGCCCTTGCCGGTGGGCTCCGGCGCGGAAATATGGTGCGCGTCGCAGCTGGCGCCGCTGCCCAGCAGCGCGATGGGCGCAGTCTCGCGGCTCATCAGGAACAGCACCGCGGCTTCGCCGATGTTGATGCCGTTGCGGTTCACCGAGAACGGGTTGCAACGCTCGCTCGACACCGCTTCCAGCGAGGTAAAGCCGTTAAGCGTCAGCTTGCACAGGCTGTCGACGCCGCCGCAGATCACCGCATCGCACACGCCCAGGTCCAGCAGGCGCTGGGCACTCATCAACGCGCGGGCGCTGGAGGTGCAGGCGGTGGAGATCACATAGGCCGGTCCGCTCAGTTGCAACCAGTCGGCGAGGAAGTTGGCCGGAGCGCTGAGTTCCTGTTGCTGGTAGTCGTAATCACCGGGGAACTGGTTGTCGCGCAGGTAATGCGCAATGCCACGGCTCGCCTCATCGATACCCGACGTGCTGGTACCGAGCACAATGCCGACCCGAGAGGCGCCATACGTTTCAATGGCCTGACGAATCTGTGCCTCAATCTGCAGCGCCGCTTCCAGCAACAGCTGGTTATTCCGGCTGCTTTGCTGGTTCAGCTCCGTTGGGATGGTCGCCAGTTCACCCGGCACGCCGGCCACCGGCAGCACACGGTCCGGTACCCAGCCGCTTTCGGCGCGCATGCCCGAGCAGTCACCGGCAAACAGGCTGCGACTGACTTCGTCCTGGCCACGGCCGAGGGCGCAGATTACGCCGAGGGCGTTGAGGTAGGCGGTCATCGTGCGGCCCCCAGCGGGCTGATGCGGTAGCTCAACGGTTGCCCGCTCATGTTCACACTGAAGACCTCAGACGACTGGTACACGATCTGCCAGTGGCCGGGCAGCGTGCGGGTAAGGTCCATGGCCTGCGCGGTGGGGTACAGCTTTCGCACATCGTCCGCCGACGTCAGGGCGAATAACAGTGCGGCGAACAAGTCCCGTGCCTGGGGGTTGGGCGGCAGCAAGCCGTCGGCTTGCCACTGACCGTCGACCAGCTTCTGCCGGGCCTGGGGAATACCCAGCGGGTCCATCATCGACCAGCGTATCGCACCGCCTTCGCGCTGGATCACCAGCAGCCAGTCCTGGGTTTGACCGTCTGCCTGGCGCTGAACATGCAGCTGCATGGGCAGCGTCAGCGCCGGGACTTTTTCGGGCAGCGGTGGCTGGCTGGCGCAGGCGCTCAGCAGCAACAGGCAGCCGATCAACAACAGACGAATCATCATTCAGGGCTCGCCAAGGGTTTGCGTGCCACGCAGTTCACCAGGGTTTCCTCACGCTGGCCCACCGGCGGCGGGTTGCGCAGGCCCCAGCGTTCCAGCAGGCCGAAATCGCTGGAGCGGCTCCACCACAGGTACGGGTAGGAGACGTTCTGCGGGCCAAATTCAAAGCCTTGTTCGCGCAGCATCTCCAGATACTCCTCGGCGCTTTTCTGCACGTGCATGGGGTGGCGGAACAGCCAGCGAATCACCCAGGTGTCGATGTACGCCTCGGTGGATTCGGCAAACAACAGGTAGCCGCCCGGCTTGAGCACGCGGTAGAACTCCTTCAGCGCGCGATGCTGCTCCACGAGGTGGTGGAAAGTCTGGTGGCAGAACAGGATGTCGACGCTTGCGTCCGGCACATCGAGGGTGGCGCAGTCGCTGCCGATCAGTTGCACATCCAGGCCCTGGCGTACGGCTTCGGCCTTGCTCAACGCCAGGCTGTGAAGGTCGGCGTCCAGGCCGATCAAGCGGCCAGGGGCGAACACCTGTTGCAACAGCTTGAAGGATTTGCCCTGGCCGCAGCCGGCATCCAGCAGCACTGGCGCCACCGGCAGCGGCTCGCTGAACAGGCTGCGCAAGTCGTTGATCGCCACGCGCAGCACATGGTGTTGCCAGGTGTGGCTGCGCAGGAACCAGAATCCAAATTTGGTTTCTTCGACGTAGTTTTTACTGAGGTATTGAGTGCTCACGCGGCATCCCCTGCACAAATCTGCGACAACATCCGTAGCCGTCGCTTGGGTTCACTGACAAACGGGTTGCGCTCGTCCCACGCGTAGCCGGCGAGGATCGAGCTGATCATCCGGCGAATCTCCGGCGAGCTGCCCGGGTGGAAAATCACATCCTGGAAGGTACCGGCATACCAGCCTTCGACGTAGCAACGGAAGGTGTCGACACCGCGCTTCAACGGCTCGGCAAACTCGGTTTGCCAGTCCACCGCTTCGCCGTTCAGTTGGCGATGCAGCAGCCCAGCGGCCATGCTCGCCGAACGCATGGCGATGGTCACGCCGGAAGAGAATACCGGGTCGAGGAATTCCGCCGCATTGCCCAACAGCGCGAAGCCGGGGCCGTGCAGGCTTTTGACGTTGGCCGCATAACCGCCGATGGTGCGCGCCGGGGTGTCCCACACGGCTTCTTTCAGCACACCGGACAGGCTTGGGGTTTCATCGATGAAACCGCGCAGGCAGGCATCGAGGTCACCGTCGCGGCCGTCGAAATGCTCCTTGGCCGCGACTACCCCCACCGAGCAACGGCCGTTGCTGAACGGTATGGTCCAGAACCAGATATCGCGCTGGGTCGGGTGCGTGGTGACGAGGATCTTGGTGCGGTCAAAACCCGGGTGTTCGATGCGGTCTTCGACGTGGGTGAACACCGCCTGGCGCACCGGGAAATCAGACGGCACATCGAGGTCCAGCAGGCGCGGCAGCACGCGGCCGTAACCGCTGGCATCCAACACGAACTTGGCCTTGAGGTGGTACTCGCTGCCGTTCTCGCGGCGCACGTGCAGGTAGCGGCAATCGCCTTTGAAGTCCACGCCGACGATGCTTTCGCCGTAGCGGATCTCCACCCCTTGCAGCGCGGCCTGGTCAGCCAGCAGCTTGTCGAAGTCACCGCGCTGCACCTGGAAGGTAGTGGGTTTGCCGTTGCTGAAGGTATCGCTGAAATCAAACGCACTGTAGCGCTCGCCCCAGGCGAACGCGGCGCCGGTTTTCAGCTGGAACCCCGCGGCCTGCACAGCGTCGAGCATGCCGGCTTCTTCGATGAAGTCGATGCAGTGGGACAACAGGCTTTCGCCGATGGAAAAACGTGGAAAATGCTGGCGCTCGATGACCAGCACGTCATGTCCTTTGCGCTTGAGCAGGGCTGCCGCGATGGCGCCGGACGGCCCGGCACCGATCACCACGACCTGGCGACGTTCCATTTCAACTGTGGGCACGAGGGCTCCTTGCCGCGTTGGCGATAATCGGGTTCATGAGGCGTGCTTCTGATGGCCGGCCCAGGGCGCCAGCATAAAGCTGAAAGCCAGGCCCAGGCTGACCGACAGGCCGAAATTGCTCACCGCTGGCGTACTTGAGACCGCCAGCAGGCCGAACGACAGCCAGGTGGTCAGCGCGGCCAGCAGCGTTCCCAGCAGGCTGACTGCTGCGCCGCCGATCTGCTCGCGCATCAAGATCGCGTAATCCACGCTGATGGCCGTGACCAGCAGCAGGCCAAACAGGCTGAACAGGGTCAGCGGTTGGCCCAGCCAGCCGAGGCTGGCCAGGCTGCACAGCGCGGCCAGCAACGGCAGCGCGACGATGCGCAAGGCGCCGCCGAACCCGAAGGGCAGGATCAGCAGCAACACGATCAGCACGCACGACATCAACTTCAATTCGGCGGCGCTGATCTGCGTGTCGGCGAATACCCGGTTCAAATCACCGAGGCGATCCACCAGTTGCACCCCGGGCAGGTCCACCGCCTGCACCCGCAGCAGCGCCGGGTTGTTCAAGCCTTGCAGACTGACCATGGCGGCCACACCGCCATCCACCGGCCCCAGCCACAGCGTGCGCCAGGGTTCGGCGAGCGGGCCGACCAGCGCGGCGTCGATGTCTTGGGTGGGCAGTGCTTGCAGTTGCGCGACTTCGGCTTGCAAGGCCGCAGCGGGAACGCCGAGGTCGAGCAGTGGCTGCCAGTGTTGTGGCAACGCGTTCAGCGCATCCCGCAGGTGTTGTTGCTCGGCGGGCAGGCTGACCAGTTGGTTCAGCGCCAGGTAACCCTGGAGCTTGTCCATGTTCACCAACTGATCCAGGCGCTGGCCCAGCGCGGCCTGGCGTTCCAGCAACTGCTGCTGGTTGTCGGCCCGCACCAGGAAAAACTGGCTGGTGGGTTGGAACCCGGTGATGCGCGCCACCGCCTGTGCTTCCTGCAGTAACTGCGGCGGGGCACCGATCCACTGGCGAATATCGTTCTTGCTGTTCAAGTGCCACAGGCCACCGGCGCAAAACAGCACCACCAGCACCAGCAACACCGGGCTTGGCACGCGCTTGAGCAACGAGGCGCGCATCAGCCACAGGCATTCGGCGATGCGCAGCGGCCATTGCGCCGGGCGCAGCTCGACGCCCTTGAGCAGGGCGGGCAACAGGCACACCGCCGACAAGTACGCGCCCACCAGGCCGGCAGCGGAGAACACCGCGATCTGGGTCAGCGCCGGGAACGGCGTCCAGGCCAGTGCCAGGTAGCCGATGCAACTGGTCGCCAGGCTCAGGCTCAGCCCCGGCAGCGTGATGCGCAGCGCCGGCCAACTGCGCCAGGGTTGCATACTCCAGCTCTTGGACAGGTAGTGCAGCGGGTAATCCACCGCCACGCCAATCAGGCTCGAGCCCAGCACCAACGTCATCACATGCATGTGGCCAAACAGCGCCACACAGGCCACCGCGCCAAACAGCATGCCCACCAGCACCGGCACAAATGCCAACAGCACGCGCCAGCGGCGGAACGCCAGCAGCAGTAACAACAGAATGCCCAGGGTGGCGCCGCCGCCGACCCAGGTGATTTCCCGCGTGGCCTGCTGTTGGCCATTCGCGGCATACAGCAAGCCGCTGGCAGCGAGCAGTTGCGCACCTTGCCCGCTGGCTTGTTCACGGCTGGCCTTGAGCAAGTCCGCCACTTGCAACGGCAGCTTCATATCGAAGGCATTGCCGGTGGTGCGCGCGCGCAACAGCACCCAGCTTTTGCCGTCGGCATCGGCAATCAGGGCGCCACTGCCGATGTCCAACTGCACCGAGCCGTGCTGCGGCTGGCTGTTCTGGATGCGCCCGGTCAGGCCCAGCCAGTCGTCCTGGCTCGGCACCAGGCTGAACCCGGTGAAGGGGTCGAACAGCGCTTGCACGCGCTGCTGGATAAACGCGTCGGGGTGTTCGATCAGCTGTTCGCGGTCCTTGGCCGAGAGCATCGCCAGGCGCCCGCGCAGCAATTGCTTACGCAGCGCCGGCAGGTCGGCTTGCAGGTTCCACTGCACCTTTTCAAACAGCCCGCTGGCCTGCCAGCGCTCGCCCAGCTGCTGCGCCACGGCCACGGCTTGTTGGCGGTCGGCGTGCCCGACCAGCACCAGCATTTCGCGGTTCAGGGGCTCCTGCATGCGCTGTTCGGCTTGCTGTTCCAAGGCGTCCGGCGTTTTGCCCGGCACCAATTCCATCAAGTTGGCCGACAACGGCGCGCCATGGCGCCACTGCCAGCCGGCCAGGGCCAGCACAGCCACCAGCAGGATCAGGAACAGGCGCGGTAGCAGGCGCTCACTGGGCAAAGTCGTGTTGCTCCGCATCGCTCAGAGGTTGGTCGGCACGGCTGTCCTGCATGCGCAGCACGGTGCTGTCGCCTTGGGTTTCCAGCAGCTCGATCTTCTGCACCAGCTCGCCACCGTCGATATTGATCTGGGTGAAGACCTGTTTTAACAGCAGTGAGCGCGGGATCAGCGTGAGTTTCCACCCGTTGGCTTCGCCTTGCAGCTGCAATTCGAAGTCGCGCTGCAAGCCACTGCTGTCACCTTGGAGGACGGCGAGGAACAGGCGGTTTTGCTCGGCGCCGGCGCTCTTGTTTGGCAGCAATTGCCAGCCATTGGCGTCACGGCGGGCAATGCCTTGGGCGCTGATGCGGTAATCCTGTTGCAGCGGGGTCTTGAGCAGCCAGAGCAGGCCGTGGTCCTTGGCGAGGACAAAGGTGCCTTTGCTGACCAGGGGTTGGGGCAGGGCACGCAGGTGTTTTTCCTGGGTGAAGGTGCCGTGGATTACGGAGGGTTTGGCGAGTTGATCGCTCAGTTGTTGTAGATCGAAAGCGTGAGCACTGAAACTCAAAAGCAACCCGATCAATAATGTGGGAGCGGGCTTGCCCGCGAAAAACCTGAGGACGCCGCGGAGTATCAGGCGGATTGCGTTATCGTTAACGACCTTCGCGGGCAAGCCCGCTCCCACAGGGGATCTCATTTCAGGGCTCTCTCGACGGCGTCTGTAAATATCTTGGGGGAGGCCAGCTGCATTTCACGGTTGGCGATTTCCACCGCCACCTGCACCGTGGTTGCACGGGTCAAACGCTCGCCGCTGGCCAGGTCGGTGATCAGGTAATTGACCTTCAAGCGGTTCTCCCATTCCACCAGGCTGGCGCGTACGTTGATCGTCTGGCCGAACACGGCGCCGCGCACGTAGCGCAGCTGCATGTCGATCACCGGCCACGCGTAGCCGGATTCCAGCATCGCCGTGTAGTTATGGCCGATCTTGTCCAGCAACGCGCAGCGCGCCACTTCCAGGTACTTTACGTAGTGCCCGTGCCAGACCACGTTCATGGTATCGACGTCAAAAAACGGCACGAGGATTTCAGTGTCGCAGTGCAGCACGCCCTGGCTACGCATGCAGCCTCCAATGTTGCTCGGCGATGCGTTGCAGGCACAGGCGCAGTTCGCCTTCCAGGGCGCGGTCTTCGATCACCGGCGGGAAGTCTTTGGCGAGTTCTTCATGCATGGCGGCCAGGGCCGGTGGCAATGGGCGGGCGTCTTCGGCCTGGGCGCGCAGCCACACCCCTTGGTTGGCGGCGAGCAAGGTAGCGGCGGCAACCTGTTCGGTCAGCTCCAGCACACGGATCGCATCGCGGGCGGCGATGGTGCCCATGCTCACTTTGTCCTGGTTATGGCATTCGGTGGAGCGCGAGAACACGCTGGCCGGCATGGTGTTTTTCAGGGCTTCGGCGGTCCAGGCGCTGGTGCCGATCTGCACGGCTTTGAAGCCGTGGTTGATCATCGCGCGGTCGGCCGGCGCGCCGGACAGGTTGCTCGGCAGGCCGTGGTTATAACGCACGTCCACCAGCAGCGCGAGCTGGCGGTCGAGCAGGTCGGCCACGTTGGCCACCAGGGTCTTGAGGCTGTCCATGGCGAAGGCGATGTGGCCACCGTAGAAGTGACCGCCGTGCAGCACGCGCTCTTCTTCGGCATCAATGATCGGGTTGTCGTTGGCGCTGTTCAGTTCGGTTTCGATGAACGAACGCAGCCAGCCCAGACTGTCGGCCAGCACGCCCAACACGTGGGGTGCGCAGCGCAGCGAGTAGCGGTCTTGCAGGCGATGCAGCGGCGCGGTCGGCGCGTCGATGGCCAGGTCCTTGCGCAGCCAGGCAGCCACTTGCATCTGCCCAGGGTGCGGCTTGGCGGCGAACAGGCGTTCGTCGAAGTGTTCCGGGTTGCCTTGCAGCGCCACCACGTTCAGCGCGGTGATGCGCGTGGCCAATTGCAGCAGGTAGTCGGCGCGGGCGAAGGCCAGGCACGCGAGGCCGGTCATCACGGCGGTGCCATTCATCAGGGCCAGGGCTTCCTTGGGGCGCAACACCAGCGGGTCCCAACCCAGTTCGCGGTGCACGTCGGCCGCCTGACGGCGTTCGCCACGGAACATCACTTCGCGCTCGCCGGACAAGGTCGCGGCCACGTAGGACAGCGGCGTCAGGTCACCGCTGGCGCCCACCGAGCCTTCTTCCGGGATCAGCGGCAACACGTCGTATTCGAGGAACGCATGCAGGCGCTCCAGCAACTCCACGCGCACCCCGGACACGCCATGGCACAGTGACTGCAACCGCGCCGCCAGCACCGCACGGGTGGCTTGGGCGTCCAGTAACTTGCCCAGGCCGCAACCGTGGAAGGTGTACAGGTGACGCGGCAGTGCTTCGACGTGCTGCAACGGCACGGCCACCACGCAGGAGTCGCCGTAGCCGGTGGTCACGCCGTAGATCACGCCTTCCTTGTCCAGCAGCGAGTCGAGGAACTGCGCACCCTTGGCGATGCGCTGGCGATACGCCGCGTCGCCCTGCAATCGGGTAGGCGCCTGACGGTTGGCCAGGGCCAGCACGTCCTCAATGCGCAGGGGGCGTTCGCCAAAGGTTACCGGCTCAAGATGCGTCGTCATCGGTCTTCCAGAAAGGGTAAAAGTTGAACCATTGTTGGGGCGCTTCCAGGCAAAACTGGCCCAGGCGGGCGGCGTAGCGCTCGGTCCACTGGGCGATGACCTGCTCGCGTGTGGTGCGCTTCCATTCGATCAATTCGGCGAACGGCTCGATGGTCAGGCGATAGCGGTTGTTGTGCTTGAGGCACATCAGCAGGTTCACCGGGCATTTGAGCAACCCGGCCAGCAACCACGGGCCTTGTGGGAAGGCGGCGCTGTGACCGAGGAAATCCACGCGGACCGTGCGCCCGCCATGCAGGGGCACTCGATCGCCCGCAATGGCCAGCCATTCGCCTTCGTCCAGGCGCTGGCTGAGCAGCAGCATGGTGGCCGGGTCCAGCTCGCTGACCTGGATCAGGCGCAAATGCGTGGCCCCGGCTTCGCCCAGCAAACGGTTGAATTGTTCGGCGTGCTTGGTGTGCACCAGCACGTTCATGGTGACCTGCTCGCCAAGCTCGGCGAGGGCGCGACACACTTCGAGGTTGCCCAGGTGTGCGCCCACCAGCATCTGCCCGCGCTCACCGCGCAGTTGGTTGCGCAATTGCGCCGGGTCGTTGATTTCGATCTGTTCGATGCGCAGCTTGCCGTTCCACACGTCGAGCTTGTCGAGCAAGGAATCGGCGAAGGCCATGAACTGGCCAAAGACTCTTGAGTGGGTGGGGCGCAGTGCGTCTTGCCCGCTCCAGTCGGCCAGGCGCTGCTGGTATTGCCAGGCGCTCTGGCGTGCGGTGCGACCGAACACGAAGAAGTACAGCACGATGCCGTAGAGCACCGGGCTCAGCAGGCGCCGGCCGAGCACTTTGGCGGCGAAGGCGGTGAGTTTCATCAACAGGAAACTGCCGCGCTCCTCGCGGTCGGCCCAGTGCTTGGTGCTGTCGCTCATGCTTGCCACCGTCGCCACAGGATCATCGGCGCACGCACCAGCATGCCGAAGAACAGCCGGGTGTGCATGGCCGAGATGCGCACGTTGTCGCGGAACAAGCGAAAGTGCGACAAACCGTCGGCGGGGTAATGCACCCGGGTTGGCAGCCAGCGCATAGGTTGGTTGCGCCAGGCCAGGCGCACCAGGATGTCCGAATCGAAATCCATACGTGTGCCGATGTAGGCCGAGTCCATCAACGCCAGCACCGGTGCCAGCGGGTACACGCGAAAGCCGCACATCGAATCGCGGATCTGCAGCGACAGGGTGTTGATCCACACCCACACGTGGGTCAGGTAGCGCGCATACAGGCGGCCCTTGAGCACGCTGTCGTCGTATTCGGGGTAGCCGCAGATAATGGCGTCGGGGTGACGGCGCGAGGTGTCGAGGAAAGTCTCGACTTCGCGCAGATCGTGCTGGCCGTCGGCGTCCACTTGCAAGGCGTGGCTGTAGCCCAGGCGCGCGGCTTCGCGGAACCCGGCCATGACGGCGCCGCCTTTGCCCTGGTTGCTGGGCAGGGTCAGCAGGGTAACGTTATCCAGGCTTGCAAGTTGTGCCAAGACCGCCGCGCAGGCCGGGCTGCTGCCGTCGTCTACCAGCAGGCATGGCAGGCCGCTGTCCAACAGGCTGTGGACCACGGCCGGCACGGCGGCTTCGTGGTTGTAGACCGGGATCAGGGCACAGGGGTTATGCATGATCGCCGGCTCTTGATGGATCGGGTCGCCAGCATCGCAGCGGTGCGGCGATCCGACAAGCCAGCTCCCACATTTGATCGGCTGTGTGTAGGAGATCTGTGGCTGGCGCAGACCCAATGTGGGAGCGGGCTTGCCCGCGATTGAGCGCGAAGCGCTCACCAGATCTACACATGCGTAGCCTCCAGTTGAATGCGCCCGCTGGAGCAGGCCGCGACGCCATTGCGATAGGCGAAGTACAACTTGCCGCGTTCCGGGTCGAAGCGCAGGTGCAGTTCGATCACATCGCCCGGGCGCACCAGTTGCTGGAACTTGAGCACTTCCATCCCGGCAAAGGTCGGCGGCAGACCGAGCAATTGCTGGCCCAGATTGAACGCCCATTCCACCTGCACCACGCCCGGCAACACCGGGGTGACCGGGAAGTGCCCGCTGAAATAGGCCAGGTCCGGCGGAACGCTCAGTTGCAAGGTCCATTCGCCATCGGTTTCCACCTGTTCCAGCACTTCCGGGGCTTTCGGGCGTGGCGCCAGCAACAGCGCCTCGACCTGCGCCTGGGGCAATTTGCCTTGGCTGTTCAGGGGTAACTGGCGCAGCAGACGCCAGCGACGGGGCAAGGCCAGCGCCTCGCAATGCTGGCTCAAGTGCTGGCGCAGGGTTTGAGTCAGGGCGCGACGGCCCTGATTGCGCAAGGCGTGCAGGCCATCGGCGCTGAGCACCACCAGTGCGCCGAGGGATGCGCGGTTTTCCTGGACCACACCCAAGCGGGTGTCGGCGACCCACGGGTGGGCCATCAACGCCTGCTCCAGCATGGGCAGGGAGATGCGTTTTTCTTCCAGCTTGACGATGCGGTCCAGGCGCCCGAGCAGCTCGAAACGGCCATCGGCATGAATGCGCGCCGCGTCGGCGGTCTGTTCGATATGGCCGGCAGGCAGGTAAGGCGAAGCGATGCGCAGGGCGCCGTCGGCATCCTGGCTCAGCACCACGTCGGCAAACGGCTGCCAGGGTTGTGCGCCCTGGCGCCAGGCGATGCCGCCGGTCTCGGAGCTGCCGAGGATTTCCGTCGGCCATTGCTGCAAGCGGTCGTAAAGCTCGCCCGCCGCTTCCACGGGCAAGGCGCCGCCCGACGAAAACACCCGGGATACCTGGCTCAGCGCCGGCCAGTCGAGGTTGTCGCCCATGCGCTTGAGCAGGGCGGGACTGGCAACCCAGGCGAACTGCGTGTGTTCGCGGCTGGCACGCTGCAAGTCTTCGGGGAAGGCCAGTTGCTTGCGCACAAAGGTGCGGCCGGCGCACAGCGGCCACAACACGCGGAACAGCAAACCGTAGATGTGCTGCGTGGCGACGCTGCCGATGATGCAGGCGCGCTTGAGGTCCGGGCCCCACAGGGCTTCCAGCGCTTCGACTTCATTGGCCAGTTGGCGCAGGGTCTTGTCGATGCGCTTGGGCTCGCCGCTGGAGCCGGAGGTGCACAGGCTCAGTTGGCAAGCGTCCAGGTCGAGGGCGGCGGCGCTTAAGGGGGCTTGGTACAGCGCGTCCAGGTCGGCGGCTTCGGTCAGCCAGCTGTCGACGGCCTCATCCCAGCGTTGGCGGGTTTGCGGTTGCAGGTCGGCAGGCAGCAGCACGCTGACCCCGGCGCGCCAGGCGCCGAGCAGGGCAATCGCCAAGTGGCCGGCGTCTTCCAGGTACACGGCCAGGCGTTGGATACCGCGCGCTTGCAGGCCTGCGGCCAGGCTCAGGGCGTGCGCCCACAGCTGGGCATGATTCATGTCAGGTTCGGTGGTGACCGGACGCTGTTCCAGCGGCTCAAGCAGCAAGTGCTCAAGTTTCAATCCATTCATACGCGGCCTCGAACCCTTTGTCGTATCAGCCATTCCACGGCAAACAACAGCCCCATCAACCCGTAGGCGATCAGGCCGTTGTACAACGTCCACCAGCTCAGCGGCGCCCACAGGGTGAGGGCGGCGGCGAGCAGGCCATTACACAGAAAGAACACGCTCCACACCACCGTTACCTGGCGGGTGTACACGATGGCGTGGGGCGGCAGCACCGGGTCGGTCATGCGCGCCAGGCGTTCCACCATCGGCGGGCCGTATTTGAGGCTCAAGCCGAACAGCGACAACATGAACGCGCTGACCAGGCTCGGGTACCAGCGCAGCAGGTGCGGGTTGTCGAACCAGGCCAGCAGCAGGCAGAACACGATGATCGCCACGGCCATCCAGCGGCCGCCGGGGCGGCGTGCGCCGGTGATCGCGCGCAACAGCCACAGGCTGCCCAGCAGCAGGCCGAATTGCCACGGCGCGAAGTGTTCGGTGCCGTAATACACCGCAAAAGGGTACAGCAGGCCCGCCAGCAGCAGGCCCAGGCCGATCAGCCGGCTCATGCGGCAGGCTGGACCAGACGGTACACCGCCTCAACCACATCGTTCACGGTGCGCACGGCCTTGAATTCTTCGGCGGCGATCTTCTTGCCGGTCTGGCGCTTGATATGGTCGATCAAGTCCACGGCATCAATGCTGTCGATTTCCAGGTCCTGGTACAGGTTGGCGTCAAGGGTGACGCGTTCCGGAGGCAGTTCAAACAGTTCCACCAAGGCATCGCGCAGGGTGTTGAAAATATCGTCACGAGTTTGCATGGTCCGGTCTCAAGCTGCCTGTCTGGCCGTGACGAATGCCGCGAGGCTGGCCACGTTGGTGAAGTGATTGCGAGTGTCCTTGGCGTCGGCATCGATCTTGATGCCGTACTTTTTCTGGATCGCCAGGCCCAACTCCAGGGCATCTACCGAATCCAGGCCCAGGCCTTCGCCGAACAGGGTCTGCTCGCTGCCGATGTCGTCGGCGCTGATGTCTTCCAGGCCCAGGGCCTCGATGATCAGCGTCTTTATGTCGTGCTCAAGGCGGTGTCTGTCGCTCATCTTCGGCGAGCTCCTTAATAAAATAGTGATGCAGGTAATCGTTGAGCTTGCGTGAAGCCTGGGGCGCGGGGCCCATTGCGGCGAACGCCTGTGGTTCTATATCGGCACCCACCCGCAAACTGAAGTGCACGCGGCATTTTGGGATGCGATACCAGGGTTCGGCCTTGGTCAGCGTGGTCGGGCTGACCTTGATCACCACGGGGGTGATGATTGTCGCACCCCGCAGCGCGATGGCGGCGCCGCCACGATGAAAGGCAGGCGCTGCGCCGGGCGTGGTGCGGGTGCCTTCGGGAAAGATGATCAGGGTCTGGCCCGTGCGCAGGGCGTCGGCGGCGGCGTCGAGCATCTCGGCGCTGCCGTCGTTGCTGATATAACCGGCTTCGCGCACGGGGCCGCGGGTAAAGGGGTTCTGCCACAGGCTCTGCTTGACCACGCAGTTGGCCTGGCGCACCAGGCCGATCAGGAACACCACATCGATCAGCGACGGGTGGTTGGCAATGATCATCTGGCCCGGACGGCCGAGGTTTTCCGCGCCTTCGACGCTGTAGGTCAACACGCCGACGCGCTGCATCAGGCGGATGAACAGCCAGAACAGCCAACTGATCGTGTGGCGGGCGCGGCGGCGATGTTTTGCAGCGTCCCCCAGCAGGCAACTGAGCAGTGGAAACACCAGCAAACGCAGGCACAGCCCGCCGAAGCCGAACAGCGCAAAGCTGGCGGCGGTGGCGAACAGGCGCCAGTAGTAGGCGTCCCGGGGTTTATCGGTCAGGGCTTGCGTTGCCAGTTCCATACGCGGTTCTTCCAGGCATGTTGGCAGGCGACCTGTTCGGTGAGCAGGGTGCGCAGCAGGTTCAGGGCGTGAGGCCACTGGGTTTGAGTGGGTTGGACAGTGCCGGTGCCGAGTTCCAGCTGCCACTCGTCGCCCGGTGTGAGCAGCAGGCCGAGGGCGTAGGGGAACGGCACGTCGTGGATCCAGCTGGCATAGGCCTCGGGCGGCTGTTCTTCGGTGATCACCAGCAAGACGGCCGGGGCGCCGTCGTTGAGCAGGGCGGCGGCCTCGAGCATGCCGTGTTCCAGGCCGTCGCCTGCGGCGGCGAGGGCGGTCATTTCGCTGGTTTCGTTGCGCAGGATCGACCACAGGCCAATTACCGCATTGTGCACCGACAGGCTGAACTGGGTCGGCGACAGCGGCTGGTCGTTGGCCAGGTCCGTGAGGATGTCGAGGGTGCGCGGGGTTTCGCCGTGACGGGATATGAACACCAGCGGCAGGTCCTGCAGGCCATCGGCCAGTGGCCAGCCCACGCTGAACGCCATGCGGGCCAGGCGGCTCAGGCGACGGCGCTGCATGGCCGGCAGGAATGACACGTCGGGGCAGGCTTGGTTGTCGTGCAGCAACACCGGGTTCCGGCACCAGGCATGCCAGTCGTCCGCGCTTTCGAGCCCAGGGGCCCAGGCGCGCCATTGGGCGATGTTGAAAGTGATCACTGAGAAGTTATCCCGCCCCTGCGGGCTTCCATGTGCGGCTGTTGGCCCCGAATACCGGGACAGGGAGCAATGGCCGAATGGCGCGCATTATCCCGGTGCCGTGGGGTTCTAGCAAACTTTGGTAAAGATTTGTTCACGGCTGATTACAATTTGCTTGGAAAGATTTACAGATTGTCCTTTACCAAGGGCCTGACTGGATTGTCGGACCGTTCCTTTTAATCTGTCGGTGACGTATGACAGTGGAAGCATAAAGGACCGCTGATGCAGCAGTGCATGGATGAACGAGGTAGCTAACAGGCGCTTTTGCCCTCTACACTCGGACATTCATTGATACACGGAGGTTTTTCCATGCGGCGTGTGGTGTTCAATCAGAAAGGCGGCGTTGGCAAGTCCAGCATTGCCTGCAACCTGGCGGCTGTCAGCGCCAGCGAAGGTTATCGAACCCTATTGGTGGACCTCGATGCACAAGCCAACTCAACCCAGTACCTCACTGGCTTGACTGGCGACGATATCCCCATGGGGATCGCGGATTTTTTCAAGCAAACCCTGTCTTCCGGGCCGTTTTCCAAGAAGAACAAGGTCGACATCTACGAAACCCCGTTCGACAACCTGCACGTCATCACCGCGACCCCGGAGTTGGCAGACCTGCAGCCCAAGCTCGAGGCCAAGCACAAGATCAACAAGCTGCGAAAGCTGCTGGATGATCTGAGTGAGGATTACGACCGGATCTACCTCGACACCCCGCCAGCGCTGAACTTCTATGCGGTTTCTGCATTAATTGCCGCTGATCGTGTGCTGATCCCCTTCGATTGCGACAGCTTTTCGCGCCAGGCCCTCTATGGGCTGCTGGCAGAAATCGAAGAATTGAAGGAAGACCACAACGAAGGCCTCGAAGTGGAAGGCATCGTGGTCAACCAGTTCCAGGCCCGGGCGAGTTTGCCGCAGCAGATGCTCGATGAGCTGATTGCAGAGGGGTTGCCGGTGCTACCGGTGTACCTGGCCAGTTCCGTGCGCATGCGTGAGTCGCACCAGGAGAGCAAGCCGCTGATCCACCTGGACCCACGGCACAAGCTGACGCAGCAGTTTGTGGAGTTGCACAACCTGCTGGAAAACGCCTGACCTCAAAGGCAGCCCACTCCCCTGTAGGAGCCGGCTTGCCGGCGATGGCTGCCTCGAGATCGCTATCGCCGGCGAGCCGGCTCCTACAATTGATCTGTTTACACGCCTTGGCTACGCAGCCAGCTCATCAGTTGTGGCAACGGAAATGCCCCACTCTGGCGCGCCACTTCGCGGCCGTTCTTGAACAGAATCAAACTAGGGATCGAGCGAATCCCCAACTGCGCGGACAACTGCTGATTCGCCTCGCTGTCGAGCTTGGCCAGCCTGCACTTGCCCGCCAACTGGCCAGCGGCCTGCTCAAACACCGGCGCAAACGATTTACACGGCCCACACCAATCAGCCCATACATCCACCAGCAACGGCAGATCGCCCTCGATCTGGCTGGCGTAGTCGCCTTGTTTCAGCTCAAACGGCTTGTTCAACAACACCGGCTGCTTGCAGCGTCCGCACTTGGGCGCATCACCCAGGCGTTCGCCGGGGATGCGGTTGAGGCCGTTGCAATGGGGGCAGGGGATGACAAGAGGTTCGGACATGGAGGCTCCAACAAAACAGACCAGGAAGGTCTTATTTGGAGTCGTTTCCGAGCATTATCAAGTTCAGGTTGGCGTTGCATATGCTCACAGATTTTTCGGTGGCGATTGCGTTTGTCTATCTAGGCTCTGAAGGCGTGTTCGACAAAGCACCATTGGTCCGTTCGAGGCTATAGCAAATTGCGATAGTTGGCGTTCGGGATTAACCTTCATAGCAAGATGCGATAGGGATGTTGCATGCGAGTGATCAGTGCAAAGCAAATTCGAAATGCCAAGGAAAAATGGCCCTATTCGGCCAGTGCATTGGATGAGTGGTATCGGAAGGTCAAAGTCATCAGCCCTGAGGATTTTGCAGCGTTGAGATCGGTTTTCCCCGCATTGGACAAGGTAGGCGCGTTGCACGTCTTCAATATCGGTGGCAACAAATTACGGCTCATTGCGGTTGTGCGCTATCGAATGCAACGCCTCTATATCCGGCACGTGCTGGACCACCGGGAATATGACCAGGGTAAGTGGAAGGAGTAAGTGCAGTGACAGCATTGATCGAGCAAGTAGCTGAGCATTGGCAATACGTGGCGCCTCTGCTGCGCAAGCCTAAAACCGAGGCTGACTACGATGTTCTGGTGGCAGCGCTGGATGAGTTGTTGGATATCGTTGGCGAGGATGAAGCCCATCCGCTGATGGGGCTGGTCGATATCATCGGTGATTGGGTTGAGGCCTATGACGTGGAGCATTGGCCAATGCCCGAAGCGAGCGGTGTCGACGTATTACGGTCAATGATGCAGGAGCATGGTTTGACACAAAGTGACTTGCCTGGAGTCGGCGCTCAATCGGTTGTTTCGGAAATACTGAGTGGAAAACGCCAGCTCAACGTTCGGCAGATTCGTTGGCTGGCGGAGTTCTTCAAGGTGCCGGTGGATATGTTCATCTGACGGTGATCGAAGCGCTGGGTGAACGTCTGCTTAGGACGAACAGCTGATTTCCAAATGCTTGCCCCAATCCGGTGGCCGTTGTGCGTATTGCTCCATCCCCGCTTGCTCCTCGAATGGCTTGGAGAGCACCTCATGCAGTCGCCGCACCTCGCTGTAATCCCCGGACTCGGCAGCCGCGATAGCGTTTTGCGCCAGGTAGTTGCGCAAGATATACAGCGGGTTCACCGCATGCATTCGCGCACGGCGCTGTTCCTCGCTGTAGTCACCATCCCGTGCAACGCGTGCCTTGTACTGCTCGGCCCAGGCGTCAAACCCGGCCAGGTCGACAAAGTCATCACGCAACCGCGCCACGGCCAGCGCCGCCGATTCATCCCCCAGGCGCCGGAAGAACAGGGTGTAGTCCACGCCGCTGTTCTGCATCAGCTTCAATAAGCGCTCTACCAACTGCTGGTCATCCTCTTCGGCGGTGGTCAGCCCCAGTCGGCGCCGCATCAAGTCCAGGTAGTTCGCCTGGTACAGCGGCAGGTACAGCCCCAGCGCTTCTTTCAACGCATCGACGCTGATAAACGGCGTCAATGCCTGTGCGAGTGCGCTGAGGTTCCACTGCCCGATCGGCACCTGATTGCTGAAGGAATAGCGCCCTTCATGGTCCGAGTGGTTGCAGACGAAGTGCGCGTCAAAGTCATCCAGAAACGCAAACGGCCCGAAGTCGAAGGTGATGCCGAGGATCGACATGTTGTCGGTGTTCATCACGCCGTGGCAAAAACCGTATGCCTGCCACTTGGCGATCAGCTCGGCATTGCGTTCGACGATTTCGCGGAACATCGCCAGGTACGGCTCGGGCTGTTCGCGGCACTCGGTGTAGTGCAGGTTCAATACGTGCTCGGCCAGAAGCGCCTGCTGTTCGGGCTTCTTGGTGTAGTAGAAATATTCGAAATGCCCGAAGCGGATATGGCTGGGCGCCATGCGCAGCACCATCGCGCCGCGTTCCTGTTTCTCGCGCCATACCGGGGTGTCGGAGCCGATCACGCACAGCGCGCGGCTGCTGGGGATGCCCAGCGCGTGCAGCGCTTCGGAGGCGAGGAACTCGCGGATCGAGGAGCGCAACACGGCGCGGCCATCGCCCATGCGTGAGTAAGGCGTCATGCCAGCGCCCTTGAGGTGCAAGTCCCAGTGCTCGCCGACCGCGTTGTACACCTCGCCCAGCAACAGGCCACGGCCGTCGCCCAATTGCGGGGTGTAGCCACCGAACTGATGCCCGGAATAGACCATCGCCCGCGGTTCCGCCTCGGCCCACAGTTTGTGGCCGCCAAACAGCTCGGCAAATACCGGTGTTTCGGCCACGGCCGGGTCAAGGTCGAGCAGGCCCATGGCAGCCTCGCTCGCCACGACCAGGCGTGGGTTATCGAGGGGTTCAGGCAATACGTGGGTCGAGAACGCGTCGCCCAGGCGTGCGAAGCGGTTGTCGAAGGTCAGTTCGTCGAGGGCTTTCACCGGCCATCTCCAGCAGAATGTCCGAGCATTCTGCTGGGGATAGCGCGGTTAGTCGAGTTTGCTCGGCGGTGGTTCCTGCACGCCGCCGTCGTTGGCGGGCTTGGCCGGGGTGTCGACTTCCACCAGTTTGTATTCCTGGCCATGGAGGTTCTTGAGGTAGACCTCCATCTGGCGGAACGAAATGTTGATGTGCTCTTTCTTGAACTCGCGGTTGATGAAGCGGTTCACTTCGTCGATCACCGGGTTGCGGTCGCCCAGGTCGCGCACGTGCATGCGCAGTTCGTGGTCGAGGGTGCTTTCGCCGAAGTTGAGGAAGTACACGTGGGGTTCCGGCTCCTTGAGTACCCGTGGGTTATCGCGGGCGGCCTTGAGCAGCAGTTCCTTCACGCGGTCCAGGTCGGAGCCGTAGTCCACGCCAAGTTTCAGGGTGACGCGGGTGATGGTGTCGGTCAGCGACCAGTTGATCAACTGCCCGGTGATGAAGGTCTTGTTCGGGACAATGATGTCCTTGCGGTCGAAGTCGGTGATGGTGGTGGCGCGGATGCGGATCTTGCTCACCGTGCCCGACAGGTTGCCGATGGTGATGGTGTCGCCAATCCGCACCGGGCGCTCGAACAGGATCATGATGCCGGAGATGAAGTTGGCGAAGATCTCCTGCATGCCGAAGCCCAACCCCACCGACAGCGCCGCCACCAGCCATTGCAACTTGTCCCAACTCACGCCGAGGGTGGACAGGGTGGACACGAAGCCCACGCCGGCAATCACATAGGACAGCAGCGTGGTGGTCGCATAGGCACTGCCCTGGGCCAGGTCCAGCTTGGACAGTACCAACACTTCCAGCAAACCGGGCAAGTTGCGCGCCAGGGCAAAGGTGATGCCGACGATGATCGACGCACCGAGCAAGTCGCCGATGCTGATCGGCACCATGCTGATATTGGCGCCGGTGCCGCTGGTGTATTCGTAGAGGGTCACGTTGTCCAGGTAGGAGAACACGGTGATCAGGTCTTTCCACACCCAGTACAGCGCCGCGATAAAGCCGCCGAGCAGGGCCAGGCGGATCAGGCGCATGGACTGTTCGTTGACCTGCTCGATGTCCAGGGTCGGTTCTTCGATCACTGCTTCACCGTCGCCGGCTTCCTTGGCCGCCTGGCGCTTGGCCAGGGCGCGGGCATAAGCCAGGCGCCGTGCGGCGACGCCCAGGCCACGGACGAAGGTGGCTTCGATCACCAGCCAGAACATCAGCAGGTACAGGGTGTTGATCAAGCGGTCGCTGAGCTTGAGCGCGGTGTAGTAGTAGCCGAAACACACGGCGACAAACAGCGCGATGGGCAGGGCGGTAAACAGCAGGCCCACCGCCTTGCGGAACAACGAGGCTTTTTCGTGGGTCGGGCTGTTCAGCAGCAAGCGACCCAGCAGCCAGGCCATCAGTGCGTAGCAGGTCAGCACCACGCCGATGCCCAGCACGTCGTCGGCCAGCGCGGCCGGTTGGTGCTCGGCGATGGCCACCACGGCCACCAGGGCCAGTACCACCAGGCCGAGCTTGCGCACCCAGCCTTGCAGGAATTCGACCTGGGGTTTTTCCCAACGGAAGTGCAGTTCGGCCACGCCGCCCGGCGCGAGGATGCGGTAGGCGGTGTAGAACACCATCCACGCCTGGGCGATCTGCAGCAGCGCTGCGCCCAGGTTGGCGTTTTGCCCACGGGCGTCGATCTGCAGCGCGTAGCCGCACAGTGCCAGGCCCAAGGCCACCGGCATGGCCAGCAAGATGTTGATCAGGATGGCCTGGGGCGTGTGCCACTGGCTGTCGCGCTTGAAGTGGCCGATGTCCTGGTGGACTTTGTTCAGGCGTTGATACAGGTTCTTGCGCCGCCACAACAATGCGCCAATCAACAGCAGCAGTGGCAGGAACAGCAGCGGGCGTTGGGTCAGGCCGTCGTACAGTTCGCTGACGCTGGAGGCCCAGGGCAGGGTGGTGACTTGTTTGCTCAGGTGCGCCGGCACGGTTTCCAGCCACTCGGTGTCCAGCGGCTTGTTGCTGGGGATCCAGAACATCTGCTCATCCAGCGTCGCCCGCAGGGTCGTGGCGGTGCTGAGCAACTGTTTCTGGTTGAGCTGCAAGGTGATGGATTCATTGAGCAGTGCGCTCAGTTCACGGCTCAGGCGCTCCAGCAGGTCGCTGCGGGTGATCGCCAGTTCCAGCAGGGTGCGGCGCAATTGCGGGGTCACGTCATCCGGTGGCTGGTTGGCCAGCAGGTTATCCACATAGGTGCTGGGTGAGCTGATCAGCTCGCGTTGCTGGTTGACCTCGAACTGGTACAGGCGAATGTTGGCAATGTCGTCCGCCAGGTCGCGGTCCACGGTGAGGCGCGGCAGGGCCTGCTTCTGCTTGTAGAGGATCTTGGACAGCAGCAGGCTGCCCTTGAGTACGTTGATCTGCTCGTCCAGGGCGGAATCACTCTGGGTCACGGTGTCCAGTTGCTGCTTGGTCTGCAGGTTCTTCTGGGTCAGGTCGTTGAGGCGGTCGGTGCTTTTGAGCAGGTAGTCGGAGAGCTTCAGGTTGGCCGCGCTTTCGGTGGCCAACAGGCTGCTGCCCCCGGCCTTTTGCGCCTCGATGGACTGCTGGGTCACGGTCTGCTGGGACTGAGCCAGGCGTTTCTGGTTGATCAGGGTTTGCAGGTCCTGGATCTCTTGTTCCAGGCGTGCAGTCTTTTCCACCACCAGGTCATGCTGGCTGTTGCCCAGGTCTTGCAGTTGGCTGTTGCCGGCCAGTTCCTGGCGGCGCAGCGGGATCAGGGCGTTGAGCGCGGCGAGTTCGGCGTTGAGCTGGTTGCGCTGGTCGCCGCTGAGGGTTTTGCCGTTGTCCTTGCCGACCTTGAGGATCGAATTGATCTGCAGGATGCGGGTCTGGCTGCTGCTGATTTCGGTCTGGGCGCGTTCCGGGCGGGTCTGCGCGGCGATGGTCAGGCTGTTGGCGTCGGCCAGGTCTTTTTGCAGGTCGCCTTGCTGAGTGGTGCGCTGCACCAGCAATTGCTCAAGCTGTGGCACCGGCAGGGTGGCGTAACGCTGGGCAACCGGAATGACTTTGGTGGCCTTGAGCCTTACCAGTTCTCGCTGGTTCTCGGTGGTCTGGCGCGGCGCGTCTTCCAGTTGGCGCTTGAGGTCGACCAGGCGCTGCTCGTAATCCTGCTTGTTGCCCAGGTACGTCAGGGTTTGCTGCAGGATGGTTTGCAGCGCCTTCATGTCGGCATCGGGCAGCTTGCGGTCGGGCAGCTTGTCCAGGGTTTGCTGGATAGCGTCGGCACTGGGCGGGTCGGCCGCGTGAACGGTGCCGACACAAAGGGTCAGGCCCAGCAGGGCAGTGGCGAGAAACGTGCGCAGGGTTGGCATAGAGACCGGTCGAGCAAAATGAAGAAAAGGGAGCGAATTGTCGCTCCGCAGTTTAGAGGAAGAGTCCGGGGCCCGGGCGACTTCCTTCGGGGAATCTGACGCCGACTTTGCCGATCTTGTTCCCGTCCATGACCGCGACGGTCCAGATGGTGTTGTTCCATTCCACCTGGTCGCCGACGATGGGCGCGCCGCCGACTTTCTGGGTAATGAAACTGCTCAATGGCATGTCCGGGTCGATACCTTCCAGCTTCAGGCCGTACAAGGCGGAAACCGCGCCCAGCTGGGCGTCGCCTTCGAGTACGAAGTCGCCGAAGAAGCGCAGGTCCAGACCGCGTTGCGGAGCCTGGCTGAACAGTTTGCCCAGGGCCGGCAGGTTATGTTCGTGGCCGATCACGCAGAGCAGGTCGCCGACTTCCAGCACGGTACTACCCGACGGGTGGAGCAGTTGCTGGCCACGGAACAGTGCCGCGATCCGCGTGCCTTCGGGCATTTTCAGCTCGCGCAGGGCTGCGCCGATGCACCATTTTTCCGCACCCAGGCGGTAGACGAACAGCTCCCACTCGCTGGTGACGTGCACTTCCAGGGCTGCGCGGGAGATCGGCGCCGGGTCTGGCGGTACGGTCACTTTCAGCAGCTTGGCCACCCACGGCAGGCTGGTGCCTTGCACCAATAGGGAGACCAGCACGATAAAGAACGCCAGGTTGAAGTACAGCTGTGCGTGGGGCAGGCCGGCCATCAGCGGGAACACCGCCAAAATGATCGGGACCGCGCCACGCAGACCGACCCATGCGATAAAGGCTTTTTCGCGACCATGGAACGCCTTGAACGGCAGCAGGCCGACCATCACCGACAGCGGCCGCGCAAACAGAATCATCCACAGCGCCAGGCCCAGGGCCGGCAGGGCAATCGGCAGCAGGTCATGGGGCGTGACCAACAGGCCCAGCACCAAAAACATGCCGATCTGTGCCAGCCAGGCCATGCCGTCGAGCATATGCAGAATACCGTGGCGGCTGCGCACCGGGCGGTTGCCGATCACCAGGCCGCACAGGTACACGGCGAGGAAGCCGCTGCCGTGCAGGGCGTTGGTCAGGGCGAACACCACCAGGCCGCCGGCGATCACCAGGATCGGGTACAGGCCGGTGGCCAGGTTGATCCGGTTGACCATCTGCAGCATCAGCCAGCCGCCGCCCAGGCCGACGATGCCACCGATGCCGAACTCGCGCACCAGGTGGGTCAGCAGGCTCCAGTGCAGGCCGGTCTGGCCGCTGGCGAGCATGTCGATGAGGGTGACGGTGAGGAACACTGCCATCGGGTCGTTGCTGCCGGACTCGATTTCCAGGCTGGCGGTGACCCGTTCGTTCAGGCCCTTGCCGCCGAGCAACGAGAACACCGCCGCGGCGTCCGTGGAGCCGACGATGGCGCCGATCAGCAGGCCTTGAATGATATTGAGGTTAAACAGCCAGGCGGCCGCCATGCCGGTGAGGCCGGTGGTAATCAACACCCCCACCGTGGCCAGCGACAGCGCCGGCCAGAGTGCCACGCGGAAACTCGCCACCCGGGTACGCAGGCCGCCGTCGAGCAGGATCACGGCCAGTGCGAGGTTGCCCACCAGATAGGCGGTCGGGTAGTTGTCGAAGATGATGCCGCCGCCGTCGACGCCGGCGACCATGCCCACGGCCAGGATGATCACCAGGATGGGGATCCCCAGGCGGGACGAAAGAGAACTCACCAGAATGCTCGCACCCACCAGCAACGCGCCGATCAAGAACAGGCTGTTGATGGTCGTCGCATTCAAAGGCAGTACTCCATGAGCAATAAGGACGAGACGCAAACTGACCATGCAGTCTGCGTGCCAGCGATTCTAACCTGTTGAATTGCTGCGCTGTCAAAAAGCTTTTAAGGGCATACGTCGATCTAATGTGGGAGTGATCCATGTGGGAGCTGGCTTGCCTGCGATAGCGGTCTGCCAGTTAAAGAGATGCAGGCTGGCCCACCGCCATCGCAGGCAAGCCAGCTCCCCCAGGGGATCGGCGTCGGTTTCAGAGGCGGAAGCGTCCGACCATCCCGTTCAGGTCCACTGCCAGGCGCGACAGCTCGCTGCTGGCTGCACTGGTCTGGCTGGCGCCGGTCGCCGACTGCACCGACAGATCGCGGATGTTCACCAGGTTGCGGTCCACTTCCCGCGCGACCTGCGCCTGCTCTTCTGCCGCGCTGGCGATGACCAGGTTGCGTTCGTTGATCTCGACGATGGCCGTGTTGATGGTGTCCAGGGATAGCCCTGCACCTTTGGCGATATTCAAAGTCGATTCCGCGCGCTCGGTGCTGTTGCGCATCGAATCCACCGCATGCTCGGTGCCGGCCTGAATGCTACCGATCATCCGCTCGATTTCGCTGGTGGACTGCTGGGTGCGATGGGCCAGTGCACGGACCTCGTCGGCCACTACGGCAAACCCTCGGCCGGCTTCACCGGCGCGGGCGGCTTCAATGGCGGCGTTCAGGGCCAGCAGGTTGGTCTGGTCGGCCAGGCCGCGAATCACATCCAGCACCTTGCCGATATCCCGGGACTCGTTGGCCAGATCGCCAATCAAGGTCGCCGTGGCTTGCACATCGCCGCTCATGCGCTCGATCGCGCTGACGGTTTCCTGCACCAGGTCGCGGCCATCACCGGCGGAGGTGGTGGCGTTGCGCGAGGCTTCGGAGGTGCTCACCGCGTTGCGTGCGACTTCTTCCACCGCGCTGGTCATCTCGTTGACAGCGGTGGCGGCTTGTTCAATTTCATTGTTCTGCTGGGTCAGGCCACGGGCGCTTTCGTCGGTGACGGCGTTCAGCTCCTCGGCAGCAGACGCCAACTGGGTGGCGGACCCGGCGATGCGTTGCAGGGTGTCGCGCAGCTTGTCCTGCATCTTGGCCATGGCAGCCAGCAGGCGGCCGGCTTCGTCGTTGCCGTCGACCTTGATCGGGCGCGTCAGGTTGCCTTCGGCGACTTCTTCCGCCGCTTCAAGCGCCTGGGAGATGGGCTGGGTAATGCTACGGGTCAGCAGCCAGGCGAACAGCAGTGTCAGCACGGTGGCGACAACCAGCAGGCCCACGACCAGGTCAAAGGCCATGTTGTACTGGTCTTCGGCTTGCTGGTTGGTGGCGTTGGCCATCTTGTTATTGATGTCCACCAGGCGCGTCAGCACGGCGTTGACCTGTTCGGAGTTGGCCAGCAGTTCGGTGTTGAGCAAGGCGCGCAGCTCTTCAACTTGATTGGCCTGGGACAGGCTCTTCATGCGCGCTTCGATCTGATGGTACTGGCCGAGCAGGCGTACATACTCATCGTAGGTCGCGCGCTCTTCGCTGCTGTCGATCAGCTTCTCGTAGATGCCCTGGGCCGTGCGGATCTGCTGGTTGCGCACATCGAACGCTTCGAGGGTCTTTTGCTGAACATCCGGTTCGCGGTTGGTCAGCAAGCGGTACGACAGCACCCGCAGGCGCAGGGTCAGTTGGGTGAACTCGTCGAGGGCGCGAATGCTCGGCACGCTGGTCAGGGTGATGTCTTCGGTGGCGGCGCGGATCTTGCTCATCTGGTTCAGGGCGAAAACACCGAGAAACAACATCAACGCACCAATAAACGCGAAGCCGAGGAAGGCCCTCGGGGCGATATTCATATTACGAAGTGACATGCGGGAGTCCTGGGGAGAAGCGCGATCCGTGCGGCCATGAGACGGGGTGTGCATCTCCTATCGGCCATGCGACTAAAGTCTTAAGGGGGCGCGCGCTTTTGTCGCATCTGACGAGGGGTTGGGCGGATTCAGGAACCAGATCCGGGAAATGCAGTCACTAAGGCTCGAAAGTACGGCCCGGCCCTTAAAAAACGGGCTGTGCGCCGGGGATAACCCTGGCATCCGAGGTGAATTTTCTTTATCGTCACCGCCCTTTGAAAAAGCCCGAGAAATCAAAATGTTAGAAGCATCCCTCAGCCAATTGGAACAACTGGTCAGCGACCTGGTACAGCAGAATCAGGACCTGCTGGGCAGCAACGAATCCCTCAAGGCCGATCTGGCCCGCGCCAAGGATGAAAACGACAGCCTGCAACTGAACCTGATGGAACAGGAAGAAAAACACAGCGCCACCGCCGCGCGTATCCAGGCGCTGGTTGAGCGTGTGAGTGCAGGGCCTGTCAGCGCATGAACGAAGGGATAAAGGTCGTTTCGATTCTCGGAGAGGATTACTCGATCAAGGCGCCAGCCGGGGAAGAACTGACCCTGATGCACGCCGTGACCATGCTCAAGGCCTCCCTGGCCACCACCAAGAAAAAGTACCCGACGCTGATCGGTGACAAATTACTGGTACTGGCCGCGCTGAACCTGTGCGCCGAGCAAATCGAAATGCAACAGGCTCACCAACAGGAACTCGACCGTTACCAAGAGCAAGTCAGCGCCACGGTCGATGTGATTTCCAAGGCGATCGGACAGCCTTAGAACCACTCATCCTGCATCCCCAGGCACGTATCGTCGCGTGCCTCCAGAATCGCCAGTTCATGATGGCAGCCCGGTACTTCCCAGGTCAGGAAGTACCGGGCGGCCTGGAGCTTGCCTTTATAGAAGGCCATGTCGGCCGCATTCCCTTTGGCCAGCCCTTCTTCGGCGCGGATCGCTTGCTCCAGCCAACGCCAGCCGATCACCGTGTGCCCGAATACTTTCAAGTACAACGCCGAGTTCGCCAGGCTGCTGTTGACCTTGCCTTGGGCGAGGTCCGTCAGCAGGCCGAGGGTCACGCTTTGCAGGCGGTTGACCAATTGTTCCAGTGGTTCCCTCAGCGCGGTCAGGCTCGGGTATTCCTGGGCGCGGGCGCCGGTTTCGGCGATCAGCCTGATCAGTTGTTTCAAGCCCGCGCCGCCGTTTTGCGCCAGCTTGCGCCCTAGCAAATCCAGGGATTGAATGCCATGGGTGCCTTCATGAATCGGGTTCAGGCGGTTGTCGCGGTAGTACTGTTCCACCGGGTATTCGCGGGTGTACCCGTGGCCGCCGAGAATTTGGATCGCCAGTTCGTTGGCCTTGAGGCAGAACTCTGACGGCCAGGATTTGACGATGGGCGTAAGCAAATCCAGTAGTTCGTGGGCTTGCTTGCGTTCGGCTTCGGTCGCCAGGGTGGTGGTGTCGTCGAACAGGCGCGCGGCGTAAAGGCCTAGGTCGAACGCACCTTCGACGTAGGCTTTTTGGGTCAGCAGCATGCGTTTGATGTCGGCGTGCTGAATGATCGAGACGGGTGCCGTTGTAGGGTCTTTGCTGTCAGGCAGGCGGCCTTGCGGGCGTTCGCGGGCGTATTCCAAGGAATAGAGGTAGCCGGCGTAGCCGAGCATTACCGCGCCCATGCCCACGCCGATGCGCGCCTCGTTCATCATCTGGAACATACAGCTCAAGCCTTGGTGCGGTTTGCCCACCAAGTAGCCAACGCAGTTGCCGTTATCGCCGAAGTTCAGCGCAGTGGACGTGGTGCCGCGCCAGCCCATCTTGTGGAACAGGCCCGCCAGCAACACGTCGTTACGTGCGCCCAGGCTGCCGTCGTCGTTGACCAGGAACTTGGGCACGATAAACAGTGAGATGCCTTTTACCCCTGGCGGTGCGTCCGGCAGCTTGGCCAGCACCATGTGCACGATGTTTTCCGACAGCGGGTGGTCGCCGCCCGAGATGAAGATTTTGTTGCCCTTGAGACGATAAGTGCCGTCAGCCGCGGGTTCTGCGCGTGTACGAATATCCGACAGTGACGAGCCCGCATGGGGTTCGGTGAGCGCCATCGTGCCGAAGAAACGGCCGTCGATCATCGGTTGCAGGAAGCGTTGTTTCTGATCGTCGGTGCCGAAGCTTTCAATCAGGTTGGCGGCGCCCATGGTCAGGAACGGGTAGGACGTGGATGCGGCGTTCGCCGACTGGAAATGCGCGAAGCAGGCCTGGGACAACAGCGTTGGCAACTGCATGCCACCGGCCTCGAAACTGCGGGCAGCGTTGAGGAAACCGGCTTCGAGGAAGGCATCCACGGCGGGTTTTACTTCAGGGATGAGGATTGCTTTGCCGTCCTCAAAGCGCGGTTCGTTTTCGTCATTTTTGCGGTTATGCGGCGCGAAATACTTTTCCGCAATGCTGCGCGCGGTGTTGATGGCGGCATCGAAGGTCTCGCGATTGTGCTCGGCAAACCGCTCGCGCTGGGTCAGGCCTTCGGCATCAAGGACTTCGTACAGCTCGAAAGCCAGATTGCGGGAACTGAGCAGCGTCTCGGACATGGCGGCTTACCTATGTGGGAATAGGGCCGAGTCTAAGTGCGCGAATAGAGGCTGGATAGCAAGATTGATCTGGGTGATGGAGGGGCAAAACGCGGATGGGAGGCAGTGAGCCGTAAATGTGGGAGCTGGCTTGCGTGCGATGAGGCCGCGCCAGTCGACATCTCTGTCGCTGACCCGTCGCCATCGCCGGCAAGCCGGCTCCTACAGGGTTAATCACATTCTGGCAGTTAGCCGATGGTCATCAGGCTGGCGTTACCGCCCGCAGCAGCGGTGTTGACGCTCAACGCACGCTCGATCACCAAACGCTCCAGCGCAATCGCTGTCTCGCCTTGCGACAAACCATGCACTCCGACAATCGCGCCACCACGCTGTGCCACTTGCTGGCACACCGCACGCAACTGGTCGGAATCGCCGTGGTGCAGAACCGCATCAAACACCACGTCGTCCTTGGTCCAGTCGGCCACGCGCTTGATCTTCGCCTGAATCTCTTTCGGCAGGCGTGGGAACAAGGCCTTGGTCAGGTCAGTCTCTGGCCATACCGCCGAACCACCCACGGCCAATACCGCGGCCAGTTGCGTCAGCAGATCGCCTTCCACTTCCGCCAGGCACAGCACGTGCTCGCGGGGCAGGATGGCGTAGCTGTTGCGTTCGCCGGTCGGGCCGGCCAGTTGGCGGGTGATACCGCTTTGCGACTGTGCGGCGAACTGGCTGCACAGGGCGCTCAGGTCGCTGAACTTATTGCTGTCGGCCCAGGTTTTGAGCGCGGTCAGCGGTTGGCTCATGGCATCACGCAGGCGCACGTCCGGCGCGGCCAGTGCGTCGCCGCGAACGAAGGATTGCTCGATCGCATCGGTAGGACGTGTCGACAGCAGGCGGTACAGGTACAGCGGGCCACCGGCTTTCGGGCCGGTGCCCGACAGGCCTTCGCCGCCGAACGGTTGCACGCCCACCACGGCACCCACGATGTTGCGGTTCACATAGACGTTACCGGCATTGACGTTGTCGATCACCTTGGCGATGGTCTCGTCGATGCGGGTGTGCACGCCCAATGTCAGGCCGTAGCCCGACGCATTGATCTGGCCGATGAGCTGGTCGATCTCTTTGCGCTTGTAGCGCACCACGTGCAGCACCGGGCCGAAGATCTCCCGTTGCAGTTCATCGAAGCTTTCCAGTTCGATCAGGGTAGGCATCACGAAGGTGCCGCGCTTGATCTCTTCGCCGTCGGCAATCGCCACCTGATACACATTGCGGCCTTTGTCGCGCATGGCCTGGATGTGTTTCTCGATGCCGGCCTTGGCTTCGGCGTCGATCACCGGGCCGATGTCTACCGACAGGCGCTCCGGGTTGCCCAAGCGGCATTCCGCCATGGCGCCCTTGAGCATTTCGATGACACGGTCTGCCGAATCTTCCTGCAGGCACAGTACGCGCAGGGCCGAGCAACGTTGGCCGGCGCTGTCGAAGGCCGAGGACACCACGTCGATGACCACTTGTTCGGTCAGCGCGGAGGAGTCGACGATCATGGCGTTCTGGCCACCGGTCTCGGCGATCAGCGGGATCGGACGGCCCTGGGCGTCCAGGCGACCGGCGACATTGCGTTGCAGCAGGCGCGCCACTTCGGTGGAGCCGGTGAACATCACGCCTTTGACGCGATCATCGCCGACCAGGCGGGCACCGACGGTTTCGCCCTGGCCCGGCAGCAGTTGCAGCACGCCTTCCGGAATGCCGGCTTCCAGCAGGATGCGCACGGCTTGTGCGGCGACCAGCGGAGTCTGTTCGGCAGGCTTGGCCAGTACCGGGTTGCCGGCGGCCAGTGCGGCCGCCACTTGACCGCTGAAAATCGCCAGCGGGAAGTTCCACGGGCTGATGCAGACCACCGGGCCCAGTGGGCGGTGGGCATCGTTGGTGAAATCGTTGCGTGCCTGTACCGCGTAGTAGCGCAGGAAGTCCACGGCTTCACGCACTTCGGCGATGGCGTTGGCGAAGGTCTTGCCAGCTTCGCGAGCCAGCAGGCCCATCAGTGGCTGGATCTCTCCTTCCATCAGGTCGGCGGCGCGTTCCAGGATCGCAGCGCGCTCGGCGGGCGGGGTGGCCTGCCAGATCGGGCCGGCGCTGATGGCGCACTGGATAGCGTTGTCGACGTCTTGAACGGTGGCTTCTTGCACATGACCGACCACGTCACGCAGGTCGGACGGGTTCAGTACCGGTGCTGCGGGCTGCTCGCTGGAGGCGCAGCCGAGCATCGGCGCGGCTTTCCAGTTGTTGTGAGCGGTGGCCAGCAAGGCGCAGGACAGCGACGCCAGGCGGTGTTCGTTGGCCAGGTCGATACCGGCCGAGTTGGCGCGGTCGCTGCCATAGAGGTCACGCGGCAGTGGGATGCGTGGGTGCGGCAGGCCGAAGCCGCCTTCCAGCGTGGCCATCTGCTCGATGCTGGCTACCGGGTCGGCCACCAGTTCCTGGATCGAAATGGATTGGTCGGCGATGCGGTTGACGAACGAGGTGTTCGCGCCGTTTTCCAGCAGTCGACGTACCAGGTAGGCCAGCAATGTTTCGTGGGTGCCGACCGGTGCGTACACCCGGCATGGACGGTTTAGCTTGCCGTCGGAAACCTTGCCTACCACCTGCTCGTACAGCGGTTCACCCATGCCGTGCAGGCATTGGAACTCGTACTGGCCGGGGTAATAGTTCTGACCGGCAATATGGTAGATGGCCGACAATGTATGGGCGTTATGCGTGGCGAACTGCGGGTAGATGACTTCCGGCACCGACAGCAGTTTGCGTGCGCAGGCAATGTAGGACACGTCGGTGTACACCTTGCGGGTGTACACCGGGTAGCCTTCCAGGCCTTCGACCTGGGCGCGCTTGATTTCGCTGTCCCAGTACGCGCCTTTCACCAGGCGGATCATCAGGCGGTGGCGGCTGCGGCGCGCCAGGTCGATGGCGTAGTCGATCACATACGGGCAACGCTTCTGGTAGGCCTGGATCACGAAACCGATGCCGTTCCAGCCGGTCAGTTGCGGCTCGAAGCACAGGCGCTCCAGCAGGTCCAGCGACAGCTCCAGGCGGTCAGCTTCTTCGGCATCGATGTTCAAACCGATGTCGTATTGCTTGGCCAGCAGGGTCAGGGACAGCAGGCGTGGGTACAGCTCATCCATCACGCGTTCGTACTGCGCACGGCTGTAGCGTGGGTGCAGGGCGGACAGCTTGATGGAGATGCCCGGGCCTTCATAAATCCCACGGCCGTGGGAGGCTTTGCCGATGGAATGAATGGCTTGTTCGTACGAGGCCAGGTATTTCTGGGCATCGTGTTCGGTGAGGGCGGCTTCACCGAGCATGTCGTAGGAATAGCGGAAGCCCTTGGCTTCGAACTTGCTCGCATTGGCCAGGGCTTCGGCGATGGTTTCACCGGTGACGAACTGCTCGCCCATCAGGCGCATGGCCATGTCGACGCCCTTGCGGATCATCGGCTCGCCGCTCTTGCCAATGATGCGGCTCAGGGACGATGTCAGGCCGGCTTCATTGTGGGTGGCGACCAGTTTGCCGGTCAGCAGCAGGCCCCAGGTGGCGGCGTTGACGAACAGCGACGGGCTGTTGCCCAGGTGCGGCTGCCAGTTGCCGGTGCTGATCTTGTCGCGGATCAGCGCGTCGCGGGTGCCCTTGTCCGGGATGCGCAGCAGCGCCTCGGCCAGGCACATCAGCGCCACGCCTTCCTGGGACGACAGGGAAAATTCTTGCAGCAGGCCCTGAACAATACCGGCACGGCCGCCGGCACTTTTCTGGTTACGCAGTTTTTCGGCGATCGAGGCGGCCAGCTTGTTGGTGGCTTCGGCCATCGGTGCCGGCAGACGGGCCTGTTCGATCAGCATCGGCACCACTTCCGGCTCGGGGCGACGGTAAGCGGCGGTGATCGAGGCGCGCAGCACGGATTGCGGCAGGATGCTCTCGGCGAACTCAAGGAAGCACTGGTGGGCGTGGTCGGTCTGGACTTCGCCTGCGTCGTCAGCGTCCTTGGTGCTCAAGCCGTTGAGCTCGGTCAGGGTTGCACCACCCTCGAGTTTCTCCAGGTAATTGAAAATCGCCTGCTTGATCAGCCAGTGGGGCGTGCGATCAATGGAGGTCGCGGCAGCCTTCAAGCGCTCGCGGGTCGGGTCGTCGAGTTTGACCCCAAGGGTGGTTGTCGCCATTTTCTTATCCTCATGGGTGCCACTACCGAGTGGCATCTGCTGGCGGCAAGATTAGCTTTGCCAATGAGGAGGTGCAACCGGGTGCAACCCTTTTTGTTCATGAATTTTTCGATCGTGATCGGGAAAAAATACACGCTCGACGGATTCCGCTGTGCCTTGGTGCATTTGCTTCTGAGATCGGCTGTTCTTGCTCCGAAAAGGAGCAAAAACGCGGTGTTTTCCGTAAAACACCTTTAGGTGCAACTAATTCTCAAGAAACAGGTTGCACCTTATTTGCTTTGTTGAATAGCATTCGCGCCCTAGGTGCAACCGGCTCAACGAGCCGGTGCATCGGCTGACGGCTTTCCTGGGGAAACGTCAGTCATAAATGCGCGGCACGCCGTTTCGTCTACCCGGTTGTCAACGGGTGGCCGTCTCACAGACCGCTGCTACATAAAAACAAAGCCAGGGCGTCACTCTTATGAGCGTTAGTAATCCAACCCTGATCACGTTCGTGATCTACATCGCAGCAATGGTGCTGATCGGCTTCATGGCCTATCGCTCCACCAACAACCTTTCCGATTACATCCTGGGCGGTCGCAGCCTCGGCAGCGTAGTGACAGCCTTGTCCGCCGGCGCTTCCGACATGAGCGGCTGGTTGTTGATGGGCCTGCCGGGCGCGATCTACATGTCCGGCCTGTCGGAAAGCTGGATCGCCATCGGCCTGATCGTCGGTGCCTACCTCAACTGGCTGTTTGTCGCCGGTCGCCTGCGGGTACAGACCGAGCACAACGGCGACGCCCTTACCCTGCCGGATTACTTCTCCAGCCGTTTCGAAGATAAAAGCGGCCTGCTGCGGATCATCTCCGCGGTGGTGATCCTGGTGTTCTTCACCATTTACTGCGCCTCGGGCATCGTGGCCGGTGCCCGTCTGTTCGAAAGCACCTTCGGCATGTCCTACGAAACGGCGCTGTGGGCCGGCGCTGCAGCGACAATTGCCTACACCTTCGTCGGTGGTTTCCTGGCTGTTAGCTGGACCGACACCGTACAAGCCACGCTGATGATCTTCGCGCTGATCCTCACGCCGATCATCGTGCTGCTGGCCACCGGTGGCGTCGACACCACCTTCCTGGCCATCGAAGCCAAGAACCCCGACAACTTCAACATGTTGAAGAACACCACCTTCATCGGCATCATCTCGCTGATGGGTTGGGGCCTGGGTTACTTCGGCCAGCCGCACATCCTGGCGCGTTTCATGGCGGCGGATTCGGTCAAGTCGATCGCCAATGCACGTCGCATCTCCATGACCTGGATGATCCTGTGCCTGGGCGGCACCGTGGCGGTAGGCTTCTTCGGTATCGCTTACTTCTCGGCCCATCCGGAAGTGGCGGGCCCGGTCACCGAAAACCACGAGCGTGTGTTCATCGAGTTGGCCAAGCTGCTGTTCAACCCATGGATCGCCGGCGTGCTGCTTTCGGCCATCCTGGCTGCCGTGATGAGTACCTTGAGCTGCCAGCTGCTGGTGTGCTCCAGCGCCCTGACCGAAGACTTCTACAAAACCTTCCTGCGCAAGAATGCCTCCCAGCTTGAGCTGGTATGGGTTGGCCGCGCGATGGTGCTGGTGGTTGCCCTGATCGCCATCGCCATGGCTGCCAACCCGGACAACCGCGTCCTGGGCCTGGTGAGCTACGCCTGGGCCGGTTTCGGCGCGGCCTTCGGCCCTGTGGTGCTGATCTCGGTGATCTGGAAAGGCATGACCCGCAACGGCGCATTGGCCGGCATCCTGGTCGGCGCGATCACCGTGATCGTGTGGAAACACTTCAGCTTGCTGGGTCTGTACGAAATCATCCCGGGCTTCATCTTTGCCAGCCTGGCGATCTACTTCGTAAGCAAGCTGGGCGCGCCGACGGCAGGTATGGTCGAGCGTTTTGATGCTGCGGAAAAAGACTACAACCTCAACAAATGATTCGTCGGGCGCTGAGCGTCCGTTGAGTTGAAAAAAGGCCCGCATCCTACGGATGGCGGGCCTTTTTTATGGTCGGTTCAATCTGTGTCCGGCTGGTTGAGAAAGATCAACACGCCCACAATCGCCATGTAGAACTTGAAGGCCGCATCCTGGCCATTCCATTGGTGGGACTGCCACATCAGGAACCATTCACCGCCCACCACCATGAAACCGAAAAACCACACCACAAAGCCGAGGGCGAGGCCGGTGGTGGCGCGTACCTTGGCGCGATTGAATGCAGCAGCACTGCCTTGGCGGGTGCGCCACAACGCCAGCGCGCCCCAGGCTAGCAGCAGTGCTGTGAGGGCTTCGCCGAGGATGATCAGGCCGTACGCGCCGTGCCACAGCCAGGGCGCGGTGATGGCGCGGTACATGGCGGCGTTGCCGGGAAACGTGGTGTCCATGCTCAACACATGTTTGACGAAGGCAAAATTGGAGCCGTAGTCGGTGATGTTGTTGAACGCGACCAGGCTGGCGAAGGCGGCAAGGGCGAGGACCAGAGTGATTTTTGCGTAGCGTGTACCCATGTTCTTTACCGGCAATTGTGCGAAGAGGGGCGGTTACGCTAGCACGGCGTCGAGGTGTCTACGACGCCCCGCACATGAAGAATCAGGCACTTCAAACGTAGGACGCGACTGATTTTCCAGCGGCCCGCTCAGGCCCGGGCAAAGCTGGTGCAGAATCGGTCGCCCACCCTTCGCAGAGAAACACCGGATGTTCGCTCCTGCCAATCAAAGTGCGTTTACCCTGACCCTCGATGGAGAGCCCAGTGAGCTCAAGGTGTTCGGTTTCACCGGCACCGAAGCCATCAGCCAGCCCTACTGTTTCGACCTGGAACTGGTCGGCGAACAGCCCGATCTTGAGCTGGAAAGCCTGCTGCATCGACAGGTGTACCTGGGTTTTGACGATAAAGGTCACGGCGTCCACGGCCAGGTCTACCGGGTGGCCCAGGGCGACTCCGGGCGTCGCCTTACGCGTTACCAGATCAGTCTTGTGCCGCAACTGGCGTATTTGGCCCACAGCAGCCACCAGCGTATTTTCCAGCACAAGACCGTGCCGCAGGTTATTGCGCAGGTATTGGCGGGGCAGGGCATTCAGAGCGACCGCTTCGAGTTCCGCTTGAGTGGCACCTACCCGGAACGTGAATATTGCGTGCAGTTCGGTGAGACCGACCTGGCGTTCATCCAACGGCTGTGCGCCGAGCAGGGCATTCACTATCACTTCCAGCATTCAGCCGAACGGCACCTGCTGGTGTTCGGTGATGACCAAACCGTATTTGCCCAGGCCGATCACGCCACGCCCTACATGCCCGGTTCAGGGATGGTGGCCGATACACCGGCGATCAAGCGTTTTGCGGTGCAACTGCAAACCCGCACCACGGCGTTGAACCTGCGTGATTATGATTTCCGCAAGCCGCGCCTGGCGCTCGAAAGCGTCCAGGCTGGCGAGCAGCTTCCCAGCCTGGAAGCGCAAGACTATCCCGGTTATTTCAGTGATCGCGCCCATGGCAAGTACCTCGCGCAACGGGGCCTTGAGCGTCACCGCAGTGACGCTCGCGTGGCCCATGGCAACGGTGATGAGCCTGCATTACTTTGCGGGCGTTTTCTGAAGCTCGCAGGCCACCCGCGTGAAGGGTGGAATGACTTGTGGCTGGTGACGCAGGTCACCCACGAAGGCAAGCAACCCCAGGTGCTGGAAGAAGCGGTGACTGAGGTGGCGGGTAGTGAGTTTCGCCAGGGCTATCGCAATGAATTTGTTGCCGTACCTTGGGATGTGCTCTTTCGTCCTCCGATGCCCGAGCAACCGCGACCGGCTGTAGCCGGATATCAACATGCCGTGGTCACCGGCCCTGGAGACAGCGAAATCCATTGCGATGAGCTCGGTCGGGTCAAAGTGCAAATGGCGTGGGATCGCGCCGGGGAGTACAACGAGCATTCCAGTTGTTGGTTGAGAGTGGCCACCGGGTGGGCGCATGACCGCTACGGCTCGGTGCTTATCCCACGGGTCGGGATGGAAGTGCTGGTGGGCTTCGTCAATGGCGACCTGGACATGCCGGTGGTGATGGGCTGCCTGCCGAATGCGGCGACCCCGGTGCCTCTCGACCTGCCAGCGGAAAAGACCCGCAGTATCTGGCGCAGCCACAGCAGCCCCGGTGGAGGTGGCTACAACGAACTGCGTATTGAAGACCGCAAAGGCGCTGAGGAAATCTACCTGCGTGCCCAGCGGGATTGGAACCAGCATGTGCTGAATGACCAGCAGGTGCAGGTGGATAACCGGCGCCAGGTGAAGGTGGGTGGTGAGTCGCACCATGAATTGCAAGGTGAGGAACAACGCATCACCCACGGCAATCGCCTGACTGAGCTCAAGCAGGATGACCACCTGCTGGTCGGCGGTTCGCAGCAGATGCGTGCAGGCCGAACCATCCAGATTGGGGCAGGGCAAAGCGTCGTGATTGATGCGGGCGCCATCGTGACGATTCAGGCCGGGGGGCAGTCGATCACGTTGTCGGCGGCAGGGATTTTCAGCAGTGTGCCGATCATGCTGGGTGGGGTGCCTGCTGCGCCAGCTTCACCGTTGACGCCCGGGATCAAGGAGAAGTTGCTGGCAGTAATTCCCGCACCTCTGAGCTCCGCGCAAGTCGCCAGCTTGAAGCGTAGCGCGCCCTTTTGCGAAGAGTGCGAGCGTTGCAAGGATGGTCAGTGCGACGTTACGCAACACGGTAGTAAGGGGGTGGGGGGGGGCTGATGGTAAAGCCTCCGATGTCGAACCCGGGTTTCATATCGTGCAGCGCGCGATGTCTCGGGATGCGTTGGAAAAATCGCTGTTCGAATCGCCCAGCGCGATCGTCCTGGAGCGTTTTCGCAGCCTCAATCCGCAGCTCACGCAATACGCCAAGCCGGGGCAGATGCTCGTCCTTAGCGATCCGCTCAACAGCAAATGCACGCGTGAAGAAGCGCTACTGATGGAAGCGGCACGTGAGGTGAACGATGCAGTGACGCCGATGAGTGAAGAGGAGGCGGCGTTTATGGTTGAGCACCATGAGGTCATTCGGAGTTTTTTGGCGGAGGGGTCTACGGCGGTGGGGGTTGGGACGACGATGGTTGGTAAGCACCTGGGGGATATTGAAAAAACCCTTAAACGCCTCGAGGGGCTTCATGTGGAAACGTTCCAAAAAAGCGGAAAGCTGCAAGGCGCTGAGTTCTTCTCGGAGCGAAAGTTTTTGCTGAGCCAGTTGGATAACGGTCTTGGACCTCTGGTGCGTAAAGGCGTTGGCATTCCCGATCACCCGAAGCTGAAAAGTGCCATGGGGATCTCCAGTCGCAGCCTTGTCCATCATTGGTTAAAGGCGGGCGTATCAGAAGGAATACCCGGTTATGCGACGCACATAAAGGGCGTAGCGCGGGCGAGCCAATACATGAAGGTTGGTGGTTTTGTCGGTATCGGGTTGGGGGCATCGGCCTCAGCGTTGAAGGTGAAGGAAACATGTCGAGTTGGAACAACTGCGGAGTGTGAAAAAGTGAAGTTTATGGAGGGAGGGAAGTTCACGGGAGAGGTCGTTGGCGCCGCGCTGGGGGGCGCTGCAGGTGTCGCAAGCGCAGGGTTTGTTTGTGCTGTTATTGGGGTCGGTACTTTAGGTGTCGGAGGGGTTGTTTGCGGGCTTGTAGTTGTAGGTGCCGCCACGGCAAGTGTAAGTACGCTGTCTGGTAATAGAGGTGAAAAATTAGGCGAGAAATTTTATGAGGTTTTACATTGACTTATGATGGGTGCTGACGTTTCCAATATTGTTGACTCGATTTTGTCTTTTAAAGAAGCAAAGATTATTTACCAGTGCTTGATGTTTTTGAGTTCTTTCTTTCTTTTGATTACGCCTGTGTGGGCGTTATACCTATCTTATTTTAAGATCGAAAAAATCCGGAAAAACTTAAAGCGTAGTTGGCGGATTATAAGCCAAGATGAAAGTCTTGGTTGGGACCCTATAAGTAGATCTTGGGCCATAAGAGATGTGATCGGGGCTTTCGCCTTTCCCAAACAATCTATAAGGCACGGGAGTCTCAGTGCTGAAGACTATGCTGAGTTTCCGACGGCACTAAAAGTTGTTTTGAGAAGTCTCGGTATTTGCTCAATGGCCTCATTTCTTGGTGTTTTAATTTTGCTTTTAATAGGGGGCCTTGTGGGGTGGGAAGAAGTTGACTGGTTTTAGATAGGTGGGTGTTTTTTGGGGGGAGTTGTATTGGTGCATTGTTCGTGGCTGCAATTAGTTTGAAAAGGCGAATCACTGCTTGCATCTTACTTTGAATGAGGTATGCCTAATGCCGAATAAGTTATTACCAAAAATCTGGTTAACCCACAGCCCGCTTCAGACTGTTGAGAATGTCTTCGTCATTCTAAGCAAGGCCAGCGACGTGAACCCGGTCGATGTTTGGCGAAAAATCGCAGTCGGAATGTCGCCACAACCCATCTGGGCAGGCACAGCCTATTCCGAATGGGCCGAGGTAATGCCCTACGTCGCCGTGATCGAACCCGACAGTCCTTTTCTCGATTGGATAGCAACCACCGAATCAACCGACTGGGGTTGGCTGGCGGTATCGTCCTGCTCGTTGGAAACCGTGGCTGCGCATTTGCAAAGCCTTACGAAGGTCTACCTGCCCGACGGCCAAGAGGTGTTTTTGCGTTTCTGGGATGGCGCTCAGGTTCTGCCGATCCTTCAGCAGTGTGGGGCTGAAATATTGCCGATTTTCCAGCGTTACCTGATCAATGGCCAGTCGCTGACTACTACGGCTGGCCCGGTCACTGCTGCGAAAGCCAGCCCTTGGTGGAAAGCACCTGCACCGTTATTGGAACACCTGGCAGAGCAATCACCGCACACCCTGATCGGCAACCTGCTGCAATGGCTCGAAGAGCAGCGCCCCGACCTCTACAGCGCCTTCACGCCGACGACCCTGCAGCACAAGGTCGCCTATTTCGCGCGCTCTCCGGGTATCAGCCATGAAGCGCTGGCCGACTACCTGGCTTCAGAGCTGGGTTGAGGCCAGAGCCTGTTGAAGGTCTTCGATCAAGTCTTCGATGGCTTCGATGCCCACTGACAGGCGGATCATCTCTGGTTTCACGCCAGCCTTGGCCTGCTCTGCCTCGTTCATCTGCCGATGGGTGGTGGAGGCGGGGTGACAGGCCAGGGACTTGGCATCACCAATGTTCACCAGGCGCTTGAAGATTTGCAGTGCGTCGTAGAAGCGCACGCCGGCCTGGTAGCCACCTGTGAGGCCGAACGAGAGGATCGCCGAGGGTTTGCCTTGCAGGTATTTTTGCGCCAGTTCGTGGTGCGGGTGGTCCGGTAGGCCGGCATAGCTGACCCACTCCACGGCGGCATGGCCTTGCAGGAACTGCGCGACCTTCAGGGCGTTTTCGGTGTGGCGCTCCATGCGCAGGGCCAGGGTTTCCAGGCCTTGCAGCAGCAGGAAAGCGTTCATCGGGGCCAGGGCTGCGCCGGTATTGCGCAGTGGTACGGTGCGGGCGCGGGCGATGAAGGCGGCGGGGCCGAATTTTTCGGTGTAGACCACGCCGTGGTAGGCCGGCTCGGGGTTGTTGAGGCCGGGGAATTTCTCCGGGTAGTCGGTCCAGGGGAAGGTGCCGCTGTCGACGATGACACCGCCCAGGGAGTTGCCATGGCCGCCGATGTATTTGGTGACTGAGTGCACCACGATATCGGCGCCGAACTGAATGGGCTTGCACAGGATCGGCGTGGCCACGGTGTTGTCCACGACCAAAGGCACGCCACGGGCGTGAGCCACCGTTGCCAGGGCTTCCAGGTCGATGATATTGCCAGCGGGGTTGCCGATACTTTCGCAGTACACCAGCTTGGTGTTGTCGTCGATCAGCTCGGCGATAGCTTCGGCAGAATCATCGCGGGCGAAGCGCACGTCGACGCCGAAGCTGGGCAGCAAATGGGCGAACAGCGTGTAGGTGCCGCCATACAACTGTGGCGTGGTGACAATGTTGTCGCCGGCGCGGGTGAGGGTCTGGATCGCGTAATGGATCGCGGCACTGCCGGCTGATACCGCCAACGCTGCGATACCGCCTTCGAGGGCGGCGAGGCGCTGCTCCAGCACGTCGTTGGTAGGGTTCATGATGCGCGTGTAGATATTGCCGGGCACGTCGAGGTTGAACAGGTCGGCGCCGTGCTGGGCGTTATCGAACTCGAAGGCCACGTTCTGGTAGATCGGTACGGCGACGGCCTTGGTGGTCGGGTCCGACTTGAAGCCGTGGTGCAGGGCGATGGTAGCGTCTTTCATGATGGTGACTGTCCTCCTTGGATTCCATGGGCGCCGCGACACCGTAGGCGCCGGCTTGCCGGCGATAGCGTCAGCGCGGAGTGCAGGTAATACCCCGCCACCCGCATCACCGGCAAGCCCGCCCACACATAACCGATTAGACCGTTTTAAGTACTCCGCCTGCGTTTACGGCATATGCCTCGCCCGACACGCAGCCCTGCACCTTTGCCCCTGTAGAAGGTAAACTTCGCCCCCTGCGCAGGAGCAACCATGAATTATCGTCACGCCTTTCACGCCGGCAATCACGCCGATGTCTTCAAACACCTGACCTTGACCCGCCTCATCGCCCTGATGTCGCGCAAGGAGCAGCCGTTCGCCTACCTCGACACCCACGCGGGCATCGGCCTGTACGACTTGCAGGGTGACCAGGCCAACCGCACCGGTGAGTACCTGGAAGGCATTGCGCGCCTGTGGGGCGAAAGCGACCTGCCGCCCCTGACTGCCGACTATATGCGCGTGCTGCACGAGATGAACCCGGATGGCCAGTTGCGCTACTACCCGGGCTCGCCGGAGCTGGCGCGTCGGCTGACGCGCCCTCAAGACCGCGTGTTGCTCAATGAGAAACACCCGGACGACGGCGTGTTGCTCAAGGACAACATGAAGGGCGACCGTCGCGTCAAAGTGCACCTGGGCGAAGGTTGGCATGTGCCGCGTGCCTTACTGCCGGTGCCGGAAAAACGCGCGTTGATGCTGATCGATCCGCCGTTCGAGAAGCTTGACGAGATGCAGCGGTGCGCGGCGTCGCTCAAGGAGGCGGTCGGCCGCATGCGCCAGACCGTTGCGGCGATCTGGTACCCGGTGAAGGACCAGCGCATGTTGCGTCGCTTCTACCAGGACCTGGCCGGCACCGGCGCGCCAAAGTTGTTGCGTGTGGAGTTGCTGGTGCATCCGCTGGACACGCCCAACACCCTGACCGGCTCGGGCCTGGCGATTGCCAACCCGCCATGGGGCCTGGAAGAGGAACTGCGCGAGCTACTGCCGTGGCTGTCCAAGAAGCTTGGCCAGACCCAGGGTGGGTGGCAGATGGATTGGCTGATCGCCGAATAACCGGATTGCCACATACCCTTGTAGGAGCACGGGGGGGGGGGGGGGGGGGGGGGGGGGGGGGGGGGGGGGGGGGGGGGGGGGGGGGGGGGGGGGGGGGGGGGGGGGGG